>NZ_JAHACR010000253.1 GCF_018375725.1 Burkholderia sp. | reverse complement strand
AGCTCGGGGACGACGCCGCCGTATTCGCGGTGCATCGCGATCTGCGAGTGGAGCGCGTGCGCGAGCAGCCCGCGTTGCGTGTCGTAGAGCGCGAGGCCGGTTTCGTCGCAGGAGCTTTCGATGCCGAGAACGAGCATGGTGTGGGGTAGCGTGCGCCGCCGTATCGGTGGCGCCGAAATGTCAACGTAACCAGAAAGTATAGCAGCCACGTGCCGGGCGCTGCCGGCGCCGGCGCGGGCCGTGTACAATCCGCGCCATGGAAACCTGTGATATCGCCGTGATCGGCGCGGGCGCCGCCGGCATGATGAGCGCCGCGGTCGCCGGGCAGCAGGGGCGTCGCGTCGTGCTGATCGACCATGCGCCGCGCCTTGCCGAGAAAATCCGCATCTCCGGCGGCGGCCGTTGCAACTTCACGAATCTGTACGCCGGTCCGGACAACTATCTGTCCGCGAATCCGCATTTCGCGCGCTCGGCGCTTGCGCGCTACACGCCGCGCGACTTCATGGCGTTGCTCAAGCGTCACCGCGTGACCTGGCACGAAAAGCACAAGGGGCAGCTGTTTTGCGACCACGGCAGCGACGCGGTCATCGAGGTTCTGAGGCGCGAGTGCGACGCGGGAGGGATTGCATGGCGCCGGCCGGTCGCGGTCGATGCGGTGCGCCACGTGCCAGCGGACGGCTTCGTGCTCGACACGCAGGCGGGCCACATCGCCGCCCGGGCGCTGATCGTCGCGACGGGCGGCCTGTCGATCCCGAAAATCGGCGCGACCGATTTCGGTTACCGGCTCGCGAAGCAGTTCGGCCACAAGCTCGTCGATACGCGGCCCGCGCTCGTGCCGTTGACCTTCGCCGCACACGACTGGGCGCCTTTCTCGGCGCTGTCGGGCGTGTCGCTCGAGGTGCGCGTGTCGACCGGCGACAAGAAGCGCGGCGGCGAATTCGTCGAAGATCTGCTGCTCACGCACCGCGGTCTGTCCGGGCCGGGGATCCTGCAGATTTCGAGCTACTGGCAGCCCGGCGACCCGATTCGCGTCGACCTGCTGCCACAGCGCGACGCGACCGCCGAACTACTTGACGCGAAGCGCACGTCGAAGCGCCAGATCGGTTCGCTGCTCGCCGACTGGGTGCCGTCGCGTCTCGCGCACGTATGGCTCGACACGCACCGGGTTGCAGCGGAGGCGCGACTGGCCGATCTGCCGGACAAGACGCTGCGCCAGCTTGGCGACGCACTCGGCGGCTGGACGCTGACACCGAACGGCACCGAGGGCTACAAGAAGGCGGAGGTTACCAAGGGCGGCGTGGATACGCGCGAGCTGTCGTCGTCGACCATGATGAGCGCGCGCGTGCCGGGGCTGTTCTTCGTCGGTGAGGCGGTCGATGTGACCGGTTGGCTGGGCGGCTACAACTTCCAGTGGGCATGGGCGTCCGGCGTCGCTGCGGGTCAGGCGGCAGCCGAATTTGCGCGCGGCGCTTGACGTGGTGATGCGTTTGTGTAACCGCTCTGCTATACTCGAACATCTTCCCCTGCAAACTTTTTACGTGACGGGTCATGACGATCATCCGCGTTAAAGAAAACGAGCCGTTCGAAGTTGCCATGCGTCGCTTCAAGCGCACGATCGAGAAGAACGGTCTGCTGACCGAACTTCGTGCGCGCGAGTTCTATGAGAAGCCGACGGCCGAGCGCAAGCGCAAGAAGGCGGCCGCAGTGAAGCGTCATTACAAACGTATCCGCAGCCAGACGCTGCCGAAGAAGCTGTACTGAACGATGTTGGCGCCGCGCGGTTCGCGCAGCGGCGCACCGGCGGCTTCCGTGCGAGCTGCCGATGCCGGTTCGAGCAACCCGCTTGAGACGTTGTCCCAAGCGGGTTTTTGTGTTGACGCCTGCCGGCGGGCGTCGGATTCACGTTTCCTTCCCGGGTGAAAGATGAGTTTGAAAGAGCAGATCAGCGAAGACATGAAGGCCGCGATGCGCGCGAAGGAAGCCGAGCGTCTTGCGACGATTCGCCTGCTGTTGGCCGCGATCAAGCAACGTGAGGTTGACGAACAGATCACGCTGGACGACGCCAGCATCACGGCGGTGATCGACAAGATGATCAAGCAGCGCAAGGATTCGATCAGCCAGTTCCAGGCCGCGGGCCGGGACGACCTGGTGGCGAAGGAGCAGGCCGAACTGGCCGTGCTGAGCGGCTACATGCCGGCGCAGCTGTCGGAGGCCGAGGTGGCTGCCGAAGTGCAGGCTGCGGTCGCTGCGACGGGTGCCGCTGGCCCGCAGGACATGGGCAAGGTGATGGGCGTGCTGAAAGGCAAGCTTGCCGGCCGCGCTGATATGACCGCCGTTTCGGCGCTGGTCAAGGCCGCGCTCTCGAAGTAATTCCCTCGCCCGGCGCGCACTTCTGGCGGCGCCGGGCTGCCGCATCGTTTTATCCTCTTTTCCGCTCGATCCCACGGTGATTCCGCATTCGTTCCTGCAGGATTTGCTGAACCGCGTCGATATCGTCGACGTGGTGGGCCGGTACGTGCAGCTCAAGAAGGGCGGCGCGAATTTCATGGGCCTGTGCCCGTTCCACAACGAGAAGAGCCCGTCGTTCACCGTGAGCCCGACCAAGCAGTTCTATCACTGCTTCGGCTGCGGTGCGCACGGCACGGCGATCGGTTTCCTGATGGAGCATGCCGGGCTCTCGTTCCCGGAGGCGGTGCAGGAACTGGCGCAGTCGGTCGGCCTGACGGTGCCGCACGAGCCGTCGCCGACGCGCGGCGGGGGCAGCGAGTATCCGTCCCAGCCGGCCGTTTCGAAGGCGGTCGCGACGGCGCTGTCCGATGTGATGCAGGCCGCATGCGACTACTACCGCAAGCAACTGCGCGGCGCGCCCGCTGCGATCCAGTACCTGAAGAAACGGGGCTTGACCGGCGAGGTCGCGGCCCGCTTCGGGCTCGGCTACGCGCCGGACGGCTGGCAGAACCTCGAAGCCGCATTCGCGAATTATCGCGACGACGCGCTGGTCGAGTCCGGGCTCGTGATCGTCAGCGACAAGACCGACGCGCAGGGCGTCGCGCGGCGCTACGACCGTTTCCGCGAACGGATCATGTTCCCGATCCGCAACGTGAAGGGGCAGGTCATCGGCTTCGGCGGCCGCGTGCTGGGTGCCGGTGAGCCGAAGTATTTGAATTCGCCGGAAACGCCGCTATTTAACAAGGGCAGCGAACTATACGGATTGTTCGAGGCGCGGCTCGCGATCCGCGAGCGCAAGTATGTGCTGGTCGTCGAAGGCTACATGGACGTCGTCGCGCTCGCTCAGCTGGGCTTTCCGAATGCGGTCGCGACGCTCGGCACGGCCTGCACGCCGATCCATGTGCAGAAGCTGCTGCGGCAGACCGATACGGTGATTTTCAGCTTCGACGGCGACGCGGCCGGCCGGCGCGCGGCGCGGCGTGCGCTCGAAGCGTGCCTGCCGCACGCGGCGGATAACCGGACGATCCGGTTCCTGTTTCTGCCGGCCGAGCATGATCCGGACAGCTATGTACGTGAATTCGGCGAGGCCGCGTTTTCGGATCAGGTCGAACGCGCGATGCCGTTGTCGCAGTTCTTGCTGAACGAGGCGATCGCCGGCAAGGCGCTCGATCAGCCGGAGGGCCGCGCAAAGGCGCTGTTCGATGCGAAGCCGATGTTGCAGGCGCTGCCCGCGAACGCGTTGCGCGCGCAGATCATGCACATGATCGCCGACCGTCTCGATATTCCGTTCGAGGAGGTTGCGGGGCTGAGCGACGTCGATACGCGGCTGGCCGCGCCCCCGCGCCAGGCGCCCGCGCGCAGCGAGCGGCGACGCGTGACCGACAACGAGAAGCGGGCGCTGCGCAACATGGTGATGCATCCGCGCATCGCGACGCAGCTCGACGACGAGCAGATCGCGACGCTGAGTGCGTTGCCGCGCATCGGCGAACTGTTTGCCGAAGTGGTCGGTCATGCGCGTGCGCTGGGTGAAGGGGCCGAATTCAGGCTGCTGTCCGACGTGTTGCGGACGTCCTCGAACGCCGCGACGTACGAGGAAATCTTCCGCGAAATTCTGGTCTATGATGAAAACGTCCGCGATTTGTTGTTACAGAATCCGGACGACGAGGGGGCGCCCGAACGGCAGCGGGAACAGGAGCGGATCGCGGGAGAGGAGCTTCAGGCGGCGGTGCTCAAGATGCGCTACGACGCATGTTGCGACCGGCTCGACCGGCTTTCGCGGCAATCCCGCTTTATCCCCGAGGAACTGGCCGAATTGATGGAATTGAATCAGCAGCGAGCCGACATGAAGCGCCGGCTCGGGCTGTGAGCGGGCTGGAGCGCTAAGAGAGGGCGCCCCAGCGTGCTATAATATAAGGTTTCCAGCGGTTTGTTTTCCAAGCAGAGGCGAGAATCGCGATGGCAAAGACGACAGGCGGAAAGAAAGCAGCAGGCAAGGGCTCGACGGAGCCGACCACGAAGGTCATAGCGGCCGAGTCTGCTTCTTCCGCAAGGAAAGAGTCTTCCGCCGTCATCGCCGCTGCAAGAAAAAGAACCGCGGCCGGCACTGCTCAAGCTACGCCGGCGCCGGCAGCCAAGGCAACACGGGCTGCTGCCAGACCCGATTCCGAGCCGGCGAAGCCGGCGAAGCGGGCAAGTGCGAAAAGCGCAAGGGACGCGGCTGCCGCGGCGGACGAAACGGCAGTACGTACTACTCATGCACCCACGGTTCAACCGGCTGTCGTCCAGCAGCCGCGAGTCGATTTAGCCGGTACGGCGAACTCCATGACGAAAAAGCTGAACGAAGTATCCGTCGATGACGACGCAAATCAGAGCGACGAGCAGCCTGTTGCTGCATCGGGCAAATCCAAGGTGCGCGATCGCCGCGCCAAGGAAAAGGCGCTGCTGAAGGAAGCGTTCGCGACGAGCACGCCCGGCACGGCCGAGGAACTCGAAGAGCGCCGCGTGAAGCTGCGCGCGCTGATCAAGCTCGGCAAGGAGCGCGGCTTCCTGACGTATGCCGAAATCAACGACCACCTGCCGGACAACTTCACCGAGACTGAAGCACTCGAGGGCATCATCGGCACGTTCAACGACATGGGCGTGGCCGTCTACGAGCAGGCGCCGGACGCGGAGACGCTGCTCCTGAACGACAACGCGCCCGCGGCCTCGTCGGACGACGAAGTCGAAGAGGAAGCCGAAGTCGCGCTGTCCACCGTCGATTCGGAATTCGGTCGCACGACCGATCCGGTGCGGATGTACATGCGCGAGATGGGCACGGTCGAACTGCTCACGCGCGAAGGCGAAATCGAGATCGCGAAGCGGATCGAAGACGGCCTGCGCCACATGGTGATGGCGATTTCCGCATGCCCGACGACGATCGCCGATATCCTCGCGATGGCCGAGCGCGTTGCGAACGAAGAAGGCCGCGTCGACGAGCTCGTCGACGGCCTGATCGATCCGAATGCTTCGGATACCGATACTGACGGCTTCTCCGCGAAGGAAGCGGAAGCGATCGAGAACGAGGACGAGGAAGCCGAAGAGGAAGAGGAAGAAGAGGAAGAAGAGGACGACGGTGCAGCGCAGGCGAGCGCGAACGCCGCTCAGCTCGAAGCGCTCAAGCGTGCGTCGCTGGAGAAGTTCGCGCTGATCAGCGAATGGTTCGACAAGATGCGCCGTGCGTTCGAGAAGGAGGGCTACAAGTCGAAGTCCTACCTGAAGGCGCAGGAAACGATCCAGAACGAACTGATGTCGATCCGCTTCACCGCGCGCACCGTCGAGCGTCTGTGCGATACGCTGCGCGCGCAGGTGGACGAGGTGCGTCAGGTCGAGCGCCAGATTCTGCACATCGTCGTCGACAAGTGCGGCATGCCGCGCTCGGAATTCATCGCGCGCTTCCCGGGCAGCGAGACCGATCTCGAATGGGCCGACAAGATCATCGCGGAAGGGCACGCTTACAGCGCGGTTCTGTCGCGCAACATCCCGGCGATCCGCGAACAGCAGCAGCGTCTGCTCGACCTCCAGGCGCGCGTCGTGCTGCCGCTGAAGGACCTGAAGGAAACCAACCGCCAGATGGCGGCGGGTGAACTGAAGGCGCGTCAGGCGAAGCGCGAAATGACCGAGGCGAACCTGCGTCTCGTGATCTCGATCGCGAAGAAGTACACGAACCGCGGTTTGCAGTTCCTGGATCTGATCCAGGAAGGCAACATCGGCCTGATGAAGGCGGTGGACAAGTTCGAATACCGTCGCGGCTACAAGTTCTCGACGTATGCGACGTGGTGGATCCGTCAGGCCATCACGCGTTCGATCGCGGACCAGGCGCGCACGATCCGGATTCCGGTTCACATGATCGAGACGATCAACAAGATGAACCGCATCTCGCGTCAGATCCTGCAGGAAACCGGTCTCGAGCCGGATCCG
>NZ_JAHACR010000252.1 GCF_018375725.1 Burkholderia sp. | reverse complement strand
GCGACATCGCAAGCTGCGTGCTGTCCGCCCAGCCGGCTGCACCGGACGCAGCGCGACCATGAAGCGCACGGACTGGGCCCGGCGTCAGGAACGCAGCAACGCGCTGCTGCTGCGCGCGATGACATGGATTTCACTGCGCCTCGGCCGGCCGGCCGGCCGCGTCGTGCTGCATCTGATCGCCGCGTACTTCGTGCTGTTCTCGCCCGCCGCCTGCGCGGCGTCGCGCGACTATCTGCGCCGCGTGCTGGGCCGCCCCGCGCGCTGGCGCGATGTGTACCGCCACGTATACACGTTCGCGGCGACGATCCACGACCGCATCTACCTGATGAACGAACGCTTCGACCTGTTCGACATCCGCCTGCAAGGCCAGGCGCTCGTCGAGGCGGCGCTCGCCGGCGGGCGCGGCGCGTTCCTGATCGGCGCGCATCTCGGCAGCTTCGAGGTGGTGCGCGCGCTCGGCCGCACGAGGCCGGACCTGCGCGTCGTGGTCACGATGTACGAGCAGAACGCGCGCAGGATCAACGCGACGCTCGCTGCCGTGAATCCCCGTGCGAAACCGGAAGTGATCGGCCTCGGGCAGATCGATTCGATGCTGAAGGTACGTGAGCGCCTCGACAGCAACTGCATGGTCGGCATGCTTGCCGACCGCACGCTGCTGGACGATACGGCCGCCTCGTCGCGACGCCTCGCGTTTCTCGGCGAGCCGGCCGCGTTCCCGCTCGGTCCGCTGTACATGGCCGCGATGCTGAAGCGTCCGGTGATCTTCATGACCGGCCTCTATCGCGGCGGCAATCGCTACGACGTGCACTTCGAGACGCTCGCCGATTTCACCGAGGTTCGGCGCGACGCGCGCGCGGCCGCGATCGACGCGGCGCTGTCGCGCTACGTCTCGCTGCTCGACAAGCATTGCCGCGCGGCGCCGTACAACTGGTTCAATTACTTCGATTTCTGGCAGGGCGGCAACGCGGCCGGCGCGCGTCACGATCACGCCGACGCGCCCGCGCACGCCGACCGGCCCGCCACGAGGGATCTCTGACGCATGACTGCTTTATGCCGCCACTCGCGCGCGGGCCGCTGGGCCGCCCGCGCATTTGCCGTCGCCACGGTCGCGCTGGCCGCACTCGGCGCCGCGCCGGCTCGCGCCGCCGACGCGGGCGTACCGTGGAGCCTCGACCGGCTGATGTCCACGCTCGCACAACACAAATCCGGGCGCGCCACGTTCGTCGAAACGAAATATCTGTCGATCGCCGCGCAGCCGGTCGAGTCGTCGGGCGAACTGGTGTTCGTCGCGCCCGATCATCTCGAGAAGCACACGCTCAAGCCGAAGCCGGAACATCTTGTCGTCGATGGCGACATGCTCACCGTCGAGCGCAACAGCCACAAATACACGCTCCCGCTCGCCCGCTATCCTGAACTGGGCGCGTTCATCGACAGCATCCGCGCGACGCTCTCGGGCAATCGCTACGCGCTCGAACAGGTGTACAAGGTCGCGCTCGCCGGGCGCGGCGACGACTGGACGCTGACGCTCACGCCGCTCGATTCGCGGATGCTGAAAGTCGTCAGCACGATCACGCTCGACGGCACGCGCGACGCGCTGCGTAGCGTCGCGATCCGCCAGGCCGAAGGCGATCATTCGCTGATGCGGCTGCAACCCGTTCCCGCGCAGTAATGGACGACCGGACCCGCCACGCCTCCCTCGCGCAACGCGGCATCCGCGCGCTCGAACGGCGCGCGGTACTCGTCTGGCTGCTGTTCCTGCTCGCATGCGGGGTCGCGATCGGCCGGGCGAACTTCACCGCCGACCTGTCCGCCTTCCTGCCGCATGCGCCGAGCACCGGGCAGCGCGTGCTCGTCGATCAGCTGCAGGACGGCCTCGTCTCGCGGCTGATCCTCGTCGGGATCGATGGCGGCGATACCGCGACGCGCTCGGCACTGTCGCGCCGTATCGCGGCCACGCTGCGCGCCGATCCGCAGTTCGCGGCAGTCAACAACGGCGAGGCGGTCAATGCGGTGCGCGACCAGCAGTTCATGCTCGACCATCGCTACGTGCTGAGCCCGGCGGTCACGCCGCAACGTTTTTCCGTCGACGGACTGCACCGGGCGCTCGGCGACAGCCTCGATATGCTGAGCGCATCGGCGGGCCTCGTCACGAAGGCGCTGCTGCCGCGCGATCCGACCGGCGAAATCGCCGCGCTGGTCGGCCAGCTCGACAGCGCCGCGCAGCCGGCGAGCCGCGACGGCGTCTGGGCGTCGCGCGACGGCAAGCGTGCGGTGCTGGTCGCGCAGACAGCCGCCGCCGGCTCCGACACCGACGCGCAGGCGCGTGCGATCGACACGCTGCGCCGCGCGTTCGATGCCGCGGCGCATGCGGTGCCGAATGCGTCGTCGTGCACGCTGTCGATGACCGGTCCCGGTGTGTTCTCCGTCGATACGCGCGACGCGATCAGGCATGACGTCGAACGGCTGTCGACACTGAGCCTCGTGCTGGTTGTCGCGCTGCTGCTGACGCTGTACCGGTCGCCGCGCACCCTCGCGCTCGGCCTGCTGCCGGTGCTGTCGGGCGTCGCGGCGGGCATCGCGGCGGTGAGCGTCGCGTTCGGCACCGTGCACGGCCTGACGCTCGGCTTCGGCACGACGCTGATCGGCGAAGCCGTCGACTATTCGATCTACCTGTTCGTGCAATCGGCGCCGGCCGGCTCGCGCCCTGCCACGCGTGCGGCAGACGCCCTTCGCGCGTGGGTCGCCGCGTACTGGCCGACGATCCGGCTCGGCGTGCTGACATCGGTGTGCGGCTTCGCGTCGATGCTCTTCTCCGGCTTTCCGGGTCTCGTGCAGCTCGGGCTGTATTCGATCGCCGGTCTGACGACGGCGGCGCTCGTCACGCGCTTCGTGCTGCCGCATCTGCGCGGCGATCACGTTGCGATCCGCGACGTCTCGCGGCTCGGCGCGGCGCTCGCGCGCGCCCTGCATGCCGCGCCGCGGCTGCGCTGGCCGCTCGCAGTGCTGGTGCTCGCCGCCGTCGCGACGCTCGCGTGGCACCGCGACGGCCTGTGGAGCCGCGAGCTTGCCGCGCTGAGTCCGGTGCCGGCAAAGAGCCAAGCGCTCGACGCGCGCCTGCGCGCCGATGCCGGCGCGCCCGACGTGCGCTATCTGATCGTGATCCCGGCCGCCAGCGAGCAGGCCGCGCTCGAAGGCGCAGAAAAGGTTGCCGCGCAATTGCAGCCGCTTGTCGAGCGCGGCGTGCTCTCCGGTTTCGAAAGTCCCGCCCGCTACCTGCCGAGCGACGCCGCCCAGCGCGCGCGCCTCGCGAGCCTGCCGCCGGCGGACGTGCTCGCGACGCGGATGCGTGCCGCCGTCGCGAACCAGCCGATCAGCGTGAAGCCGGAACTGTTCGCGCCCTTCATCGCCGATGTCGACGCCGCACGCGGGCAGCCGCTGCTGACGCGGGCGGACTTGCGCGGCACGTCGATGGCGCTCGCCGTCGATGCGTTGCTGAGCGAGCGCGCGGGACGCTGGAGCGCGATGCTGCCGCTGCGCGCGCCGGACGCCGCAACGGCTGCCGCCGCCGCGCCCGATGCGCCGAGCCTCGACGCGACGCCGATCCGGCACGCCTTCGCCCGCGCAGGCGTGCCCGATGCGCTGTTCGTCGACATGAAGGCCGAGGCCGACCGGCTCTACGTCAACTACGTGCACGAGGACATCCGCCTGTCGCTCGCCGGATTCGCCGCAATTGCGGTGCTGCTGCTGATCGCGTTGCGCTCACCGCAGCGCGCCGCGCGCGCGCTCGCCCCGCTCGTCGCAGCCGTGCTGGTCGTGGCGGCGGGCTTCGCGCTCGCCGGCGTCCCGCTGACGATCCTGCACCTCGTCGGGATGCTGCTGATCGTCGCGGTCGGCTCGAACTACGCGCTGTTCTTCTGCAAGCGCGACGATGCGCAGCCCGTCACGCCGCACACGCTCGTCTCGCTCCTGATCGCCAATCTGGCGACGGTCGCGGGCTTCGGCCTGCTCGCGCTGTCGCGCGTGCCGCTCCTCGAAACCTTCGGCCTCACCGTCGGCCCCGGCGCGATGCTGGCGCTCGCGTTCGCCGCAATCCTCGCGCCCCGGGCCGGGCGCAGCGCGTCCATCGCCCAGGCCGCTCACCGTCACGGAGGCCGCGCATGAACGCGCCATCCCCGCTTTCGCCCGGCGCGCCCGGCGATGCACGCCGCTGGACACCGACGCCGCTGATCGCCGGCACGATCGCACTGCACGCGGGTGCGGTCGCGGCCGTCGCCGCGCAACCGGCGGTCTGGCCCTGGGCGGCCGGCAGCGTGATCGGCTCGCATCTCGTGCTGACGGCGGCGGGTCTCTGGCCGACAAGCACGCTGCTCGGCCCGAACTGGATCCGCCTGCCGGACGATGCGGGGCGCCGGATCGCGCTGACCATCGACGACGGACCGGATCCCGACGTCACGCCACGCGTGCTCGATCTGCTCGATCGCCATGACGCGCGTGCGACGTTCTTCTGCATCGGCGAGCGCGCTCGCCGGTATCCGCAGTGGATCGAGGCGATCGTCGCGCGCGGCCATGCGGTCGAGAACCACAGCCTGCGTCACCGTCACCATTTCTCGCTGTCGGGGCCCGGCGCATTGCGGCGCGAGATCGAAGCGGCCCAGCACATCCTGACCGAACTCAGCGGCACGCGGCCGCTGTTCTTCCGCGCGCCCGCGGGCCTGCGCAATCCGTTTCTCGAGCCAGTACTGTGCGCGCTTGGCCTGCAGCTCGCGAGCTGGACACGGCGCGGCTTCGACACGCGTACACGCGATGCCGGCGAGGTGACGCGCCGCCTGCTGCGCGGCCTCGCGCCACGCGACATCCTGCTCGTCCACGACGGCCATGCCGCGCGCGACGCCAGCGGGCAGCCGGTCGTGCTCGATGTCCTGCCGGCCGTGCTGCGCGCCGCCGCCGACGCGCAACTGCACTGGACGACGCTGCGCGCGGCGCTCGCGCCCGAGCCGCCGCAGCCGGCCGGTCCGCCGGGCGCCATTTGATAAAATTTGACTGCTTCCGACGCGCTTTTCCGCCATGCGGCGGCGCCCGGATCGGCAACCGGATTCGACCCTCGTGAAACCACTCCTGCTCTCACACTTCACCGCCACCAGCTGCATCGGACGCGGGCTCGACGCGACGCTGGCCGCACTGCGCGGCCAGCGCGGCGGCCTCTCGCCATGCGACTTCGAACGCGCGGATCTCGACACCTGGATCGGCGAGGTGCGGGGAGCGGATGCACAGCCGGTTCGCGCAGACCTGGCCGCGTTCGCGTGCCGCAACAATCGCCTCGCGCAGATCGGGTTCACGCAGGACGGTTTCGCAGAACGCGTCGCAGCTGCGGCATCGCGCTACGGCGCGGACCGCGTCGGCGTGTTCGTCGGCACCAGCACCGCCGGTATCCTCGAGACCGAACACGCATACCAGCACCGCGATCCGCACGGCGGCGCACTGCCTGCGGACTTCCGCTATGCGCAGACCCACAACCCGTACTCGTCGGCTGCATTCGTGCGCGCGTATTTCGCGCTGCGCGGCCCGGCGATGGCGATCTCGTCCGCGTGCTCGTCGGGCGCCAAGGTCTTCGGTTCCGCGCGCCGGATGATCGAAGCGGGACTGATCGACGCCGCGGTCGTCGGCGGCGTCGATTCGCTGTGCCTGACGACGCTGTACGGCTTCAACTCGCTCGAACTGCTGTCGCGCCGGCCGTGCCGGCCGTTCGACGTCGCGCGCGACGGCATCTCGATCGGCGAGGCCGCAGCCTTCGCCCTCGTCGAACGTGCGCCCGAACCCGGCACGCTCGACGACGATGCGATCCTGCTGCTCGGCATCGGCGAATCGAGCGACGCGCATCACATGTCGTCGCCGCATCCGGAAGGCCTCGGCGCGCGCCTCGCCATCGAGCAGGCACTTGCATCGGCCGGCCTCGACGTGGGCGCGATCGACTACGTCAACCTGCACGGCACCGCGACGCCGAGCAACGACACGGCGGAAAGCCGCGCGGTCGGCGCACTGTTCGACCGCACGCCGTGCAGTTCGACGAAAGGCGCGACCGGCCATACGCTGGGCGCGGCCGGTGCGCTCGAAGCCGTGATCGCGGCGCTCGCGTTGCGTGATCAGCTGTTGCCGGCCGGCATCAACACGACGCACGTCGATCCCGCGTTCGCGCTCGACTACGTGCTGACGAGCCGCCCTGCGCGCGTGCGCACCGTCCTCAGCAATTCGTTCGGCTTCGGCGGCACGAATTGCAGCCTGATCTTCGGCCGCGCAGACGGCGTGCGCCGCTGAACCCCGCCATGAAGCTCCGCGCCTTTATCGAAAGCATCGGCCTCGTCGGCCCCGGGCTGACCGACTGGCCCCAGGCCGCCGACGTACTCGCCGG
>NZ_JAHACR010000251.1 GCF_018375725.1 Burkholderia sp. | reverse complement strand
GCCGTACAGTTCACGCTCCACAATGGCGGACAGTCCGGGTCCCCCATGCAGGAACAGAGTGGTCGGCTGATTCACGCGCTACTCCCGATTGGCGATTGAGTGAATTGACCTAAATGTAGCGTGGTGCCTCGCATCGGCCTGACCCAGCGGCGCAGCGGGTGGCTCCCTATTCCCAAATCACAAGTAAAAGGATGATTTGACTATCGGTCCTTTTCGCAGAGCATCGGCAGACATCCGGGCTGGCGTATCTTGAGAACGAACGTCATACGCGGACTGGTTGCAAAATTGAAGACTGAAATGCTTCCTGGACCCGCCGGGAGGACCTTGCTGGCAGAATCCGACTCGTGCAGTTGACGTTGTTCGCACTGGCTGCCTGCCGACCCACAAAGGGTTACGCTCAGCGTGTCTTGCCCTGGCTGTTCGCGAGGGCCCGAAAATCCAGTGAAATTCTGTTTAAGCTGTTCGAGCGTCACCGTTACGGGCCCGCCTCGACCGAGAAAAAACATAATGCTGTGGTTCTCTCCTGTTTGGAGGGTTATCGGCTCGATATTGGTTATTTTGTCGGGGGCAACAAGAGGCACCCACTTATCCTGCTGGTCAATCGCAATAATAAGGCTTCCCGCAACAAAGAGTAGAAGCTGCCGAAATATGGAGTTGATGACTGGCATGTCGAATCCGACAAGTTTGAGACCTCCGCCGATTATTGCCGTGAGTGCACTAATGACGCCGAGACCTAACCATGTGCTGGACATGTTTTTTCTCCTACTCGTATCTGCCTGCCGCATATGCTCTAGCGAGCTCACTTTCGAGCGGCTGTATCGTGAAATGACCATAGTGTCGGGCATGGGGCTCGAGCCAAAATTGTCGATTGAGGTAACGATGTCGGTCTGGTCATCGATGACCGCCATGGCACCACTCATCGTGAGCATGCGCTGTCGGCTTGCGCGGATGAGGCAGCAAGCTCGAGAATCGCGATGGCCTTCAACAACGCCCTTTGGCGAGCGGATTGAGGTCGACACGATTTCACGGTTACCTCATTCAACTAATACGTGACCTATACGCAATGGAGGGCACGGCCAGTAGGAGATGTCGGCGCGTTACGGCGAAGTCGGCACGTGCGGCACATAGTTCGGCGTGACGTTGGTCTGCCCGTCGTTGTCTCCGATAGCCAAGGCGACCGGCATCGTGGACAGGCTGGTCGGGAAAACGTATCCGGCGCCCAGTGCGAACAATTGATAGGTGTTCGCCGTCTTGGTGGGCGTAATCGAGACGTAAAGGGTTCCGCCGTTGAGCGCGCCTTGATAGACGTAGGAATTCTTCCGAGGTGGCGTGTCTTTGACGAAGGCTCCTGCCGGGATGTTCAGCGTCAGTGAGCCAAACGTGAGGGAGACCGGTTGGGTGGATAAGTTGAGCCCAGTGCTGCCCGCGCCCAGCGTGAAGCTTTCGAGTGCGGAGAAATATGCGACCTTCGGCGCGAGATACACGGACGCCGCGTATTTCGCAAACGGCACATCGCTGATAAATGACAGGTTGTCGACCACAAAGGCGCCGCCGCCGTCATGAATCAGGACTTTCGTAATCGGATTGCCCGAGGAGGTGACCGACAGCGGTGGCCAGGTCTGGCCGGAACCAGCCGGAAGGATAGCCTGCCCGACCAACACATTCCCAGCATCGTAGGCGTAGATGCCGACTCCTGCGGCTCCGAGGACGTACGCTGACACCGTCCGAACATTGCCGGTGATGGCCTGATTCAATGTGAAGGTCATTAGCCCTCCGTAGGCTACGCCGACGTTGGGTGGCGTGTAGGCTGAGAAAGAGTTACCCAGCTGGTCGAGGGCCGTCACGCCCGACGCGAGCACCCCGACGTTCTCGTACTGGGTGGTGACATCGGTTCCGCTGGCAATGTCGTCGAAATTGATGACCGTCGTCGTCGCGTGAGCGACCGGCGGTACTGCCAACGCCATCGGCAGCGCCAGGCTGCCGAGCAATGAAAGAATGAGCTTGCGCATGACGGTCTCCCTTTTGACAGCAATTTCTTCGATGGGGATGGCCGCGATTCATGTGAGCAAAATCGAAAGGCCGCGACCTACTCCCCGCAGAATCACGATAGGTAGGAGTCGACCTTTGCACCATAGTCAAAATTGACTATGGAATTTCAGTTCTCGTATCCCCAAACTGCTTTCAAGAGCCCGGCGAGCGTGCTGCTGCATCGGTCGGGTGCTTTTGTCGGAGACATCACTGGCACGAGTAGGCTTTTTACCATCGCTGGCCGAATGCCGGGCATGTACTAACGATCAAATCTACGAATGGATGCGAAGTCATCGTCCCACGCGGCTTCCGTCGGCTCGAATACGAAACCGACGCTGTGATGATTGCGAATCCGGTTGACTCGAACACAAACATACATCGGGGTTGGAGTCGAAATTGGTAGCAGCGCACAGTACCTCCGGGACAGGAGTTGTACTCCACGTACGCCACCTCGGACAACGAGTCGATTCTTGCTAACTCGAACGTAGGCCTGGTGTGGTTGAAACCCGGCACGCTCAGCATTGCTGCACCGTCCGTCGGGCCGATAACGGCCAACGATCCGGTCGCGATCGGGCAGCCGGTCAACGTCTCCGCGAATTTCACGGATGCCAGTGCTGCCGACGCACACTGCAACCTGAATAAAAACCAGAGAGGTAAACCATGCCACGCTGCCCATTTGCCGTATGGAAGCCGATCTCCGGGTCCTCTGGGCCGAACCTAGGCGGCCCGTTTAAGATCGTTCACCACACAACTGAGGGCAGCACAGCCGAAGACGCGATGCAGGCCTTCGCGAACAATCGCTCCGACCCGCATTTCACCGTCGATGCCAAGCATATTTATCAGCATATCGACACCCAGGAGGGCGCGCGTGCGTTGCGCAATCTTACCGGTGGCGTGCCGACCAACCGGGATTCGGCCATACAGATTGAACTCGTTGGCTTTGCACATCTGCCGAAGGATCGGGGTGCGCTGGCCAACGTGGCGCGCTTATGCCGTTGGATCGAAGCGGCCCATTGCGTGCCGAAGGAGTGGCCGTCCGGCTTTCCCAAGCCGGCGAAGAACGGCCGGGACCCCGGCGGCCACAACCGGAACGCGCAGATCTGGGACACGAAGGCGGGTCACTACGGCCACTGCCATGTTCCAGAGAACACTCATTGGGACCCCGGCTACACGGTAGAGGAAGTCCAGTTCCTGATGGATGCCGCCTTCGATGAGGACGGGCGGCTCGTTCAGTCGCCTGAAATCAAGGAGATGAAGAGGTCGGTTGGAGGTGCAAAGGATCGGGGTGCGAAGGGCAAGGCGGCCAAGTTGTCGAAGGGACTGGCGAGCGTGTCGACGATGCCTGACCACGACATCGTCCCGACTGGCTTTGCGGCCTATCTAGGTGACCTTCCGGTCCGGGCCGCGCGGAAGCCGGAGGGCATCGAGGCCAGTAAGCCGCGCAAGAAATTGGCACGTGCGCTGGCAGATCCGGCGCAAGCAGGCACGGGTTCAGCCATGGTGGACGGTGGCAGCCTCGTCAGTTTCGTCGAGGGCATCAATGAAGAAGAGATGCAGGATATCCTCTATTCAGTCCAGATCGCGCAGCGTGGGGCCAGCGGGTTCTTCGATCGGTTCACCCAAACGCAGGCCTGGTACCAGAAGTACATCGAAATTCTAGTAAACCTCGGCTGGACCAGCGAGCAATTGATGTTCAGTCACTATGACCAGAGTCAGGGCGAATTCCGTATGGATCAGGCGGCTCTGGCGATCATCGCGGCGATCGCCACGCAGAACCAGTTGGCCGTGCTGCAGCAGTCGGTGGCGGCGCTATCGAAGGTGGCTGACACGGACGGCACCATTCGCCTCTTCGACTTCCATTCGGTCGAGCAGGACAGCGGCAACTTCCAGATCGGGGCAGTTCAGCGATCGCTCAACGGGGGCTTGGCTATGGCGCTGGGCGCCTTCTATTTCCGCAGCATGGATTCTCGTAAGCACTTCCTGTTTTTCAAGTGGGGCGAGCAATCGGTGAACTTCTGGGCGGCTGCGCAGCGAATGACGCTGAACCGCGAGTTTTACGCCAAGCGGCGGAGCGCCGTGATCGCCAAGCTCGGCACGGACGCTGATGACTACCTGGCCACGCTGCCAATCGGCAAACCATAGGCAAGCTTGGCCCCGAGTCGATGCGTCACGGTATGGCGACGGTCATCTATAGAGGAGACGGAGCAATGGCAAATTCGTTCTCGGTATTGTGCGTGCATGGCGTCGGCCATGGCGATGTAGATCCGAACCTGCGAGCATCCTGGTCACGGGCGATTCAGGACGGACTGGCAGCGTGGAACCCGAAACTGACGGGCGCGGTGGATTGCGAGTTCGTGATGTATGACGCACTATTCGACAGGCCGCCGCAGAACCCCGCCGCGTATGCCGTCGCATTTGCGCGCGTGCTGGCCAGCGGGGTGGTACACGGCCTCGGTGACTTGTTCTCTCGCTCACGCGGGTTGTTCGACATACCGGATGTCGTGCGCTGGACCGCCGGCATGGTCGCCCAATGGGTGAGCGACGACGCGTTGCGCGCGGACGCGCGCGCGCGCATCCTTGAGGCTCTGAGTGAGGGCAGTTACGACGTCGTCTGCGCGCACAGTCTCGGTTCGCTGATCTGCTACGACGCCTTTACGCAAAATCCGGCCGCCATCCGGGGCAAGCATTTCGTCTCGTTCGGCTCGCAAATTGGCAATCCCCTAGTGCGGGATTCCTTTGCCGGTCGCCTGATGCCGCTGGCACAGGCGACGAACTGGTATCACCTGTACAACCCGGACGATCACGTTCTAACCGCCGACATCCGATTGTCGGCACCGAACTTCATCGATGTCGGCACCCAGTTCGATATTCCGAACGATCCGCTGAATCACAGCGCGGTGTGGTATTTGTCCCACGAGAACACCCGGGCGACCGTTTGGCGAGGGATCGCGGGTGGAGCGCTTTCCAAAACGATGGCACGCGGCGTGAAGGAATTCGCGAAGGTCAACGCCAAGCCGTCACGAAGGGCATTGCTGGTGGGTATCAACGACTATCCGAATCCGGGCGATCGGCTGGAGGGATGTGTCAATGACACCTTCCTGATGAGCGCGATGCTGCAGGAGTGCGGATTCGCACCGGAGGAGATTCGCATGGTGCTGAACGAGCGAGCCACGGCGAAGGGAATTCTTGACCGCCTCCATTGGCTACTTGATGACCTCCAGTCCGGTGACGAGCGAGTCCTCTTCTATTCGGGCCATGGAGCCCAGATGCGGGTCTATGGGCCAAGCGACGAGATTGACCATGTCAACGAGTGCCTGGTGCCTTACGATTTCGACTGGACGCCCGAGCACGCCATTACCGACAAGCAATTCGTCGAGCTCTACAGCCAGCTTCCGTATGACGCCTATTTTGTCGGCATCTTCGATTGCTGCCATGCCGGTGGGATGACGCGCGAAGGCGGCCGCCGGGCGAGGGGTTTAACGCCGCCGGACGATATCCGGCACCGCGCCATCTACTGGGACAGCGCGTTGCAAGCGTGGCGAGAACGGTCGCTGCCTTCGCCCAATCCATCGCTGGCGGAGAGTCGGCAAGGCGTGAACTACCTCGGCACCAACGGCGCCACGTATCGAATCGGACGTGCCGTCGGCCTGCGCACGCTTCCCCAGCCCGCCTACGATGCAATTCGTAAAACACTGAAGCACAACGGGCCCTACCTGCCCGTGTTGCTCGAGGCCTGCCAGGAAGGCGAGCTTTCGTATGAGTATCGCGATGGCGCACAATCGTTCGGCGCCTTCACCTTCAATCTGGCCGCATCCTTGCGGAAGAACATGGTAGCCCACCGCAATCCGACGTTTGCGCAGCTCATCGCGGACGTCAGCGCGCGCCTCAAGGCCATGAAGTATGACCAGACACCGAATCTGGTGGGTGCAAAGAAGATTCTGACTAGGAAGATTCCCTGGGCCGGTGCGACGGCAGGAGGAAAGCCGAAGCCGAGGCGAAGTGCGACATGACGAACCCACCTGCGGTGGCACTGTATAGGAGGCACAGGAATATAGTCGGATTGTTTTGCGTGTAGCCGGGTGCCCCGTCTTGTCGGGCGCATGAGCCAATTGCCGTTATAGCCTGTGACGAGGTTTCGAAGAAAGTGCCACATTAAGTTTTCGACGTCGCTGGTCAGAAAAAGAGGCCCGGCTAGGCCTGGCCTCCTGTTGCGACGCCGACGACGACAGCTGCCGAATCTGGCACTGCGGGCGGTTGGAGGTGATACCGATCTTGCAAGTAATGCCGTACAGTTCACGCTCCACAATGGCGGACAGTCCGGGTCCCCCATGCAGGAACAGAGTGGTCGGCTGATTCACGCGCTACTCCCGATTGGCGATTG
>NZ_JAHACR010000250.1 GCF_018375725.1 Burkholderia sp. | reverse complement strand
CTGCGGCAAGTCCACGCTGCTGCGGATGCTCGCCGGCCTCGAGACGGTGACGTCGGGCAGGATCCTGATCGACGGCGAGGACCTCGCGCAGATGCCGCCGTACAAGCGGCCCGTGAACATGATGTTCCAGTCGTATGCGCTGTTCCCGCACATGAGCGTCGAGGCGAACGTCGCGTTCGGCCTCAAGCAGGAAGGCGTGCCGAAGGCGGAGCTGCAGGAGCGCGTGCATGCCGCGCTGGCGCTCGTGCAGATGGGCAAGTTCGCGAAGCGCAAGCCGCACCAGCTGTCGGGCGGGCAGCAGCAGCGCGTCGCGCTCGCTCGCTCGCTCGTCAAGCGCCCGAAACTGCTGCTGCTCGACGAGCCGATGTCGGCGCTCGACAAGCAGATCCGCCAGCGCACGCAGATCGAGCTCGTCAACATTCTGAACCAGGTGGGCGTGACCTGCATCATGGTCACGCACGACCAGGAAGAGGCGATGACGATGGCGAACCGGCTCGCGGTGATGAGCGAAGGCCAGATCGTCCAGACCGGCACGCCGATCGAGGTCTACGAGTATCCGAACTCGCGGTTCTCGGCCGAGTTCATCGGCTCGACAAACCTGTTCGACGGCACGACCGTCGAGGACGAGCCGGACCACGTCTTCATCGAGTCGCCGGATCTGCCGTGCAGTCTGTACGTGAACCACGGCATCACCGGCCCGCTCGGCATGCCGGTCACCGTGTCGGTGCGCCCCGAGCGTATCGCGCTGACCCGCAAGCCGCCCGAAGGCGCGTACAACTGGGCGCACGGCACGATCACGAACGTCGCGTACATGGGCGGCTACTCGCTGTATCACGTGAAGCTCGATTCGGGCAAGACGGTGATGGCGAACGTGTCGAGCCTCGCGATCAGCGAACTGGAGACGCCGGCGCTCGGCGACGAGATCTACGTGCGCTGGAGCGCATCGGCGGGCGTGGTGCTGACCTCATGAACGCGCTCATGTCCCTGTTCACCTGGCCGGTCAGGCGCTTCGGGATGACCGGACGCACCGCGGTGGTCGCCGGGCCGTTCACCTGGCTCGTGCTGTTCTTCCTCGTGCCGTTCGTGCTGGTCGTCAAGATCAGCTTCGCCGAGCTGCAGCTCGGCATCCCGCCGTATTCCGAGCTGGCGTCGTACGCGGACGGCGCGGTGCACGTGACGCTGAACCTCGCGCATTACGCGTTCCTGTTCACCGACAGCCTGTATTTCGCGACCTACGTGAATTCGGTGCTCGTCGCGGCGGTCACGACGCTGCTGTGCCTGCTGATCGGCTATCCGATGGCGTACTACATCGCGCGCACCAGCCCGGCGACCCGCAACATCCTGATGATGGCCGTGATGCTGCCGTTCTGGACGTCGTTCCTGATCCGTGTCTATGCGTGGATCGGCATCCTGAAAAACAACGGGCTGCTGAACAACTTCCTGATGTGGATCGGCCTGATCCACACGCCGATCGAGCTGTACCGCACGAACTACGCGGTCTATATCGGCATGGTGTATTCGTACCTGCCGTTTCTCGTGATGCCGCTGTACGCGCACCTCGTGAAGATGGACCTGCGCCTGCTCGAAGCGGCGTACGACCTCGGCGCGAAGCCGTGGAAGGCGTTCGTGCAGATCACGCTGCCGCTGTCGAAGAACGGCATCGTCGCCGGCTGCCTGCTGGTCTTTATCCCGGCGGTGGGCGAGTACGTGATTCCCGAGCTGCTCGGCGGCGCGGACACGCTGATGATCGGCCGCGTGATGTGGAATGAGTTCTTCAACAACGCCGACTGGCCGATGGCGTCCGCCGTCACCTGCGCGATGGTGCTGCTGCTGCTCGTGCCGATGGCGATGTTCCAGCACTTCCAGGCGAAGGAGCAGGAGGGGCGCCGCAAATGAAGCCGAATCGCTATCTGCAGTTCGCGGCGCTCGCGGCCGGGTTCGCGTTCCTGTACATCCCGATCCTGAGCCTGATCGTCTACTCGTTCAACGAATCGAAGCTGGTCACGGTCTGGTCCGGCTTTTCGCTGCGCTGGTACGCGGCGCTTGCCGGGGACGACGAGCTGCTGACCGCCGCGTGGCTGTCGCTGAAGATCGGCGTGCTGACCGCGTTCGCGTCGGTGATCATCGGTACGTGGGCCGGCTTCGTGCTCGCGCGGATGGGCCGCTTCCGCGGTTTCGCGCTGTTCAGCGGGATGATCAACGCGCCGCTCGTGATTCCCGAAGTGATCCAGGGCATCTCGCTGCTGCTGCTGTTCATCGAGCTCGCCAAATGGATCGGCTGGCCGGCCGAACGCGGCATCTTCACGATCTGGCTCGGCCACGTGATGCTGTGCATCTCGTATGTCGCGATCATCGTGCAGTCGCGCGTGCGCGAGCTGAATCCGTCGCTCGAGGAAGCGGCGCTCGACCTCGGCGCGACGCCGCTCAAGGTGTTTTTCGCGATCACGCTGCCGTTGATCTCGCAGGCGCTCGTGGCCGGCTGGCTGCTGTCGTTTACGCTGTCGATCGACGATCTGGTGCTGTCGGCGTTCCTGTCCGGTCCCGGCTCGACGACGCTGCCGCTCGTGGTGTTCTCGCGCGTGCGCCTCGGCCTGAATCCGGAGATGAATGCGCTCGCGACGCTGTTCATCGTCGCGGTGACGGCCGGCGTCGTGATCGCGAACTACGTGATGCTGCGGCAAGAGCGGCGCAGGCTGGCGGGCGCGATCTGACGGATATTCCGCGTTCGCCCGGCGCAATGGACAACGCCCGGCTCCGACGATTCGTCGGGCCGGGCGTTTTTGTCTCCACGCGCGATCGGGCGATGCAGCGCTCATCGCCCCCGGAACGTTACTGCCGGGCCTGGACGGCGTCCGCGCCGGCGGCGCGGGGCGATGCGGCCGGCTGAGGCGTACCCATCGCCTGGTACAGCCGAGCGGTATCGGCGAGGCGCGCACCCTTCGCGCGGATCTCGTCGAGCAGCACGTTGCGATATTGCAGCTCGCTCGCCCGCGACGCGGACGGCGGCAGCGCACCCAGTCGCACGCGCGCGGCGGCGTCCTCGAATGCGCCGCGCGACGCGAGCGTGGCGCGGCTCGACGCGTCGAGCGTCTGCGCGTCGTTCTCGAGCGCCGCGAGCGAATCGGCGACATTCTGGAAAGCGGCAAGCACGGTCTGCTTGTACTGATCGACCGCGGCTTCGTAACTGGCTTTCGCCGCGCGACGCTGCGCGAGCAGTGCGCCGCCGTGGAAAATCGGCTGGCTGAGCGAACCGGCGACGCTCCAGATCGCGCCCGCGCCGGACAGCATCGTCGGCCATGCGAAGCCGCCTTTGCCCATCGCCGCGGACAGTGACAATTGCGGGAACATCTGCGCGGTCGCCACGCCGACTTCGGCGGCCGCGGCCTGCAGCGCCGCGCCGGCCGCCCGGATGTCGGGACGGCTTTGCAGCAGATCCGACGGCACGACAACCGGCACCTGCTCCGGCAGATGCAGATCCGCGAGCGGCAGATCGGCGGGCGCCTGGTCGGGCGTGCGGCCAAGCAGTACCGCCAGCGCGTGGCGTGCGCTCTGGTGCTGCTGGCGGAGCGCGGGCAGGCCGGCCGCGAGCGTGTCGGCGCTCTGGCGCGCGTTCAGTGCATCGGCGCGCGACGCCGCGCCCAGCGCATGGCGGCGGTCGGCGTCGTGCGCCTGTGCGTCGGCAAGCGTGACGAGCCGCTCGGTCGTCCCGATCTGCTCGTTCAGCACGGATGCGGTGACCGCCGCGGCGACGAGGTTCGCGGCCAGCGCCCGGCGCGCGGCGTCGAGCTGGAACGCGCTGATATCGACGCGTTTGGCGAGCGCACGGTTCGCGAAGCGCGACGCGCCGAACAGGTCGATCGTGTAATGCGCTTCGAGCTGTCCGACGAAGGTGTCGTACTGCAGCGTCGGCGCGTGGAGCGCCGCAATTGGTACGCCGAGTGCGCGCTGGCGCGCGGCCTGGCCGACCGCGTCGATCGACGGCAGCAGCGAGCTGCCGATCTGCGCGCGCAGCTGCTCGCGCGCGGCAGTCAGACTGTGCTCGGCGGCGGACAGCGTCGGGCTGTTGCGCAGCCCTTCGTCGACGAGTGCATCGAGCGCATCGGAACGGTATTGACGCCACCAGTCCGGCACCGGCTGTGCGCCGACCTCGAAATGTTGCGCGACGCCTTGTGCGGCGACGGTCTGCTCGATTTGCGGCGTGGTGCCGTAATGGGCGGGCGACGGCATCGGGGGCGCGTCGCCGCTCGGCGCGAACCACGCACAGCCGGCCAGCGAGGCGAGGCCGGCCGCCGCGATCGCGCGCGCGGTGTGGGTCTTGAAGTTCATCGACAGTTCCATGATCAGGCTCCCGACGGTGCGGCGCCGCTCGACGCGCCGCCGTCGTGCGGCGCATCGCGCTCACGCTTTCCGACGCGGAACCACGCGGCGTACAGTGCCGGCAGATAGAACAGGGTCAGCACGGTCGCGCTCGATATCCCGCCCATCAGCGCGGTCGCCATCGGGCCGAAGAAGTTCGAGCGCAACAGCGGGATCAGTGCAAGCACGGCGGCGGCGGCCGTGAGCGTGATCGGGCGGAAACGCCGGACGGTCGCGCCGACAATCGCGTCGAAGCGTCCGTGGCCGGCCGCAATGTCCTGCTCGATCTGGTCGACGAGAATCACCGAGTTGCGCATGATGATGCCGAACATCGCGATCACGCCGAGCATCGCGACGAACCCGAATGGCTGGCGGAACAGCAGGAGCGTCGCCACCACGCCGATCAGGCCGAGCGGCGCGGTCATCACGACCATCAGCACGCGCGAGAAGCTCTGCAGCTGGATCATCAGCAGCGTGAACACGGCGATCACCATCAGCGGCATCTGCGCATTGATCGACGCCTGTGCTTTCGCACTTTCCTCGACCGAGCCGCCGATATCGATCCGGTAGCCGACCGGCAGCGACGCGCGCAGCGCATTCAGCTTGCCGTCGATCGCATGCGTGACGTCGATACCTTGCGCACCGGCGCGTACGTCCGACTGCACGGTGATCGTCGGCTGGCGGTCGCGTTCCCAGATCACGCCGTATTCGAGCGTCGGCGTGAAGCGGCCGAGCGAACCGAGCGGCACGGCGCCGTTCGGCGTCGGCATCGCGAGGCCCGCGAGCTTCGCCGGATCGACGCGCTCGGCCTTCGGCGCGCGCAGGTCGACCGCAATCAGCTTGTCGCGATCGCGGTATTGGGTGACGGTCGTGCCCGACAGCGTCATGGCGAGGAAGCTCGACACGTCCTGCGACGTGACGTTCAGGTCGCGCGCTTTCTTCTGGTCGAGCTCGAAGCGCACCGAACGTTCGGCGGGTTCGTCCCAGTCGAACTGGACGTTGGCCGTGCGCGCGTCGGCGCGCACCGTCGCCGCGACTTTCTCGGCAATGCCGCGCACGGTCGCGATGTCGTCGCCGCTGACGCGGAACTGCACCGGATAGCCGACCGGCGGCCCGTTCTCGAGCCGCGACAGCCGGGAGCGGACCGCCGGGAACCGGTCGCGCAGCGCCGTCTCGAGCCAGCTGGCGAGCTTTTCGCGATCCTCGACCGATTTCGCGGTGATCAAGAACTGCGCGAAGTTCGGCAATTGCAGCTGCTGGTCGAGCGGCAGGTAGAAGCGCGGCGCACCGCTGCCGACAAAACTGACCGAATGGTCGATCTCGGGCCGCTTGTCGATCGTCTTTTCGAAGCGCTCGGTCTCGTGCAGCGTCGCATCGAAGGACGCGCCTTCGGGCAGCCTCAGGTCGACGAGCAGCTCGGGACGGTCCGAACTCGGGAAGAACTGCTGCGGCACGAGCGAGAAACCCAGCATCGCGACGACGAAGAGCGCCGCCGTGATGGCCAGCACGACGAAGCGCCGTTCGATGCACCACGCGACCCAGCCGCGCAGCCGCGTATAGAACCGCGTGTCGTAGATGTCATGCTCGTGATCGTCCGGCAGGTGCGCGGCCTTCTTTTGCTCCGGCAGCATGTGATAGCCGAGCAGCGGAATCAGCACGACCGCCGCGAACCACGATGCGATGAGGGCGATCGCCGACACCTCGAAGATCGAGCGCGTGTATTCGCCGGTGCTCGACTGCGCGAGCGCGATCGGCAGGAAGCCCGACACCGTGACGAGCGTGCCCGTCAGCATCGGGAAGGCCGTACTGGTGTAGGCGAACGCGGCGGCGCGCGCGCGGCTGTAGCCCTGTTCGAGCTTCACGGCCATCATTTCGACGGCGATGATCGCATCGTCGACGAGCAGGCCGAGGGCGAGCACCAGCGTGCCCAGCGACACCTTGTGCAGGCCGATGCCGAACAGGTACATGCAGAGCGCCGTGACGGCGAGCACGACCGGAATCGCAATCACGACGACCATGCCGGTGCGCAGGCCGAGCGAGACGAGGCTGACGACGAGCGCATGCTCCGGATTGATCTCGAGGATCGGCTGGAACGACGG
>NZ_JAHACR010000249.1 GCF_018375725.1 Burkholderia sp. | reverse complement strand
CTCGCGGCGGACGCCGATGCCGAGTTCTCCATCGAGATCGATCCGCGCACGGTCACTCCCGCGACGCTCGTGCATCTGCGCACGATCGGTTTCAACCGGCTGAGCCTCGGCGTGCAGGATTTCGATCCGGCCGTGCAACAGGCGATCAACCGCATCCAGCCGCTCGCGATGACGGCCGAGCTGCTCAGCGCCGCACGCACGACCGGCTACCAGTCGGTCAGCGTCGACCTGATCTACGGGCTGCCGCATCAGACGGTCGCGAGTTTCGGGCGCACGCTCGAAACGGTCATCGAGCTCGCGCCCGACCGGCTGTCGGTATTCGGCTACGCGCACATGCCGCATCTGTTCAAGATGCAGCGGCAGATCGACGACGCGGCACTGCCGCCGCCCGCGACACGCCTCGCGCTGCTCGGCCTCGCCATCGAGATGCTGACGTCGGCCGGCTATGTCTATATCGGCATGGATCACTTCGCGCGGCCCGGCGACGAACTGGTGCGCGCACAGCGAAACGGCACGCTGCAGCGCAATTTCCAGGGCTACAGCACCCGCGCGGATACCGACATGATCGGCCTCGGCGTGTCGTCGATCGGCAAGGTCGGCGACGTCTACGCGCAAAACGCCAAGGACCTGCCCGCTTACGGCGCGGCGCTCGAGGCGGGCCGGCTGCCGCTGGCGCGCGGCGTGCGTCTCACCGCCGGCGACCGGCTGCGCCGCGACGTGATCACGCAACTGATGTGCAATCTCGAGCTGCCGTTCGCGCATGTCGAAGCGGCGCATGCCATCCGCTTCGCCGACCATTTCGCGCGCGAGCTGGAGACGTTGCGCGAGTTCGAGCGTGACGGGCTGCTGACGGTCGCCGGCGACCGCCTGACGATTCATCCGGCCGGCCGGATGTACGTGCGCAACATCGCGATGGCGTTCGACGCATACCTCGCCGGCACGCCGCAGCAACGCTATTCGCGCACGGTCTGACCCGCGCACACCGCGGCGGATATTGATAAAGTGTGAGCCTTACGTCCGCAGCAGAATCCGCACCATGCGCACTACCAAGGCGACCAACGCGGTCGAACGCCTCAAAACCCGCTCCGGCAATCCGCACTTCGCGGCGGTCGCGATGCCCGGCGGCCTGTTCTATCTGGTCGATCGCGCCGGCGGTACGGCCGAGAAACGCTGCGAGCCCATGCCGCTCGACGCGTTCGTCCAGTTCGTCGACGATCTGGGCCCGAAAAAGCCGCGCAAGGCCAGCAAGCTCGACCTCGCCTTCGAGGAACAGATCAGGAACAGCAAGCGATAGCGCGCATGACATGCGTCCGGCAGGCAAGCGGTCCGTCTGGTTTGGTACAATCGCAAAGTTTATCTGTCCAATCCACGCTGACGGCCGACCAGGCTGCATGACACCATGAATACCGAACAAGCGCGTTTCAACATGATCGAACAGCAGATCCGCCCCTGGGACGTGCTGGATCAAGAAGTCCTCGGCCTGCTGTCGATCGTCAAGCGTGAGAATTTCGTGCCGGCCGCGTATCGCGCGCTGGCCTTCGCCGACATGGAGCTGCCGCTGCCGGGCGGTCACAAGATGCTGTTCCCGCGCGTCGAAGCGCGCGTGCTGCAGGAACTCGCGGTCAAGAAGCACGAGAACGTGCTGCTGATCGGCGCGGGCTCGGGCTACCTGACCGCGCTGTTCGCGCACCGCGGCCAGCACGTGACGGCGATCGAGATCGATCCGGCACTCGCGCAGATCGCCGCAGACAACCTGCGCAACAACGGCGTGACGAACGCGGAAGTCGTCGTCGGCGACGGCTCGCGCGGCTGGGCGGCGAAGGCGCCGTACGACGTGATCTGCGTGGCGGGCGGCCTGCCCGTCGTGCCCCAGGAATTGCTCGAGCAGCTGAAGGTCGGCGGCCGCCTGTCGGCATTCGTCGGCGGCCGGCCGGTGATGAAGACGCAAATCATCACGCGCATCGACGAGAAGCAATACCGCGTGGCCGACGTGTTCGAAACCTACGTCGATCCGCTGGTCAACGCGATCGAGCCGTCGCGCTTCAAGTTCTGAGGCGCCTCATGCAGATCCTGACGCCCGCCATGCTCGCGGCATGGCTTGCCGACTCGTCCCGCGCTGCGCCTGTCGTGCTCGACGTGCGCGAACCCTGGGAAATTCAGACCGCGCAGATCCCGGGCTGCGTGTCGATTCCGATGCAGCAGATTCCTGCGCGCAGCGAGGAGCTGGATGACGAAGCGGAAATCGTCTGCGTCTGTCATCACGGCATGCTCAGCGCACAGGTCGCGATGTTCCTCGAATCGCGCGGCTTCACGAAGCTCTACAACCTGCAAGGCGGCATCGACGCGTGGTCGCGCGATGTCGATCCGTCGGTACCGCGTTACTGACCTCGCCGGCCGCACCTCGCCGGCCACACCTCGCCGGCCGCACCTCGCCGGCCGCACCTGAACCGCAAAACGGGCGCGCATCGCGCGCCCGCCTCCGCCCTCATTCCGTTTCCTTCAGCACCTCGGCGACGATCGAGAACAGCTCGGCGATCTGCGCTTCCTCGATGATCAGCGGCGGCGAGAACGCCAGGATGTCGCCGGTATAGCGCACCATCGCGCCCTTCCGGTAGCACTTGACGAACACGTCGTACGCGCGCGCGCCGGGCTTGCCGTCGCGCGGCTTCAGTTCGACGCCGCCGACGAGGCCGAGGTTGCGCACGTCGATCACGTGGCGCGCGTCCTTCAGCCGGTGAATCTCGCGCTCGAAGATCGGCGCCATCTGCGCAGCGCGTGCGAACAGTTGCTCGCGTTCGTACAGGTCGATCGTCGCGCATGCCGCGGCCACGGCCAGCGGATGTCCGGAATACGTATAGCCGTGGAACAGTTCGATGCCGGCCGGCGCGCCATTGACGATCGCATCGTGGATCGCATCGCTCGCCGCCACCGCGCCCATCGGCACCGCCGCGTTGTTGGTGCCCTTCGCCATCGTCAGCAGGTCGGGCGTCACGTTGAAGTATTGCGCGGCGAACGGCGCGCCGAGCCGCCCCCAGCCGGTGATCACCTCGTCGAAGATCAGCAGGATGCCGTGCTTGTCGCACAGCTCGCGCAGACGTTCGAGATAACCCTTCGGCGGAATCAGCACGCCGGTCGACCCGGCAACCGGCTCGACGATCACCGCGGCGATCGTCGATGCGTCGTGCAGCGTGACGAGCCGCTCGAGATCGTCGGCGAGATGCGCGCCCCATGCCGGCTGGCCCTTCGAGAACGCGGCCTCCCTGAGGTTCAGCGTATGCGGCAGATGATCGACCGACGGCAGCAGCGCGCCCGAATACGCCCTGCGGTTCGGCGCGATTCCGCCGACCGAGATGCCGCCGAAGCCGACGCCGTGATAGCCGCGCTCGCGGCCGATGAAACGCGTGCGCTGCCCTTCGCCGCGCGCACGGTGGTAGGCGAGCGCGATCTTCAGCGCGGTATCGACCGCTTCGGAGCCGGAGTTCGTGAAGAAGATGTGCTTGAGGTCGCCCGGCGTGTGGCGCGCGATCCGCGTCGCCGCCTCGAATGCCTTCGGATGCCCCATCTGGAACGTCGGCGCAAAATCCATCTCCTCCGCCTGCGCCTTCACGGCCGCGACGATCTCGTCGCGACAGTGGCCCGCGTTCACGCACCAGAGGCCCGCCGTGCCGTCGAGGATGCGCCGGCCGTCGTTCGACGTGTAGTACATCCCCTTCGCGGAGACCAGCAGGCGAGGCGAGTCCTTGAACTGGCGATTGGCGGTAAACGGCATCCAGAATGCGGACAGATCGGGCGTATTCGATTGCTGCTGACTCATGGGTGGCTCCTCGGCAGGTTCGATCGGCGCGACGACGCAGCGCGCCGGCATGATGCGACGCAAGTCGAACATCGAGTGTAAGCACCGGAACAGGGATGCACAACCGTGTGCCATTGGCGCCCGCGATACTGCACCGCAACGAACCATTCGCGCCATACGACGCGTCATGTGCACCGCGTCGTCGCCGCGTGCATGTCCGGCGCACACGCCCGTGTGTTCGCGCGCGCGATCGCCGGCCGGTACCGGGTGATGAGCCGCGGGGAAATCGTTGCGGACGGCTAGTTGCGGGCGGCTAGTCGCGGACGGCCAGTCGCGGGCGGCCAGTCGCGGGCGGCCAGTCGCGGACGGCTGCGTGGCCGGCGAGGCACGGGACATGAAGCACGACGGCGTACCGGAATTGATCTCGGTATAGCGTCTTCCTGTAGGATGACCGCGCCAGCTCTCCCCATCGATCCGACGATGTCCGCCCACGATTCCCACGCATCGCTGTCCTGCCCCACCGCTGCCAAGTCATGGCAGGCGCGTCTCGAACTCGGCTTCGAGCGGCACGGCGCGCGCACGACGCTCGTCCATCGTCTGCACGACGGCCCGTTGCGCGTACAACGACCGCTTTATCCGGAAGGCGACGGCATCTGCCATGCCGTGATCGTCCATCCGCCGGGCGGCGTCGCAGGCGGCGACCGGCTCGACATCGACGTCACGCTCGGCGCAGGCACGCATGCGGTGCTGACGACGCCCGGCGCCACCAAGTGGTACAAGTCGAACGGACTGAACGCGACGCAGCGCATCGCCATCGCACTCGGCGAGCACGCGAAGCTCGACTGGCTGCCGCAGAACAATCTGTTCTTCGACGCCGCGCACGCGTCGCTCGATTTCACGCTCACGCTCGGGCCCGGCGCGAGTGCGCTCGGCTGGGATGCGACGCAGCTCGGGCGGCAGGCGGCCGGCGAAGCGTGGTCGGCAGGACGCATTGCGTCCGCGTCGGCGATCGTCGACGCCGAAGGCCGCCCGCTGTGGACGGAACGCGCGCTGCTCGACGCAGGCGATCCGCTGCGCGATGCATTGCAGGGTCTGGGCGGCTTTCCGGCCTACGGCACGCTGTGGGCGATCGGCGCCGCGTGCGACAACGCGCTGGCCGAATCGCTCGCCGCGCGGATGCCATTCGACGATACGCTACGCGCCGGCTCGACCTGTGTGACGCCCGGCGTCGTGCTCGTGCGTGCGCTCGCCGTGTCGATGGAAGCGTTGCAACGGCACTTCGTGCAATGCTGGCTGCACCTGCGTCCGATCGTGCACGGCGTCGCCGCACAGCCGCTGCGGCTCTGGCAGACCTGAGCGCACCATTTCGATGCGGCCCGCGCACAACATCGCGCCGCGTGCCGCGGGCACGCACCATCGCAACGCATAAAAGACCGCACAACGTGCATGGCATGCGCCTTGCTGCGTCTCGTCGGACCGGCAGCGCACGCATGGCCGCGCGGTGCTACGATAAATCGCCGCTTTGCCGCCCGCCGGAACGAACTTGCATTTTCCTGAACGCCCGCCTTCATGAAACTGACTCCCCGAGAGAAAGACAAGCTGCTGATCTTCACCGCGGCGCTGCTCGCCGAACGACGCCGGGCGCGCGGCCTCAAGCTCAACTATCCGGAAGCGGTCGCCTTCATCTCCGCCGCGCTGATGGAAGCCGCGCGCGACGGCAGGACCGTCGCCGAAGTGATGCACTACGGCACGACGCTGCTCACGCGCGACGACGTGATGGAAGGCGTGCCGGAGATGATTCCCGACATCCAGGTCGAAGCGACCTTCCCGGACGGCACGAAGCTCGTCACCGTCCATCATCCGATTCCATGAGGCGCATCGCATGATTCCCGGCGAAATCCTCACCGACGACGGCGAGCACGAACTGAACGCGGGCCGCGCGACGATCACGCTGACCGTCGCGAATACCGGCGACCGCCCGGTGCAGGTCGGCTCGCACTATCACTTCTTCGAAGTCAACGACGCGCTGTCGTTCGACCGCGCGGCCGCACGCGGCTTCCGGCTCAACATCGCCGCCGGCACCGCCGTGCGCTTCGAGCCCGGCCAGACCCGCACCGTCGAACTGGTCGAGCTGGCGGGCGCGCGCGCCGTGTACGGTTTTCAGGGCAAGGTGATGGGGCCGCTCTGAGCGCCCTGCTTTTCAGGAACGCAAGCACATGACACTACGCTTGAGCCGCCGCGCCTACGCGGAAATGTTCGGGCCGACGACGGGCGACCGCATCCGGCTCGCCGATACCGACCTGCTGATTGAAATCGAACGCGATTGCACGATCTACGGCGAGGAAGTGAAGTTCGGCGGCGGAAAGGTGATCCGCGACGGCATGGGGCAATCGCAACGCGTCGCAGCCGACGTGCCCGACACGGTCATCACCAACGCCGTGATTCTCGATCACTGGGGGATCGTCAAGGCCGACATCGCGCTCAAGCACGGCCGCATCGCGGCGATCGGCAAGGCCGGCAATCCCGACATCCAGCCGGGCGTGACGATTCCGATCGGCGCGGCGACCGAAGTGATCGCCGGCGAAGGACTGATCGTGACCGCGGGCGGCATCGATACGCACATCCACTTCATCAGCCCGCAGCAGATCGACGAAGCGCTCGCGTCGGGCGTGACGACGATGAT
>NZ_JAHACR010000248.1 GCF_018375725.1 Burkholderia sp. | reverse complement strand
ATGGCGCCGACGACGCGTTGCTGATCGCACTGAATCCCGACCTCGATGCGAGCTCGCACGTCGATCCCGCGACGATCCTGCCCGGCGTGCCGGGCGCGTTCACGCGTTTCGCGTCCGGCCTGTCGGCCCGCAACGGAAAAATGACCGCACTGTCCCCGTTCACGCTCGTGCCCGGCGGCTGCATGCTGCTGCACGCGCGACGCGCGACGCCCGTGACGGACGTGCCCGATTCCGCGCGCGACCGCGTCAACGTGACGGCCGCGCTGACGGCCGACCGGATCGCGATCGAACGTGTCGAACCGTCGGTCGACGGGGGCCGCTTCGCGATCAAGCGCGTGATCGGCGAACGCCTCGCCGTGCGCGCGACTATCTTCTCGGACGGACATGCCCATCTCGCCGCCGTCCTCGCCTGGCATGCCGCCGGCGAGCGCAACTGGCAAGAGGCCCCGTTCGTCGCCGGGCCCAACGACGCATGGCACGCCGAGATGCCGCTCGACCGGCTCGGCCGCCACGAATTCCGCGTGATCGCGTGGCGCGACGACTGGGCGTCGCTCGTCGACGACGTCGCCAAAAAACGCACCGCCGGACAGGATGTCGCGCTCGAATTGATCGAGGCGCAGACGCTGCTTGCCACGGCCATCGCGCATGCCGACCTTGTCGACGCACGGGCGGCGGCCGATGCGCGCCGCTTCTCGGCCGAGTTCGGGAACGCGGCGCCGGATGAGCGGCTCACGCTGCTCAACGCGCCGCGTGTCGCAGCCGTGTTTGCCGCGCTGCGCTACCGGCCGTTCGCCACGAACGATGCGACCGTGTACCCGGTCGATGTCGAACGCCGCGCCGCCCGTTTCTCGAGCTGGTACGAGATGTTCCCGCGCTCGGCGAGCAATGACGCGCATCGCCACGGCACCTTCGACGATGTGATCGCCCACCTGCCGCGTATCCGCGACATGGGTTTCGACGTGCTGTATTTTCCGCCGATCCACCCGATCGGCACGACTGCGCGCAAGGGGCGCAACAACAGCCTGCAGTCCGCGCCGGACGACGTCGGCAGCCCCTATGCGATCGGCGCGCCCGAGGGCGGCCACACCGCGCTTCACCCGCAGCTCGGCACGCTCGCCTCGTTTCGCGCGCTGGTCGATGCGGCGCATGCGCACGGCATCGAGATCGCACTCGATTTCGCGGTGCAGTGCTCGCCGGATCATCCGTGGCTCGACGCACACCCCGGCTGGTTCGCCTGGCGTCCCGACGGCTCGCTGCGCTATGCGGAGAATCCGCCGAAACGCTATCAGGACATCGTCAATCCCGACTTCTACGCGCACGACGCGATGCCCGCACTGTGGCTCGCGCTGCGCGACGTCGTGCTGTTCTGGATCGATGCCGGCGTGCGGATATTCCGCGTCGACAACCCGCACACCAAGCCGTTGCCGTTCTGGGCATGGCTGATCGCCGACATCCGTGCGCGGTACCCGGACGTCGTGTTCCTGTCCGAAGCGTTTACGCGCCCGGCCATGATGTACCGGCTCGCGAAGCTCGGTTTCTCGCAGTCGTACACCTATTTCACGTGGCGCGAATCGAAACGCGAATTCATCGATTACCTGACGGAACTGACGGCCGGCCCGGCACGCGAGTATTTCCGGCCGAATTTCTTCGTCAACACGCCCGACATCAACCCGCGCCATCTTCAGCACGCGCCGCGCCCGCAATTCGTGATTCGCGCGGCGCTCGCGGCAACGTTGTCGGGATCGTGGGGCATCTACTCCGGTTTCGAGCTGTGCGAATCGGAGCCGTTGCCCGACAGCGAGGAATACCGGGACGCGGAGAAGTATGAGCTGCGGGTACGCGATTGGCGTCAGGCCGGCCATATCGCCGACGAGATCGCCCAGCTCAATCGCGCGCGCCGCGACAACCCGGCGTTGCAGACTCACCTCGGCGTCACGTTCATCCCCGCGACGAACGATGGCGTACTCGCCTTCATGAAGGCGACGCCGGCCTGCGACAACATCGTCGTCGTCGCGATCAGCCTCGATCCGTGGCATCCGCAGGCGGCAGACTTCACGCTCGATGCCGCGCTGTATCGCAGCCTCGGCATCGCCGACGGCGAGCCGCTCGACGCACTCGAACAGAGCACGGGCCGCACGAAGCGCTGGCACGGACATCGTCAGTACGTCGCCCTGGATCCTTATGTGAAACCGTATGCGATCTGGCGCGTCAGCCCGGCGCCGGACGCCGCGCGCATCGCCCCTGCACCGCCCGATGCGAGCGCCGGCCCCGAGCCCGGGCCCAAACCATACGGAGCCAATCGATGATGCAGCGCGAGAATCCGCTCGGCGACATGCCCCGCGCCCCGTCCGCTTCGGCGGAAACCGCGGCCAAGGCCGGCAACCGCCGCGCGCGCCGCCGCGAAACAGCGCTCTGCGCGGACGATCCGCTGTGGTACAAGGACGCCATCATCTATCAGGTCCACGTGAAATCGTTCTTCGATTCGAACAACGATGGCGTCGGCGATTTCCCGGGGCTGATCGCGAAACTCGACTACATCGCGGAACTCGGCGTCGACACGATCTGGCTGCTGCCGTTCTATCCTTCGCCGCGCCGGGACGACGGCTACGACATTTCCGACTACCGCAACGTTCACCCCGACTACGGCACGCTCGCGGACGCGCGCCGGTTCATCCGCGAGGCGCACGCGCGCGGCATCCGCGTGATCGCCGAGCTCGTCATCAATCACACGTCGGACCAGCATCCGTGGTTCCAGCGCGCGCGGCACGCGAAACGCGGTTCCGTCTACCGCGACTATTACGTGTGGTCGGATACCGACACGAAATATGCGGGAACGCGGATCATCTTCCTGGATACGGAAACGTCGAACTGGGCGCACGATCCGGTGGCCGGCCAGTATTTCTGGCATCGCTTCTATTCGCACCAGCCCGAGCTGAATTTCGACAATCCCGCCGTGGTACGCGAAGTGCTGCAGATCATGCGCTTCTGGCTCGACCTCGGGATCGACGGGCTGCGGCTCGACGCAGTCCCTTACCTGATCGAGCGCGAAGGCACCAGCAACGAGAACCTGCCGGAAACGCATGCGGTCCTGAAGCGGATCCGCGCGACGATCGACGCGGAATATCCGAACCGGATGCTGCTCGCCGAGGCGAACCAGTGGCCCGAGGATGTCCAGGAGTATTTCGGCAACGAGGACGAATGCCACATGGCATTCCATTTTCCGCTGATGCCGCGCATCTACATGTCGATCGCGAGCGAGGACCGCTTCCCGATCATCGACATCATGAAACAGACGCCCGCGCTCGCGCCGGGCAACCAGTGGGCCATCTTTCTGCGCAATCACGACGAGCTGACGCTCGAGATGGTGACCGATTCCGAGCGCGACCTGCTCTGGCAAACCTATGCGAGCGACCGTCGCGCACGCCTGAACCTGGGCATCCGCCGCCGCCTCGCGCCGCTGATGGAACGCGACCGCCGCCGCATCGAGCTGATCAATTCGCTGCTGCTGTCGATGCCCGGCACGCCCGTCATCTACTACGGCGACGAACTCGGCATGGGCGACAACGTGCATCTCGGCGATCGCGACGGCGTGCGTACGCCGATGCAGTGGTCGTCGGATCGCAACGGGGGATTCTCGCGCGCCGATCCCGAGCAGCTCGTGCTGCCCATCGTGATGGGCGCACTGTACGGTTACGACGCGGTGAACGTGGAAACGCAGACGCGCGATCCGCATTCGCTGCTGAACTGGATGCGGCGGATTCTCGCCACGCGCCGCACGACCCAGTCGTTCGGACGCGGCGCGATCCGCTTCCTGCGCCCGGAGAATCGCAAGGTGCTCGCCTATCTGCGCGAACTCGACCATGACGAGCCTGTTCTGTGCGTCGCCAACCTGTCGCGCGCATCACAGGCCGTCGAACTCGACCTTTCCGAATTCGCCGGCCGCGTGCCGATCGAGATGATGTCCGATTCGCCATTCCCGCCGATCGGCCAGCTTCCGTATCTGCTGACGTTCCCGCCGTATGGCTTCCTGTGGTTCGCACTGTCCGCGCAGGACCGCGCGCCCGCATGGCGGCGGCCGCCGGCCGAGCAGCTGCCGGAATTCACGACACTCGTGATGCGGCGCGGCGACTCGCAGCCGGACATCGCCCAGTTCAACACGCTCGCACACGATGCGCTGCCGTCATGGCTGGCGCGCCGTCGCTGGTTCGCGTCGAAAGACCGCCCGATCGGCCATGCGCGTTTCGAAGCGGTCACGCCGATGCCGGGCGAGCCGTTCCAGTATGCCGAGGTACAGGTGGCAACGAACGGGGCGAGCGGCATCGAGCGCTATGTCGTCCCGCTCGCTGCCGCATGGGGCGGAGAGACATCCCAGCCGTTGTTTACCCAGCTCGCCCTCGCGCGTGTGCGGCGCGGCCATACGGTCGGCTACCTGACCGACGCCTTCGCGCTGCCCGCGTTTGCGCACGGCATGTTGCGCAAACTGCGCGCCGGCGCCACCGTGCCGACGTCCGACGGCGGCCGGCTCGTGTTCTTGCCCGAGGACGCGCTTGCGTCGCTCGATCCCGGCGACAACGCGGACGTCCGCTGGCTCGCGGCGGAGCAGAGCAACAGTTCGCTCGTGATCGACGATGCGATCGTGCTGAAGCTCGTGCGCCGGGTCACGCATGGCGTGCATCCGGAAGCGGAGATGAGTCGCCATCTGACGCGTATCGGCTACCGGAATACGGCGGCGCTCGCCGGCGAAGTCGTGCATGTCGATCCGGACGGTGCGTCACATACCGTGGCGATCCTGCAGCGTTTCATCGACAACCAGGGCGACGCATGGACGCGCTCGCTGGATTTCCTGAAGCGCGCGGTCGATGAGCTTGCGCTGCCGGCCGCCGACGATGCCGAGCCGCCGGAGCCGGAAGACGCGTCCGAGACGATGCACGGTTACGCCGCGTTTGCGGGTGTCGTCGGCACGCGGCTCGGCGAATTGCATGTCGCGCTCGCGCAGCCGTCCGACGATCCGGCGTTCGCACCGACCCCGGCGTCGGGCCCATGTGTCGACGATTGGACGGCCGATGCGGTCGCCGCCTTCGAAGGTGCGATCGACGTGCTCCGCGCACGACTGGATCAGCTCGATCCGGGCTGCCGCGCCGCGGCCGACACGCTGATCGCATCGCGCGACGCCGCGGTGCAGGCACTCGCGCAACTCGTGCCGCGCACGCTCGACGCACAGTGCTTCCGCATCCACGGCGACTTCCATCTCGGGCAGGTGCTCGATGTGCAGGGCGATGCGCTGCTGATCGATTTCGAGGGCGAGCCGGGCCGCCCGCTCGCGCGGCGCCGCATGAAATCGCATCCGCTGCGCGACGTCGCGGGTTTCCTGCGCTCGCTGTCGTACCTCAACAGCACGGCACAGTCCGAGCTTGAAAAGGCGCCGCCGCTGACGGCGGCCCGCAAGCGCATGCTGTTCGACCGGTTCGGCCAGGCCGCCGCCGATTGCTTCCTCGCGTGCTATCGCAAAGCGGCCCGGGATGCGCCGATGCGCTTCATCGATCCACGCTACGAGGATCGCCTGCTCACGCTGTTCCTGATCGACAAGGGTTCGTACGAGCTGTGCTACGAGGCCGCGAACCGTCCCGACTGGCTGGGCGTGCCGACCGCCGGCCTGGCCGCGCTCGTCGGGCGGTTGCTGGCGGACGGAGAGACGTGATGAACGACGACCTGTTCGATCGTGCCGATATCGACGCGCTCCTGGCGGCGCGCCACCCTGACCCGTTCGCATGCCTTGGCCCGCATCGGGTCGCGAATCGCGTCGTCGTGCGCGCACTGCTGCCGGGCGCGACCGACGTGCTCGCGTTGTCGCCCGACGGCGACGTGCTCGGCAGGCTCGCGCGCGTCGATCCGGCCGGCTGCTTCGCCGGCGAAATCGCACGCGACGGGCCGTACCGGCTGGCGATCGACTGGCCCGATGCGCGGCAGGTCGTCGACGATGCCTATGCATTCGGCACCCTGCTCGACGACGACGTGCTCGCGCGCTTCGCGGCCGGCAATGCCGATGCGGTGCTCGACGCGCTCGGCGCGGTGCCGCTGCGTGTGGGCGGCACGACAGGCGTGCGCTTCGCCGTGTGGGCGCCGAACGCGCAGCGCGTATCGGTCGTCGGCGATTTCAACGGCTGGGACGGGCGCCGCCACCCGATGCGCTTGCGCAGTCCGTGGGGCGTATGGGAACTATTCGTGCCGCAGATCGGCACGGGCGAGCGATACAAGTTCGAGGTGCGCGCCGCCGATGGCCGGGTGCTGCCGCACAAGGCCGACCCGTGCGCGCGCGCAACAGAAGCGCCGCCCGCCACGGCATCCGTGGTCGCGGACTGCGCGGCGCTGGACGGCTTCGACTGGCACGACGACGCATGGCTCGATGCGCGCGCGCACGCCGAATGCTTCCGCGCGCCGTGGACGATCTATGAAGTCCATCCCGAATCCTGGCTGCGCAGATCCGGCGAACGCCGCCGCAGCGCGACC
>NZ_JAHACR010000247.1 GCF_018375725.1 Burkholderia sp. | reverse complement strand
GTCGCCAACGCAGCACCGCAAGCGGGCTCCACCAAGATGCGATGGTCGTCTAGAAAGCGCCTGCAAGCGTTCAGCGCATCATGGTCGCTGACAACAATGCTACGCACCGGATGCTGCATGGCCAACTCGAACGCGCGTGCGCTCACTTGCCGCGCACCTAGCGAAGTGGCCACGCTGGTAATCGCATCCAGTTCGACGCGTCGCCCCTGCTCGAGTGATTGTGCAAAGGAATCCGCGCCGATCGTTTCCGTGGCGATGACCGTCACGTCGTCCAAATTATTGCGACACAGTCCTTCCACTACACCGGAAAACAGACCGCCGCCGCCAACAGCAAGCACGACGGCATCCGGTTCGACTCCCGCACGGACAGCTTCGTCGATCAGGCTGGCATGTCCGTCCCAAAGCAGCGGGTCATCGAAGGGATGGAGAAACGCGTCTGCCGGACCGAGCATCGCCTGTGCCAGCGCATTCGCTTCATGCCACGCGTCACCATGAACGACGACTTCAGCGTTGTACTGCCGAATCAGCGCCTTCGCATGTTCGGTCGTGGTTTCCGGCACCACAACGGTTACCGGAATGGATAGCTGCTCGCCCGCATAGGCGACGGCAATGCCGGCGTTTCCGCCCGACGATGAAACGAAGCGGCGTTTGCCTTGCCTCGCGTATTCCTCGCATGCCAAGCCGATACCACGAATCTTGAACGAGCCGGGAGGTTGCAGGGCGTCGAGTTTGAGCCAGATCCGCCTTCCCGCCGCCCTGCTGAGCGGAAGGGATTCGAGCGTGGGTGTTTCAATATGCAGCGTCATGATGTTTTCGTCATCGGGGTCGGGTGGCTGAGTTGAGCGTCAGTGTAGGAAAGAACGAGGATTGCGATAATCAGCCCATTCTCCAAATATCCTTTGTGTCATGAGCACAAGTCAGATCATGGCCCTGATGGGCGAGATGGCGGTCTTCGTGAAGGTCGTAGATACCGGTAGCTTTTCCGAAGCGGCTCGCCAGTTGGGCACGACGCCCTCGGCGACCAGTCGCAGCGTCGCGAGACTGGAGCAGGCGTTGGGCACACGACTGCTCCAGCGCACGACCCGCAAGCTGAGGCTGAGCGAAAGCGGGCGGGCAGTCTACGCCGACTGCCTCGACATGGTGAATGCGGCCGAAAGCGTTCTTGCCAACTCGGGGCGTTTTCACGAGGAGCCGCAAGGCTTGGTACGAATTAGCGCGCCCAAGGCAGTTGGCCGCTTTGTCGTCCATCCGCATATAGCCTTTCCTGGTTCGCTATCCGGAAATAGACGTTCAATTGAAACTCGAAGATCGCTACGTGGATCTGATCGACGATCAAATGGACCTGGCCATTCGCATCACCGACCGACCACCGCCGGGCCTGATGGGGCGACATCTGCTAGACATCAAGCACCTGCTGTGCGCGACGCCACGCTATCTCGAAGAACACGGCATACCTCGGCATCCGCACGATCTCAAGCTGCATAGTTGCATCTATCTCGGCGAGCAGCCCGGAGACTCACGTTGGAAATTTCGCAAGGCCGGCAAGGTCGTTCACGTCCAGGTGCATGGACGCTACGCCGCCAACCATACTGGCGTGCGGCTCGACGCCGTACTTCATCACGTCGGTGTCGGCAGTCTGCCATTCTTCACGGCGAGTCATGCGTTGCGGCAGGGATCTATCATTCAGGTTCTGCCGGACTGGACGTTTGAGCCGAACTATAGCGGGCAAGTCTGGATACTCTATCCACCGACGCGACACTTGCTTCCCAAACTTCGTGTGATGATCGATTTTCTGGCCGAACGTCTGCGCGCTGCACCGGCGCCGAAATCGCCCATTCGCTACGAAGATCCGGAGATCAAAGCATGAGCGGTAGTCAAGGTTTTCATTTGGTGCGGCTGGGACAGGCCGCATTCGGCGATGTCGCTGGTTGCGTGAGCGCGGCGCCGGGCAGCCCGCTATTTCTGCGCACGACGGGTTGAATCCGCAACAGACAGCGGGCAGACTGATCAATGCTTGATCTGTTTCGACTCCAAGGCAGCGAGCGCGTCCATGAAGATCGTCTGCTGGGCCGGTAGCGTTCGTTCCGGAACATCGTACAGGCCCATGTCGCGGCTGCCGTGTTCCAGCTTCGCTTGATACAGCCGCACAGCTTCACATCGCGCGTCGATGGGTACGAGGAAGTATTTGCCGTTTTGGCTTTTCGTGGATTCGATGTCCTTGGCCAAGGCCTGTTCTTGCAGGTCGAACGGAGCGCCCATCGCCTGACCACGACTGCAACCTAGCAGCAGGTGCAGCTTGTCGAGCGAAATTTCGCCGGTGGACAGTCCGATGTCCAGCGCTTTCGCGGCGAACAACCGCCTCAACGACTGCAAAAGAACCTCGCGTTTTTCGAAACCCAGATCAAAGCTATCCGAGCAACCATATCGAGCGCATATCTCGATAAGGAGCTGCCAGAGGACTCAAGCGTCTATGACTTCGACACGGCTCTTAACGATCTCATGAAGCATCAGACGCAGGTCAACAAATTGGCGAACCGGAAAGCTGAAATTGCCGATGAGTTCAAATGTGCGAGAGACACGTACTGGACTCGGAAGAGACCACTTGCCATCCTGTTGAGTCAATTGCCGGAGACGGCGCAATGGGCGCTCTTTCGGGTCTGCTGCCCGGATTTGCGCGAGCCCTGCGATATCGAGCGACTCGGGGCGCCATAGCAGGTAGAGCCAGCTACGGCCGTATGCCAAATAGATCTACCAGTAGGCACCCATTTGCACGCTCACTAGCATCCTCGAAATTAGATCAACGCCATCGGATGTGTGAAGGTAGTCTGTCGGGCGTCTCCCACCGAGAGCAGGAATCGGTGAGTGCAGCCAGTCAACCACCCATGCTCGCGAGTCAAATTCATTAGGATTCCCGGATTCGTCAACCATCTTCTGCACCTGTGCAGTAAGCATGTCGATCACGGATGATGGAATATCGGGATTGGGACCAACTGACGATAATTCCGCACCGGTGGTCTCATTGATGTTGGTCATGCGCGCCTCGTGGTTGAGTTTCTGCGGATCGACAAAGATGCCGACTGTCGAAGCACACGGCTTGTAGCTTCAATTCTTCATCATGCTGGGAATTATGTTGCTAACTTTGCCGAAATCCTAGGCTTGAGGGCAACCGGGAGGGTTGAGACTGCTCGGGCGAAATCGTGTGCAAGCGGCGAGAAGAGCTTTCCTTCCGAATGACTGGGTTTACGCATTGTCCCCGGCGGGGCGTAGGCACACGGATGACTAGCTGCCAGGCTTGGATCGAACCGATTTCGAATCGCTGCAAAGAGCGAAGCTGTTGAGTCCTGTGTTGGGCTAAGTTCGGAATTTTGTGCGTTAGAGTAAACACTCTAACTGGCGCGGGGAAAATCCCGGATCCCTTTGTAGCACGCGCGTTCATGCATGCACCAGGGTCGCCGAAATTATCCTATCGTCGCGCGTATATCGTACAAAAAAGCGCTTTTAAATCAGCGGCTTGAGTTTGACTTCTGGAGCGGGGTCGCCATAACATCCCCCGGTGCTATGAACGTCTTCCGTGAGTTAACCCGTTGAGTCCCTTTTCCGAACGATTGCGCGCACTCCGGCTCCGCTACGGTGTCCGTCAGATGGATCTCGCGGAAGCGATAGGCTTCGAGCAAAGCTATATCTCGGCGATCGAGCTCGGAATCAAAGGGCCGCCTTCTATCGAATTTGTTGAACGAGTGTCCGCACACCTGCGGCTGTCGGACGACGAAGATTCGAGCCTGCGAGAGGCATTGCAGCTCTCCACGCGACACTTCTCTATTCCTCAAACGGCGTCAGCAGACGTCTTTCGCCTGTGTAGCGAGCTTTGGCGCGAGCTGGACAGGCTGACGGACACTCAGATCCGGGTGATTCGAGACGTGATCGCGTTGCGGCAGGAAATTGGACCAGGTGCGGACCGGCAGGTCATCGGTCGCGTCGTCAGAAGAGACAAGGAGAGCGCCAAAATGTAAAAAGCGAGACAAACCAGAAGGCTTGCTCGCTTTGAGGGAGGGCTGAACGCCACTCCGTGTTGGCGCTCGCAGTTTCGTCCAGCCCTCCCGACTCGTCAAGCCATCTCTCCTTCGATTGCACTAAGTTACCGCGCGATATTCGTGCGAGGGGGCGTTTTTACGCCTGAAAACGGTGCTATTTTTCCCCGCTCTCCGAGCGGGTTGGTCTCCTATTGCCTGCGAAATGGAAAAGACGATAACTTCACGAAAAGTGTTGACCCGTTCTGGACGGCGCGTTCGATACCTGTACCCATCCAAAAAGAACCGTGCACAAGTGCAGTGTGAATCGCGGCTTGAGTTTGATGCGGCCATGCACTTCGAATTTTCGACGAACATCAAGCGCTATCGCGAGCAGCCGGTACGAGTGACTTATCGTGACCGAGAGGGGGAAGTCCGCATTTACTTCCCGGACTTCGAACTGACGATGACAGATGGCACGATCGTTCATATCGAGATCAAACCATCTGCGAAGCTTCGGAATGCGGTGCTACGCGCTCGGATGGAAGACATCGCAGAGCATTACGCTCGTCTTGGTCTGCCGTTCCGGATCATGACCGAACAAGACTTTCGAACCGGGACGAGAATCTCCACGCTCGAGCATCTGACGTATCACAGCCGGCAGGTGCCATCCGGATTCCGGCTTTCGGAATTGATGGGGCGCCTCGCGGCCAGTCGGCCGCTCAATTTTGCAGCTGCGTGTTCAATCGCTGGAAGCCCACAGATGGTGATGCGATTGCTTGCTGCAGGCTATCTTGGATTCGACGAGAGGCAACGATTAGTCGATTCGTCGCCTCTCGAGGTGAGAGTGGAGGGGCAAACATGATTCGATTCACCTTCAAGAAGGGACTGGTACTCCGCGAAGGATTGCGTCGATGGACGATTATCAGTCGACCAGCCTTCGGAAAGCTAAAGCTGGAGTCGGATGAGAGCGAGCCTCGTACAATGAGCGACGACGAACTCTATCGTGCCGTCTTGTTCAATACGATGTCCATTGACGAGAGATGCCTGAATATCGATTCGAGCATTCTCTACACGGCCGTTCCGCGGGACCTCTCTACGTTTCCCAAGCATCATCAAGATACTGCGCGTTATCGTCACGAATACATGACGCGGCTTGTCCGCGATTTCACGAATACGAATGCGTGGATACAAGAGCAGGTAACAAAGATTGCTGCGGAGATCGGTGATCCGAAACCACCGTCCGTTGCAACGACCAAACGGTGGTGGCGGCGATACAGGCATACGAAATGCGTCACAACGCTGGTCGACAGGCGAACAAGGAGCGGACGGCGCCCCGGTGATGTCATACAGGCGCTCTTCGAAGAAGCAGTTAACGAAATCTATCTCGATCCTCAGAAGCTCACCGGACAAGACGTCTACGTTGAGCTCAGGGGAAAGATCAAGCGCTATAACGAAAATCGACCTTGCGAAAAGCCGCTTACTTGTCCAGTTCTGTCAACCATATATCGCTGGCTTCGGGGGTTGGAGCAGGACGTAGCCGACGAAGCTCGATTAGGCAAGAATGCTGCGAGCAGGAAGGCGCTGTGGGTACAAGGTACTGCGAAAGCTGATTTCCCTCTTCATCGCGTCGAGATCGATCATACGCCGTTGGATGTGATGGTCATCGATGCGTTAACGAACCTCCCGCTTGGCCGTCCATGGCTTACGGTAGCCATCGACAGATTTAGTCGCGTAGTACTCGGGTTCTATTTGAGCTTTCGAGCTCCGTCTGCTCATTCAGTTCTCCAATGCATCAAGCGTGCAATCTTGCCAAAGACGAGTTGGGACAAGGTTGTCGGATTGCATTGCGATCACCCTGGCTATGGTATCCCGTATCTGATCGCGGTCGACAACGGCATGGATCTGCATGCCTCCGCCGTGCAAATGGTGTGTGGCGAGATGGGAATCTCGATGCTGTATTGCCCGGCGGGTCATCCTGAATTCAAAGGAGGGGTGGAACGTGTGATTGGAACGATCCAACGCTCCTTGATACACAAGCTGCCCGGTACCGTTTTTGCCAGTGTTGACGAACGCGGAGATTACGAGGCGGAGAAGAAAGCGGCGATAGATCTAGACACACTTACCCAACTCCTCGTGAAGTGGATTGTGGACGAATACCACCAAACGCCGCATCGTGCGCTGGGAATGACTCCGGTTCAAAAATGGAAGCAGGGTCTTCCTGACGTAAAGATCGAACTTCCGGCGTATCCGCAACAACTTGACATTCTGACCGGAATTCCGGAGAGCAGAAGAGTCTGGGCGTACGGTGTCGAGGTCGACGGATTGCTTTACAGCAATGAGCGGCTCAGGACGCTTTTCAGCCGAGCTCGAAATTACCGGAAGCATGTTCAACTCAAGCGCTATGAATGAATCGACCAGATTTCTATAGCCACCTACGAGCCTGACAGACTGGCCTGTCGTTCGAACTCTACCGGAGAGACGCCACCATTAGAACTATGGCGTCGC
>NZ_JAHACR010000246.1 GCF_018375725.1 Burkholderia sp. | reverse complement strand
CGGCGACATCTCGTGCAGGCTGCGCGCGATCAGCTCCTTGCCGGCGCCGGTATCGCCGTTGATCAGCACCGACGCATCCGTCGGTGCGACGTTCGCGATGAGGCGTCTCACCTGCTCGATCGCCGGGCTGCGGCCAATGATGCGCGGCGCGACGACGTTCTGCACGGCCAGTTCGCGCCGCAGCGCGTGGTTTTCGAGCACCAGCTCGCGACGCTCCAGCGCGCGCCGCACGGTCTCGATCAGCCGCTCGGCGGCGAACGGCTTCTCGATGAAGTCGTACGCGCCATCGCGCATCGCCTGCACGGCCATCGAGATGTCGCCATGACCGGTGACGAGGATCACCGGCACGTCGGGCACGCGCTCGCGGCATTGCGCGAGCAGGTCGAGGCCGCTCGCGCCGGGCAGGCGGATGTCGCTGACGATCACGCCCGCATGGTCGGCGACGATCGCCTTCTCGGCCGCCTCGGCCGATTCGAAGCCGGTCACGTCGAAGCCCGCGAGTTGCAGGCTCTGCACGCTCGCCCGGCGAACGAGCGCGTCGTCTTCGATATAGATCACTTGCAGCCGGTTGGCCATCGTTCTCACCTGCTCCTGCTCGGCAATCCGGCGCCCATGCCGCACGACGGGACATCGCGCGCAGAGCCGGTGCGCTAAGGGTGGGCCCTGTCGGCCACGGAGTCCGGATGATGCGTGCGCGCGCGCCGCAACGTCAAGATGAACAGTGCGCCGCCAGACGGTGCGTTGCGCGCGGTCAGCGTGCCGCCCGCATCGCTCGCGATCGACGACGAGATCGCCAGCCCGAGCCCAAGGCCGCGCCCCATCTCCTTGGTCGTGAAGAACGGCTCGAACAGGCGCGGCAACAGTTCGGACGGAATACCCGGGCCATTGTCGCGCACCCGGATCGCGAGCGTCGCGGCCGAGACTTCGAGCGTGATTTCGAGGCGAGGCGCGGCCGTCCGTGGGGCGCTCGCCGTCGCCACGGCATCGAGCGCGTTGCCGATCAGGTTGATCAGCACCTGCTCGAGACGCAGATCCTCGCAGCGCGCGACCAGCTCCGGGTGATCGTTCGCCAGATCGAGGGGCGATTCCTGTGGCGGCGTGTACGTCGCGTCGCGCAACGTCAGCACCAGCGTCACGCCGCGCAGACGTTCGTCGAGCAGCGACAGCGCGCCGCGCAAGGCGCGCACGACCGGTGCCTGCTCGTTGCGCGGCCGCGCGCGGCCGACGAACAGTTTCAGCTGATTGGTGATCTTGCCCATTCGCTCGGTGAGCGCCGCGATCGCTTCGAGATTCTCGCGCGCCGCCGCCTGCTCGCCGCGATCGAGCAGCACGCGCGTGTTGTCGGAAAAGCTGCGCAGTGCCGCGAGCGGCTGGTTCAGCTCGTGGGTGATGCCCGCCGCCATCTGGCCGAGCGCCGCGAGCTTGCTCGCCCGGATCAGTTCGTCGTGCGCGGCGCGCAGTTCCTGCTCGGCACGAATGCGCTCGCCGACTTCCTTCTGCAATTGTTCGTTCGCTTCCGACAGATCCGCCGTGCGCTCCGCGACACGCTGGTTCAGCTCCGCATACGCCTGCTGCAACAGCGCGCGACTGCGGATCATCTCCCGCACGCGCGCGCGGCGTGTACGCCAGTAGAAGCCGAGCAGCACGAGCGATACGCCCCCGAAACCCGTCACGATCGTCGCGTTGCGGGCGTCGGCATCGACGGGCGCGATCGGCGCGAGCGTGACGAGTTGCCAGTCGGGCTCGCCGATGTGCCGCTGCGTCGCGAGGTAACGCGGCGCGCGGCGGCCCGGAATCGAGCTGGGTTGATCCGGGGCGACTTCACCTGAGCCAGCCGCACCTGAGCCGGTCGCACCTACGCCGATCGCACCTACGCCGGTCGCACCGATTCGCACGATCTGCGCGTCCGGGCCGAGCACCTGCTCGACACGCAGCGGCAGCGGCGTCACCTGCTGCTGCGCATACTGGCGCGTTTCATGGATCGACGCCGCGACCGGCCCGGTCAGCGGCTTGAGGGTATGGTATTTCCACGCCGGCACCGACGACAGGAACACGACGCCGTGATCGTCCGCGACGACGAGCGGCTCGGACGCATCGGCGCCCTGGAACCATTCGAGATTGAGCTTGACGACGACGACGCCGGCGATCTTCCCGTCGCGCCAGACCGGCTGTGAGATGTAGTAACCGGGGTCGTGCGAGATCGTGCCGATGCCGAAGAAACGGCCGACCTTGCCGTGCATCGCATCGATGAAATACGGGCGGAACTGGTACCCGATGCCGACGAAGCTGTCCGGCGCACGCCAGTTGCTCGCGGCGACGCACGAGCCGTCCGCGCCGATCACGTAGGTGACGGTCGCGTGTGCGTGCTGGTTGAGATCTTCGAGGTAGCGGTTCGCGCGTGCGGCGTAATCGGCGCGCGTCGGCTCGGCGAGCAGGTCCTGCACGAACGGATGGCCGCCAAGCAGGTACGGCAGCGATTCGTAACGGTCGAGCGTGCTCTTGAGCGCATTGGTGGTACGGTCGACGCGCACGGCAGCGTTGCGCTGCAATTCGTCGATCCCGCGCCGCCAGGTCACGTTCCACGTCAGCGCGCATGCCGCCGCAAGCGCGGCGGCGAGCGCGACGAGGATCAGCAGACGGCGCTTCACGGTGACGATTTCCTGGCGATGCGGGTCGTCTATTGTGTCATAGCCGTCCGCCGCCCTGTCGCCGTGCGGCGCGCCGTCCGCGGGCAGCGCAGGGTCGCGCACCGCCCGCGCCTTCATGGCCGTCAGGCCCCGGCGGTCTCGGTCGTGGCGACTTCGCCGCCGCCCGTGAGCGCCTGACGCAGCTTCGTGCGGTCAAGCTCCTTCTCCCATGCCGACACCACGACCGTCGCGACGCCGTTGCCGACGATGTTGGTCAGCGCGCGGCACTCGCTCATGAAGCGGTCGATGCCGAGGATCAGCACCATGCCCGACAGCGGGATGGTCGGCACGACGGCGAGCGTCGCGGCCAGCGTGATGAAGCCGGCCCCCGTCACGCCGCTGGCGCCCTTCGACGTCAGCATCGCGACGGCGAGCAGCGTGAGTTGCTGCATCCACGTCAGTTCGATGTTGGTCGCCTGCGCGATGAACAGCACGGCCATCGTCATGTAGATGTTGGTGCCGTCGAGGTTGAACGAATAGCCGGTCGGCACGACGAGGCCGACGACCGAGCGCGAGCAGCCGGCCTTCTCGAGCTTCTCCATCAGTTGCGGCAGCGCCGCTTCCGACGAGCTCTTGCCGAGCACGATCAGCAGTTCTTCCTTGATGTAGCCGACGAAGCGGATGATGGAGAAGCCGGTGATGCGCGCGATGGTGCCGAGCACGACGAGCACGAACACGATCGACGTCAGGTAGAACGTGCCGATCAGCTTGAGCAGCGGCACGAGCGACCCGACGCCGTACTTGCCGATCGTGAACGCCATCGCGCCGAATGCGCCGATCGGCGCCAGCTTCGTGACGATGTGCACGATGCCGAACAGCACACGCGTGATGCCGTCGATGAAATCGGTGACGACGCGGCCGCGCTCGCCGAGGTGCGCGAGCACGCTGCCGAACAGCAGCGCGATCAGCAGGATCTGCAGGATCTCGCCCTGCGCGAACGCATCGACCATCGTGTTCGGGATGATGTGCATCAGGAAATCGACCGTCGACTGCCCGTGCGCCTTCGCCGCATACGATGCGACCTCCTTGCCGTTCAGCGTCGCCGGATCGATGTTGAAGCCGACGCCCGGACGCAGGATGTGCGTCGCCGCGAGCCCCAGCACCAGCGCGAAGGTCGACACGACTTCGAAGTAAAGCAGCGCCTTGCCGCCGACGCGTCCGACCTTCTTCATGTCCTCCATGCCGGCGATGCCGGTCACGACCGTGCAGAAGATGATCGGCCCGATCACCATCTTGATCAGCTTGATGAAGCCGTCGCCGAGCGGTTTCATCTCGGTGGCGAGCGACGGGTAGTAGTGGCCGAGGATCACGCCGACGACGATGGCGAAAATCACCTGCACATAGAGCACTTTGTAGAGGGGTTTCTTCTTCACGATGGTTCCTGATGAAGGTAGAGATGAGCCGGTGGATCGGCGTCGCGCGCGCGGATGAAGGTCAGGGGAAGCTCGTCGCCCGCGCGGCTGCCGTGCCGCAACAAGCGATGCCTCAGGACGTCCGGAGGGGGAGGAAGGCGTGGGTCATCGATTGTCTCCTTGCTGTAGTAGTCGGACCGGACGACGGCCGTGTGTGCGTTTTATATTGCAAGGTCGATGCCAGATGCGCATACCCCGGCAGGTCATTGTTTTTATTGTATTTCCCACCATGCGAGAGGCAAGAAAATCCGGTTTTCCGGAAATCCGGACAGCGCTCGTCCGGCGATCCGGACGAGCGCGCCATTTCATCGGATCAATCAGTGCCGCACGGCTTGTCCGGCGAGCACGCCGGTCTGCGCGTAGAACTCCTGCCGCTCGAACGCGTCCCGCTCCCGCCGTGCGCGCTCGCTGCGATCGGCGAGCGAACCGACGATGATCCCGACGAACGCAAGCGGCACCGACACGAGCGCCGGGTTGTCGAGGAACACCGGCGCGTGCGCAAAATGCAGCACGTCGACCCAGACCGACTTCGACAGCAACGTCAGCACAATCGCGGACACAAGGCCGAGGCTGCCGCCGATCACGGCGCCGCGCGTCGTCATCCCGCGCCAGAAGATCGACATCGCGAGCACCGGGAAATTCGCGCTCGCCGCGACCGCCGCGACGAGGCCAACCATGAACGCAACATTGATGTGCTCGAACAGGATCGACAGGCCGATCGCGATGGCCGACAGCACGATCGTCGCCACGCGCGAGATGCGCATCTCGAGGCGTTCGTCCGGCTTGCCGCGCGCCCACATCTGCGCGTACAGGTCATGCGAGATCGTCGTCGCGCCCGCGAGCGTCAGGCCGGCGACCACGGCCAGGATCGTCGCGAACGTCACCGCCGCGATGAAGCCGTAGAACCAGTTGCCGCCGACGGCCTGCGCGAGCTTCACCGCGACCATGTTCGAGCCGCCGAGCAGGTCGTGCGTCAGGTTGAACGTGCCGTTCGCGCCGAGCCGGAAGAACGCCGGATGCTGGGCGAGCAGCACGATCGCCGAGAAGCCGATCACGAACGTCAGCAGATAGAAGTAGCCGATGAAACCGGTCGCGTAGAGCACCGACTTGCGCGCTTCCCGCGCGTTCGGGACCGTGAAGAAGCGCATCAGGATGTGCGGGAAGCCCGCCGTGCCGAACATCAGCGCGATGCCGAGCGACAGCGCGTTGGCCGGGTCGCGGATCAGCTTGCCCGGCCCCATGATGCCGAGCGCGCCCGGATGCACGGCGACCGCGCGACGGAACATCTCGTCGACGTTGAAACCAAACTCGCCGAGCGCGAGCAGCGCGAGCAGGGTCGCGCCGCACAGCAACAGCACGGCCTTGATCACCTGCACCCAGGTCGTCGCCGTCATCCCGCCGAAGAACACGTAGATCACCATCAGCACGCCGACGATCAGTTCCGCCGTGCCGTAGGACAGGCCGAACAGCAGCTGGATCAACTTGCCCGCACCGACCATCTGCACGACGAGATACAGGATCACGATCGTCAGCGCGTTCGCGGACGTGAGCAGCCGGATCGGGCGCTGCGCGAAGCGGTACGCGACGACGTCGACGAACGTGAACTTGCCGAGGTTGCGCAGCGGCTCGGCAATCAGGAACATCACGAACGGCCAGCCGACGAGGAAGCCGATCGAGTAGATCAGACCATCGAAGCCGAACATGAACACCATCCCCGACAAGCCGAGGAACGACGCGGCCGACATGTAGTCACCCGCGATCGCGAGCCCGTTCTGCAGGCCGGTGATGCCGCCGCCCGCCGTGTAGAAGTCGCGCGTGGAGCGCGTGCGGCGGGCGGCCCAGCGCGTCAGTGCGAGTGTCGCGAACACGAACGCGAAGAACATGCCGATCGCGACCGGGTTCAGTTCAACCTTGTCGGGCATCGGGCCGGAGACGGCGATCGCATAGGCGGCCGCGGGCACGAGCGCGGAGCATGCGGCAAGCGCAATCGATAGACGACGCATGGCGGCCCCCATCACGAACGCTCGAGGATCGCATCGACCGTGCGGTCGAACGAGCGGTTCGCGCGCAGCACGTAGACGCCTGTCAGCGCGATCGCGATCAGGATGATCGCCACGCCGGCGACAATGCCGACGCTCGTCGTCGCCCCCGGGAAGAGCGGCATCGCGAGCACTCGCGGCGCGAGCGCGACGAGCAGGATGAAGCCGTAATACGTCGCGATCATCAGTGCCGTCAGCACGAAGCTGAAGCGCCGCCGCGTGCGCACGAGCGTCTGGTAGTCACGGCGAGCCGTGAGCGTTTCGATGGCGGAAAGGTCCATAGTGTCTCCGATCTCATGCAAATCCCCTCGTCTTGCAAGGGTGTGTTGTCTCTGCGATCGGCGCGCGTACCAGCCCGCCCGCGCCGTGGCGGCAAGATT
>NZ_JAHACR010000245.1 GCF_018375725.1 Burkholderia sp. | reverse complement strand
TTACGTCGAGCTCGCCACGAGCACGATCATGCCGCTCTACGACGCGAGCGGCCGCAACGCGCGCGACGACGCGCTGGCGCAGACGCAGGCGCTCGCGATGCTGCAGAAAATGGAATTCGGCCCCGACGGCTACTTCTTCGTCTACGACCTGCGCGGCAATTCGCTGATGCATCCGCGCGAACCCGAACGCGTCGGCCACAATTACTGGTCGATGCGCGATCCGCAAGGCAGCCTGACGATCCAGCAGCTGATCGCCGCCGCATCGCACGGCGGCGGCTATGTGCGCTACGTCTGGCAGCGCCCGTCGACCGGACGCCTCGCACCGAAGCTCGGTTACGTCGTCGCGCTCGAGCGCTGGGGCTGGATGATCGGCACCGGCATCTATCTCGACGACGTCGACAGCGCGCTGCACCGCATCGACGCGCGCGCGTCCGCGAATATCGATCGCACGATGAGCTGGCTCACCGCGATTGCGCTGGCGGGTGCGGCGGTCATCGCGCTCTGCGCGCTGGTGCTGAATGTCAGCGAATCGCGCAGTGCCGACGCGAAGCTCAAGCAGCTCGCCCAGCGCGTCGTCGAATCGCAGGAACAGGAGCGCGCGCGGCTGTCGCGCGAGCTGCACGACGGGATCAGCCAGATGATGGTGTCCGCGAAGCTGATGCTCGAATCGGCGCTCGCGCGCTTCGAGCGCGGCACGGTGCGCATGCCGGAGGCGGAGCAGGCGCTCGCGTCCGGCGTCGTGCGGCTCGGCGACACGCTGCGCGAAGTGCGGCGCATCTCGCATGCGCTGCGGCCGGCCATGCTCGACGACCTCGGTCTCGCGGCCGCGCTCGATCAGTTGGTCCGCGAACTCGGCACGGAAAGCGGCATCGAGATCGGTTATACGCAGGTCGCGGACGGCGGCATGCGGCCGCTGCCCGCGGCCGTCAACACCGCGCTGTTCCGGATCGCGCAGGAAGCGCTCAGCAACATCGTGCGTCATGCGCAGGCGTCGCGCGCCGCCGTCACGCTCGACGTCGCGCCGCACGCGGTCACGCTGACGATCGCCGACAACGGCTGCGGCTTCGACGCCGAGCGCACCCAGACCGACGCGCGCGGCGGCATCGGACTGCGCAACATGCGCGAGCGCCTCGACGCGCTCGGCGGCACACTGACGATCACGTCGCAGGTCGGCCACACGGTGGTCGCCGCGCGCGTCCCGCTCACCTCATCGGCCTGACAGCGTTGCATGGAACCGGCCACGTCGCCAACGCGCCGCGCCCGGTCGACATCCGATCGACAGGAGACCCATTTCTCATGACCGTTCACGAACCTGCCGCGAAGCCCGCCGCCCGGCTCCTGCTGGTCGACGATCACCCGCTCGTGCGCGACGGCCTGCGGATGCGTCTCGAAGCGGCGGATCTCTCCGTCGTCGGCGAGGCAGGCAACGCCGACGAGGCGCTCGCGCTCGCGCAAATGCTCGAACCGGATCTCGCGCTGATGGACGTCGGCATGACCGGGATGAACGGCATCGCGCTCGCCGGCGTCTTCCACGAGCGCTTTCCGGGCATCCGCGTGCTGATGCTGTCGATGCACGACAACATCGAATACGTGACACAGGCGGTGCGCGCGGGCGCGAGCGGATATCTGCTGAAGGATTCGCCCGCGAGCGAGATCGTGCGCGCGATCGGCGCGGTACTCGCCGGCCACACGTTCTTCAGCGAGGGACTGGCCGCGCGGATGATCCAGGCAAGTGCGGCGGCGTCGCCGCTCGAACGGCTGACGCCACGCGAGCGCGACATACTCGATGCGCTCGCCGAAGGGCTGTCGAGCAAGCAGATTGCGCAGCAGACCGGGCTGTCGGTGCGCACCGTCGAGACGCATCGGCTCAACCTGAAACGCAAGCTCGGCATCGAAGGACAGGCCGAGATGATCAAGTTCGCGGTCGAGCATCGGCGGCGCTGAACGCGCCGCGGGCAACAAAAAAGGGTGCATCGCACCCTTTTTTGCATCGCATCCCGCCGCGGCGGTCAGTTCGTGCGCGCGTTGTGCTTCTGCAGGAACGCGATCAGGCCGTCGATGCCGCCTTGCGCGAGCTGGCTCTTGAACTGCCCCTGATAGACCTCGATCAGCCACGCGCCCGACATGTCGATGTCGTAGATCTTCCAGTCGCCGCCGACCTTGCCGAGCCGATAGCCGACCGACTGGCTGTCGCCCGGCGTCGTCACCGTCGACTGCACGAGCGCATCGTTGCCCGACGCGCTGCCCGCCTTGAACGAGAACTTCGCATTCTGGCTGCCGAGCTGCGCGAGCGACGCGGCATAGGTGCGCGTCATCAGCAGCTTGAACTGCTTGTACAGCTCCTGCTGCTGTTGCGGCGTTGCCTGCTTCCAGGCGTCACCGAGCGCGATACGCGTCGTGCGCTCGAAGTTCGTCGCCGGCAGGAAATGCGCCTGCACGACCTGCGTGACCTTCGCCATATCGCCGCCGCGCGCGCCAGGATCCGCCTTCATCGCGGTGACGGTGCCCTCGACCGCATTCTTGACCACGTCGACCGGCGCGCTCTGCGCAAAAGCGGAGACAGACACGGTGGCCGCGGCGAGAAAAGCAAACAGATGACGTTTCATACGGATATCGCACTCGGTAAATGAGAGGTAGGAGCGGCGCGGCAATCCGCGCGGCCGAGGCCAGTATACCGGGCCTGACGCCCGACAGGCATGCCGTGACCGACTGTTACCTTTGTCAGACGCCGGGTTATCACGGATCGGACCGGATCGGGCGCCCGAACCCCCGCATCTCGCATGTGAGTGTGCACTCACATGCGAGATGAACCATACTCGGCGCGGCACGATGCACGCGCCGCCCGCGCCGATTCCTGTGCCGCCGTGAAAATCTCCTTCCCTGGCAGAGGCTTTCTCCGGAGCGACTGCTGCACCTTGGCGCCGGTATACTTGGACACTTTGCCTTTTCGCATCCTACCCCGGCGCCTCATGGTGACTTCTCTCCGCCGTCTCTTGGTAACGTCCTTTACCGTCCGACTGGTCGCGTGGTCGGTTCGACACCCGATCGCGGTCGTCCTGCTGTCGTTCGCCGTCGCTTGGCTGAGCGGCGTCTACGTCGTCCAGCACTTCAAGATCAGCACGGACATCAGCAAACTCGTCGATGCCGATCCGCAATGGTCGGCGCTCGGGAAATCGATCGACAACGCGTTCCCGCAGCGCAGCGGCACGATTCTGGCGGTCGTCGAGGCGCCCGCGCCCGAATTCGCGACGGCCGCCGCGCATGCGCTGACGGACGCACTCGAGAAACAGACCGCGGCCGGCCGCATCGGCCAGGTCGCCGAGCCAGGCAGCGGTCCGTTCTTCGACCGCAACGGCTTGCTGTTCCTTTCGCCGCAGAATGTCGCGAATACCACCGCGCAATTGTCGAGCGCGCGTCCGCTCGTCAACGAGCTCGCGAAAAATCCGAGCCTGACCGGCCTTGCCACCACGCTGTCGACCACGCTCGGCCAGCCGCTCATGACTGGCCAGGTGAAGCTGCCGTCCATGGCGAAACTGCTGTCGCGCAGCGCCGCGACCGTCGACGACGTGCTGGCCGGCAAGCCCGCCGCATTCTCGTGGCGCGCGCTCGTCGACAACGACGCCGCCCGGCAGCCGGCGCGTGCGTTCGTCACCGTGCAGCCGATCGTCAACTACGGCTCGCTGAAAGCGGGCGACCAGGCATCGCGGACGATCCGCGAAACCGCGCATGCGCTCGACCTTCAGAAGCGCTTCGGCGCGGTCGTGCGCCTGACCGGCGAGCAGCCGCTCGCCGACGAGGAATTCGCGTCCGTGCAGGACGGCGCCGCGCTCAACACGATCATCATGATCCTGTTCGTGCTCGGAATCCTGTGGCTCGCGCTGCGCTCGAAACGGATGATCGGCGCGGTGCTGGTCACGCTGGTCGTCGGCCTCGTCGTCACGGCGGCGCTCGGCCTGATGATGGTCGGCTCGCTGAACATGATCTCGGTCGCGTTCATGGTGCTGTTCGTCGGCCTCGGCGTCGACTTCGCGATCCAGTACGGCGTGAAATACCGCGAGGAGCGCTTCCGCGATCCGCGCATCGACCACGCGCTGATCGGCGCCGCGCACTCGATGGGCATGCCGCTTACCCTGGCGACCACCGCCGTCGCGGCGAGCTTCTTCTCGTTCCTGCCGACCGCGTATCGCGGCGTGTCGGAGCTCGGCCTGATCGCCGGCGTCGGCATGTTCGTCGCCCTCTTCACGACGTTCACGCTGCTCCCCGCGCTGCTGCGCCTGTTCGCGCCGCCGGGCGAATCGGACGCGCCGGGCTTCCCGAAGCTCGCACCGGTCGACGACTTCCTCGCACAGCATCGCAAGCCGATCCTGATCGGCACGCTGCTCGTCGTGGTCGGCGCTTCGCCGCTCCTCATGTTCCTGCGTTTCGACTTCAATCCACTGCACCTGAAGGACACGCACAGCGAATCGATGGCGACACTGCTGTCGCTGAAGGATTCGCCCGAGGCATCGGTCAACGACGTGACGCTGCTCGCGCCGTCGCTCGCCGACGCCGACACCGCCGCCAAACGTCTCGACGCGCTGCCCGAAGTCAGCCGCACGACGACACTGTCGACCTTCATCCCGGACGACCAGCCCGAGAAGCGCGCGTCGATCGCCGCCGCCGCGGACGAACTGCTGCCCGCGCTGACGCAGCCGCCGGCGCCGCTTGCGACGGACGCGCAGCGCGTCGCCGCGCTCAAGCGCACGTCGGACCTGCTGAGCTACGCCGCCGAGGATCACCCCGGCCCGGGTGCGGCGGCCGCCCAGCATCTGTCGGCGTCGCTCGCGAAGCTGGCCGCCGCCGACAGCGCGACGCGCGACCGCGCCGAGCGCGCGTTCTCCGGCACGCTGCAAATCGCGCTCGGCCAGCTCGCCATGCTGCTCCAGCCGCAGGACATCACGCGCAGCACGCTGCCGCCGCAGCTCGTGCGCGACTGGATCGCGCCGGACGGCCATGCGCTGGTGCAGATCTCGCCGAAGGTTCCGGCCGGCGTCGATCCGAACGACGACACGATGCTGCGCCGCTTCGCGACAGCGGTGAAGGCTGCGGAACCCGGCGCGATCGGCGGCCCGATTTCGATCCTGCATTCGGCCGACACGATCATCAAGGCGTTCCTGCACGCGGCCGCGTGGTCGATCATCTCGATCACGATCCTGCTGTGGATCACGCTGCGCCGCTTCGGCGACGTGCTGCGCACGCTCGTGCCGCTGCTCGTCTCCGCCTTGGTGACGCTGGAGCTGTGCGTCGTGTTCGGCATGCCGCTCAACTTCGCCAATATCATCGCGCTGCCGCTGATGCTCGGCGTCGGCGTCGCGTTCAAGGTGTATTTCGTGATGGCATGGCGGGCCGGGCAGACCGGTCTGCTCCAATCGAGCCTCACGCATGCGGTGCTGTTCAGCGCCGCGACGACTGCCACCGCCTTCGGCAGTCTCTGGCTATCGCATCATCCGGGCACGTCCAGCATGGGCAAGCTGCTTGCGCTCGCGCTGACGTGCACGCTGATCGGCGCCGTGGTGTTCCAGCCGGTGCTGATGGGCAAACCGCGCGTGAAGCGCGCGAAAAAACCAATTGCAGGGAAGCAATGAAAAAGGTGCGAACCATTACGGCGGTCGTCGCCGCCGGCGCAATGCTGAGCGGCTGCGCGACCGGCCCCAACCGCAACCCGGCCGACCCGTTCGAGCCGATGAACCGTACCGTGTTCAAGATCAACGATACGGTCGACACGCACATCGCCGTCCCGATCGCAAAGGGCTATCAGAAGATCACGCCGACGCCGGTACGCACGGCCGTCAGCAACTTCTTCTCGAACCTCGGCGATCTCGGCAACATCGCGAACAACCTGCTGCAGCTGCGCATCACCGATGCGACGCAGGATCTGATGCGGGTCGCGATGAACTCGCTGTTCGGTGTCGGCGGCCTGATCGACATCGCGACGCCGGCCGGATTGCCGAAGCATCACCAGGACTTCGGGCTCACGATGGCGCGCTGGGGCATGCCGGCCGGCCCCTACATCGTGCTGCCGGTGTTCGGGCCCAGCACGGTTCGCGACGGCATCGGCCGCGCGGTCGACGTGCGCTTCAACCTGCTGAACTACATCGAGCCGGCGGTGCGCAATCCGATGTACGGCGTGCAGTTCGTCAGCGCGCGTTCGGACTTGCTCGGCGCGACCGACCTGCTGCAACAGGCGGCGCTCGACAAGTATTCGTTCGTCCGTGACGCCTACCTCCAGCAGCGCAAGTCGCTGACCTACAAGAGCGAGAGCGCGCCGAGCGCGCTGCCGAACTACGGCGATCCGGACGCAGAGGGCGATACGGGCGGCGAATCCGCGCCGGTCAACGGGCCGGCCGCGCCGGGCTTGCCGCAATACGAAGATCCGGGCGCGGAGGGCGACAATGCGACGCCGGCCGGCGCGCCTGCGGGTGCGTCGGCGCCGGCGGCAGCGTCCTCGGTGCAGGCCGCGCCGGCGAGCGCCGTGCCCTCGACGCCCGCCGCTTCCGGCGCCGCGAGCGA
>NZ_JAHACR010000244.1 GCF_018375725.1 Burkholderia sp. | reverse complement strand
CCGAGCGTCGCAAGCCAGCCCGGCGCGAAGCGCCACGCGTCCTGCGCAAACAGCGCCTGTGTGCGCGTGTCGCCGCGATAGACGTTCGCGACGGACATCGACGGGCCTGCCAGCCAGTCGGCCGTGTTGTACGTGATGTTGCGCAGGAAATAGGTGTCGTAGTGATAGCCGAACGTGAGCGCATGCCCTTTCACTGTCGGCGCCTCGGCCTTCAGGTCGAGCGTGCGCCAGCCGGTTCCGTCGCCCTGGAACAGCGTGCCGGCTCCGCCTTGCGCGGAGGATGCCGCGCGCAATACATCACGCGACACGTCGTACGCGGACGCGACGCCCGACAGCCGCCAGCCGGAATCGAGGCGCGCATTCAGTCCGAGCGCATACAGCCAGTTTTCCTGGTCGCCGCGCTGTGGCGCGAATGCGCTCGATGCGACCGTCATGTTGCGTCCGCCGGTCGACACGTTGCCGCCATAGACCGGATTGCCCGCCCCATCGCGCAGGAAGGTCTCGCCATGCTGGCGGTAATGGTTCTCCCAATGCCCCAGCGTGAGCGTTGCGTCGATACGATCGGTGAACGCGTAGCCCATTCGCACCGATTCGTTGATCTGCTCGGTGCGCTCGAGCGACTGCGCGCCGACGATCCTGCGCGGATTGCCGTTCGGCCCGATATCGACTGCGACGCCCGTGACAGGCACGGCCGGCCCGAGCTTCGGGTTGTACGTTGGGTTCGGGCTCGCATACTGCATCGGCTGGCTGTCGTTCTCGAGCCGGTCGAGCGACAGCGCGAACCAGAAGCGGCCGACGCGATCTGCGATCCGTGCAGTCTGGTGATTGCCGCCGAAGCTGTCGGCGAACCCGTAGCCGTCGTGATAGCGCTGCGTGAAGAACTGCGTCGACAGCGACGCCTCGAGCTGTTCCGGCCGGCGCGTCGTGAGCAGCACGGTCGAACCGATCGCATTGCCCGGGTACAGCGCCGAAAACGGGCCATAGAGCACATCGACGCGTGCAATATCGTCGGGCGGAATCAGCGACCAGCGAGGCGGATACGCGTAGCTCGAGCCGAGCAGGTTCGACAGCAGCACGCCGTCGGCATAGACAAGCCCGCGCGCACTCTGCAGCTCGTTGAAATCGCGGCCGGCAAACACCGCATTGCGGTCGCCGATATAGCGCTTGCGCACCATCAGGTTCGGCGCGTACTTCAGCGCATCCTCGGTGTTGACGTTGGTGTGCGCGTCGATCCTGTCGCGCGTGATGGATGCGACGACCGCGGGCGTGTCCGGGGCGACCGGCTGCCGTTGCGCGGTCACACTCACCGCGGTCAACGTGTCGCCGTCCGCAACGGGCGTCGCCGCCGGCGCAGCAGACGTCGGAGCCGATGCCCCGCTGCCGCCTTCAACCGGTTCCCGCACCGGAACAACATGCGCGCCGTCGGACGGCGCGGCGTGAACGGCCGGCCACGCAAAAGCTGCCGCGCAGGCCAGCGCGAACCGGCCGCGCAGACGCCGCGCGGCAAGGATGAAAAACATGACGAATTCCTGAAAACGTGATCGAACGCCGTCGCGCGCATGCCGCCGCAGCCAAAATGGCGCGACGCGTGCGGAATGCGCTGCGAACGGATACGCGCCGTCGGGCGCGCGGGTTGAATCAGATCAATACGATTTCAGGCGGGGCGCGCGGCTGGGCGAGACGGATGCCCCTGCGCGCGAAGACGGGTACTGCGGGTGGGCGCGTGCGATAACCGAACGCGCGGATGAAACCGGGCAGCGCGGGCAAGCTCGTCCCGAGCGCGAGATTCGCCGCGAAGCCGGGGCAATACACGCAATGCGGGACATCCGCGTGACTGGACGACGATGTGTCGTGCCCGCCTCCGGCTTGCTGGAGAACGACGTGACGCGCGCCCGCTGCGCTGCACAATTCCAGCGCGAGCGCACCGGAGCCGCTCGACGCGAGACGCGCATAGCCGACGACTGGCGACAGTACATTCAGTACCAGCGCCAGCCAGACAAGGCCGATCCATCGCGTCGTTCGTTTCATCGGATTCCGGAAAAAAAGCGCGCAGAGTATAGCAAACGGTTCGTCTGCCCCGATTCTGCAGACGGTAATGATCGTCTTTGGCACGCGCGGGTAAACGCATGTGCCGTTATTACAACAAAGACAAAATCTAACGATTCCTTGCTGGCATAAATCTGAGCGCGAGGCTGATAATCATTGAACCTATCGGAGAAATGATCATGGACGAAAAGCCGACCCGCATGCCGCCGCCGGAACAAGTGATGAGCCCGGATCCGGAGCCTGTTGGCGTGGAATTCCTCGCCGAACTGCCTGATCACGTGCGGGCGTTCTTCGACGAGCAGCGCAAGCTGTACTCGCCGAATTGAACGGACGTTCCGTTCTGTAACCGCCACGTGTCGACTTTCGAAATCGTGCGGTTCCTCACTGCGCAGATGCCGCAGTTCGCCTCGCGCCAGGGCTTCGCCAGCCTGACGGCGCCGGATCGGCACGTCTGCTGATTCTCTTCTGTCGCGACGCCACGCCGCGCGACTGTCTTCGTCTATTCTTCTGCTTTTCCACTGCCGGCTCGTCCGGTTCCGGATCGTTCAGATGAAGCATGCAATTCGCGCCAGCCTCGTTGCGGCCGCGCTCGGTCTCACCCTTTTCTCCGCACCCCGTCTTGCCGCCGCCGATGGCGACGACACCGCGTTGACCAATCTCGTCGCACTCGCATCGCAGCGTCTCGCGCTGGCCGAGCCGGTCGCGCGCTGGAAATGGGCAAACGGCAAGCCGATCGAGGATCGGTCGCGCGAAGCCGAATTACTCGCATCGGTGGAGCAACGCGCGGCAAAGGCCGGCGTCGATCCGGCCTTCGCGCGAACGTTCTTCGAGGATCAGATCACGGCCAGCAAAGATGTGCAAAACGCGCTGTTCGCGCAGTGGCGCGCGACGCGTCCGCCGGAAGGCGCGCCGCCCGATCTCGCGGCCAGCACCCGCCCTGCACTCGACCGCCTGACGCAAGCGCTGCTCGCCGGCCTGGCGCAGGTCGAGCCGGTGCGACGCGCGCCCGATTGCCAGGCGCGGCTCGCACGCAGCATCGTGAACTGGAAGACGCTCACCCGCTACGACACGAGCCGGACGCAAGCGCTGAACACCGCGCTGTCGCACGTTTGCGCGGCGGGCGGCGCGAGCGCGATTGGCTAGGTGCGGTCGGGTAGATTCGGTCGGGTAGATTCAGCCGGCTAAATTCGGTCGGCTAGGTGCGGGCCGCGCTGCAGCCGACCAGATCTGGTCGGCTGGTTTCGGCCGACTACACGGCAGGCGCCAGCGCGGCGAGCGGAGTCAGTTGCAGGCCGCGCGCGAGATGCGTCTGCAGCAGACGATAGGTGAAGGGTTCAAACGGCCCCGCCGCACGTTCGGCAGCAAGCCGCACCGCGTCGGCAAGCGACTCCGCAATGCCGAGATAACGCCAGTCGTCGATGACATGCAACAGCCGGCGCTCGGCATGCGCCTCGAACACCACCGCGCCATCGAACGGCCAGGGCGCATCGGCGCCGGCGCATCCGGCATCCGTTGCCGGACGGCGATTGAACGCCGGACGCAGATTGGCAATCCACTGCGCTTCGGCGAGCATCGCGCCGAGTTCGTTGCCTGTCTCGCGCCATTCGACGCGCCGCACCTGCTGGGCAAGCCGCATTTCCTTCGACGAGCGTCGCTCACCCGTCAGCAGCGCGCGCAGCCGCTGCCGCACGCGGACGCTGCGCCCGACATAAAGCGGCGCATCGTCTTCGCCGAACAGCACATAGGCCCCGCACCCTGCGGGCGCCGTGTCGAGCCACGCTTCGGTCAGGTCGCCGGCGAGACGGAAATGACGCGTCGTACGCGCGATCTGCTCGCGCAGCCGGTCGAGCGGCACGATCTCATGCAGCTGACGCCAGAACTGCCAGAGCAGGTCGGCGTCGGCGAGCGCCCGGTGCCGCGCGGACGGCACGAGACCGTGCCGCTCGATCAGCGCGTCGAGTCCGTGCCGCGATTCGCGCGGGAACAGGGCACGCGACAGCCGCACCGTGCAGAGAACGTCGGGATTGAACGCCATGCCGGCACGCTCGAACTCCGCGCGCAGGAAACCGCGATCGAAACTCGCGTTGTGCGCCACGAACAGCTTGCCGTCCAGACGCTCGAACAATGTCGGCGCGAGTGCGGCAAACGATGGCGCGTCGCGCACCATCGCATCGCTGATGCCGGTCAGTTGCTGGATGAATGGCGAAATCGACTGGCCCGGATTGACGAGTGAAGTCCACGTCGACACGCCTTGCGGCCCGATCTCGACGACGCCGATTTCGGTGATGCGGTGTTCGGCGGACGAACCGCCGGTCGTTTCGAGGTCGACGAAGACGAGCGGTTGCTCGCAGGCTGGATCGGACAAACGGGAATCGGACATGAACGGTCTGGAAAACGGTGCTGCCGTGAGTATGCACCGGCACGTCCCGCTTCCGCCACCCGAAGCTGACCGGGCGCACCGCATCGGCCCGCCCGGGAAAACAAAAAGCCCCCGCATGGCGGGGGCTCGGGACGTGATTGACGGCGCGCAGCGCGTCAGATCGCCTGGATATTCGATGCCTGCTTACCCTTCGGTCCCATTTTCACCTCGAAGGAAACGCGCTGATTTTCCTTCAGGGTTTTGAAACCGTCCATCCGGATCTCGGAGAAGTGCGCAAACAAATCCTCACCGCCATTGTCCGACGTAATAAAGCCGAAACCTTTAGCATCGTTAAACCATTTCACGATACCCGTATCCATACTTTCGTTCCCCACTCGATCTGTTCAAAAAAGCTATTCTTTATAGCCGATCACCGATCCTCCGGAACGCCGCCATCAGGCACGACCTTGCCCGGACACCGCGTCCCGCGGCCGGAGTGCTGACTTTATAAATTGGACACTCCCGGTGCGTCAAGAAAATTTTTGAAGCATGCTTTATAAGGCGCGCATCAATAACAGCGGAATCGGTTTCCGATCAGATTTAAATAATTATTCCGCCATAAAACCCGTCATTGTTACCGGGGTCGACTCGTCAATATTCGCAACGAAGGAAATCCTACCGGGGCCACATCAATCCGACAATGGCTCGGTAGTTTTCCGAGTTGCGGCAGACCAGCGCTAATGCAATGCTGACCCAGGTCAATGATTGGGAGCGGACCATGTGGCTGGATGGCATCAGGCATTTCGCGAGCCGGCTCAGGCGCGCGCGCCACAAATCCCGCACGCTTGCTGAAACGGCACGCGACACACCTTGCGCTGTCGAATTCGACACGACCTGGCATGGCGATCACTGGCAGAACCTTCTCGCCTCGCCGCTCGACGCGCGTCACTATGTGATGGAAGACTGGTCGCATGCGCCACCGCCGGCAGAGACGGAGGATGCGGCGTTGCCGGGCAGACGCCGGCGCCGTCGGTACTAGCAATAAGCCGCCGGGCGCGCTGGCAAGACAAAAAAAAGCGCGACTGAAAAGTCGCGCCGACCAAGGTTTGGAGATCTTTTCCGTCAACGAAAAAGTCTGCTTTGGAAAGCAGAGATCGCAGTATAACGACATTACTTCCTTTCATTATCAATACTGCGCACAAACCTCTATTGCCGAAGTGTTAATAATCACACCGACCTGTCGCGCATGCGCACAGGTCAGGACGCACCCGGCTCCGGATAGCGGACATCGAGCACGTCGATCGGTTGCGGCCCCACGGGCGTCATCAGTGTGACCGTGTCGCCGATCTTCGCCTTGAGCAGTGCACGCGCGATGGGCGAGATCCAGCTGACATGCCCTTCGTCGAGATTCACTTCGTCGATACCGACGATCGTGATCGTGTGCTCCTCGCCGTCCGGCGTCGCGTAGTCGACGGTCGCACCGAAAAATACCTGATCGGTACTCTCCTGACGACTCGCATCCACGACCTCCGCGATGTCGAGACGTTTTGTCAGGAAGCGGATACGGCGATCGATCTCGCGCAAGCGCCGCTTGCCGTAGATGTAATCGCCGTTTTCCGAGCGGTCGCCGTTCGACGCCGCCCATGACACGAGCCGCACCACCTCGGGACGCTCGACGTCGATCAGGCTCAACAGTTCGTCCCTGAGCCGCTTGTGCCCGGCCGGCGTAATGTAGTTCTTCGAGCCTGCGGGAATCGCGGTCTGGCCCGGGTCGAGATCGTCGTCGTCACCGTCCGACTCTTTGACAAACGCCTTGTTCATGGTGCACGTTCAAATACAGGTTGCCGATGCTTGAAGGGTACACGAAGGGCCGGCCGAACAAGCCCCGACACAATAATTTGCGAATAATGCTTCCCTTTTCTCTGAACCTTGCTATAATCCCTCTTCTGCGTGCGGCTGTAGCTCAGTTGGATAGAGTACTTGGCTACGAACCAAGGGGTCGTGGGTTCGAATCCTGCCAGCCGCGCCACTTTTTTCGAGAGTCTTCCGAACCGAAGGCTTTCATCGTTGATTGAAGTAGTACCGTTTTGCGTGCGGCTGTAGCTCAGTTGGATAGAGTACTTGGCTACGAACCAAGGGGTCGTGGGTTCGAATCCTGCCAGCCGCG
>NZ_JAHACR010000243.1 GCF_018375725.1 Burkholderia sp. | reverse complement strand
CGCCGGACATGCCGTTGCAGGTCGTGCACGCGAACGCGACGACGCCGAAGCCGAGCTGCTCGAGATCGGACAGCAGGTTCGCTTCCTTCAGGTACAGCTCGACCGCCTTCGAGCCGGGCGCGAGCGAACTTTTCACCCACGGCTTGCGCGTCAGGCCGCGCGCGTTCGCGTTGCGCGCGAGCAGGCCCGCGGCGATCACGTTGCGCGGGTTGCTGGTGTTCGTGCAGCTCGTGATCGCGGCGATGATCACCGCGCCGTCCGGCATCCGGCCCGGCGTCTCGTCCCACTTGCCGGCGATCCCGCGCGCGGCGAGGTCGGACGTCGGCAGCCGCTTGTGCGGATTCGACGGGCCGGCCATGTTGCGCACTACCGACGACAGGTCGAACGTCAGCGTGCGCTCGTATTGCGCGTTGCCGAGGCTGTCCGCCCACAGGCCCGCCTGCTTCGCGTAGGTTTCGACGAGCTTCACCTGCTCGTCGCTGCGGCCCGTCAGGCGCAGGTAGTCGATCGTCTGACCGTCGATGAAGAACATCGCGGCCGTCGCGCCGTATTCCGGCGCCATGTTCGAGATCGTCGCGCGGTCGCCGAGCGTGAGGCTCGCCGCGCCTTCGCCGCGGAACTCCAGATACGCGCCCACCACCTTTTCCTTGCGCAGGAATTCGGTCAGCGCGAGCACGACGTCGGTCGCGGTGATGCCGGGCTGGCGTTTGCCGGTCAGCTCGACGCCGACGATATCCGGCAGGCGCATCCACGATGCGCGGCCAAGCATCACGTTCTCCGCTTCCAGGCCGCCGACGCCGATCGCGATCACGCCGAGCGCGTCGACATGCGGCGTGTGGCTGTCGGTGCCGACACAGGTGTCCGGATACGCGACGCCGTCATGCGCCTGGACCACCGGCGACATCTTCTCCAGGTTGATCTGGTGCATGATGCCGTTGCCCGGCGGGATCACGTCGACGTTCTCGAATGCCTTCTTCGTCCACTCGATGAAATGGAAGCGGTCCTCGTTGCGGCGATCCTCGATCGCGCGGTTCTTCGCGAACGCGTCCGGGTCGAACCCGCCGCACTCGACGGCGAGCGAATGATCGACGATCAGCTGCACCGGCACGACCGGATTCACCTTCGCCGGGTCGCCGCCGCGTTCCGCGATCGCGTCGCGCAGGCCGGCGAGATCGACGAGCGCCGTCTGGCCGAGGATGTCGTGGCAGACGACGCGTGCCGGGAACCATGGGAAGTCGCGCTCGCGCTTGCGCTCGATGATCTGCTTCAGCGAATCGTCAAGGATCGCCGGATCGCAGCGGCGCACGAGGTTTTCGGCGAGCACGCGCGACGTGTACGGCAGCGTGTCATAGGCGCCCGGCTGGATCGCGTCGACGGCGGCACGCGCGTCGAAGTAATCCAGCTGCGTGCCGGGCAGAGGTTTGCGGTAGGCGGTATTCATCATGTGGGGGAAGGCGAGGAATTCATGAGCGGGGGACGCCGACCGGCGCGACCGGCGTCCCCCCGCGCCCGATCAGCGCTTCTCGATCGGCACGAACGTCAGATCGTCCGGACCGGTGTAGTTCGCGCTCGGACGGATGATTTTGTTGTCGATGCGCTGCTCGATGATGTGCGCGGCCCAGCCGGACGTGCGCGCGATCACGAACAACGGCGTGAACATCGCGGTCGGCACGCCCATCATGTGATACGACACGGCGCTGAACCAGTCGAGGTTCGGGAACATCTTCTTCGCGTCCCACATGACCGATTCGAGGCGCTCGGCGATGCCGAACAGCTTCGTGTCGCCCGCTTCCTTCGACAGCTTGCGCGCGACTTCCTTGATCACCTTGTTGCGCGGATCGGAGATCGTGTAGACCGGGTGACCGAAGCCGATCACCACTTCCTTGTTCTCGACGCGCCGGCGGATATCGCGTTCCGCCTCGTCCGGCGTGCGGTAGCGGCCCTGGATCTCGAACGCGACCTCGTTCGCGCCGCCGTGCTTCGGACCGCGCAGCGCACCGATCGCGCCGGTGATCGCCGAGTACATGTCGGAGCCCGTGCCCGCGATCACGCGGGCCGTGAACGTCGACGCGTTGAACTCGTGCTCGGCGTACAGGATCAGCGACGTATGCATCGCATCGACCCACGACTTCGACGGCACCTTGCCATGCAGCAGGTGCAGGAAGTGGCCGCCGATCGAATCGTCGTCGGTTTCCGTCTCGATGCGCCGGCCGTTGTGCGAGAAGTGGTACCAGTAAAGCAGCATCGAGCCGAGCGATGCCATCAGGCGATCGGCGATGTCGCGCGCGCCCGGCGTATTGTGGTCGTCCTTCTCCGGCAGCACGGTGCCGAGCACCGACACGCCCGTGCGCATCACGTCCATCGGGTGCGCGGACGCCGGGATGCATTCGAGCGCGGCCTTCACCGCCGCCGGCAGGCCGCGCAGCGCGCGCAGCTTCGTCTTGTAGGCGGCCAGTTCGGTCAGGGTCGGCAGCGTCTCGTGCACGAGCAGATAAGCGATCTCCTCGAATTCGCACGACTGGGCGACGTCGAGGATGTCGTAGCCGCGATAGTGCAGGTCGTTGCCGGTCTTGCCGACCGTGCAGAGTGCCGTGTTGCCGGCGGTCACGCCCGACAGCGCAACCGATTTCTTCGGCTTGAATGCCCCGGCTGCCGGTGCTGCTGCGTCTTTCGTCTCGCTCATGCTTCTGTTCTCCAATGTTCCAGATTCGTATCGATCGCGGCGTTACTTCCTGCCGTGCGCGAACAGTTCGTCCAGCTTCTGTTCGTAGGCGTGATAGCCGAGGTAGTCGTACAGTTCCGCGCGCGTCTGCATCGTCGGCACCGCGGCCTTCTGCGTGCCGTCGCGGCGCAGCGTCTCGTAGAAGTTCAGCGCCGCCTTGTTCATGGCGCGGTAGGCGCCGCAGCAGTACAGCGCGATGTCGACGTTCGCTTCGCGCAGCTCGTCGAGTGTAAACAACGGCGTCGAGCCGAACTCGGTCAGGTTCGCGAGGATCGGCACCTTGACCGCCGCCTTGAAGCGGCGGTAATCGTCGAGCGTCTTCATCGCTTCCGGGAAGATCATGTCCGCGCCGGCCTCGACATAGGCGACCGCGCGTTCGATCGCCGCGTCGATCCCTTCGGCGGCGGCCGCGTCGGTCCGCGCCATGATCACGAACTGATCGTCGGTGCGCGCGTCGACGGCGGCCTTGATGCGGTCGACCATTTCGTCGGCCGGCACGCACTCCTTGCCCGGACGGTGGCCGCAGCGCTTCTGGCCGACCTGATCCTCGATGTGCACGGCCGCGACGCCCGCCTTGATGAACGACTTGATCGTACGCGCGATATTGAACGCGCCGCCCCAGCCCGTATCGATGTCGACAAGCAGCGGCAGACCGGTCGCATTGGTGATCCGGTTCGCGTCGATCAGCACGTCTTCCATCGTGCTGATGCCGAGGTCCGGAATGCCAAGCGAGTTCGCGGCAACGCCGCCGCCCGACAGATAGACCGCCTTGAAACCGACCGCTTCGGCCATCTTGGCCGCGTACGCGGTGATCGCGCCGACCACCTGCAGCGGCTGTTCGGCCGCGACTGCCGCGCGGAATGCCGCGCCGGCGCTCTGAAGATGCGTGTTGCTCATGAACGGTCTCCCGATGGAATATCCGTTGAACAGCAAGTACCGGGCCAGCCCGCCCGGCACCGCTAACCCACTGATTCTTAAGCAACCGGTTTCTTGCTCAGCGATCCGGTGATTTCAATTTGGAAATTTCACATTTCATAAATGAAATCGCGCGCGCATAATCGGTCTTCATGGACATGACTGCAATCAAGCCTGTCGGCCCGGCCGACCGCGCGGTGCGGCCGCGCATCTGGGCGATCGGCATCAGCCGCCTGCGCGACCTCTTTCGCGACGTCGCCGGTGAATTCGACGACCGCGCGGACGTGCGCATCGTCGCGCGCGGCTATGAGGAAGCGCTTACCGCGATCGCCGAAGCCGGCGCCGCGCGCCCCGACGTGATCGTCGCGGCCGGTTCGAACGGCAGCTATCTGAAAACACGCGCGCAAGTGCCCGTCGTGCTCGTCACCCCGACCGGCTTCGACGTGATGCAGGCGCTGGCCCGCGCGCGGCGCGACGCGTCGCGGATCGCGCTCGTCAGCGTCGGCGAGACGCCGCCCGAAGTGCGCCGCTTCATCGCCGCATACGGCCTCGACGTCGAGTTTGCGTCATATCAGTCTGCGCAGGAAGCGGAAACGTGCGTGCACGAATTGCGCGATCGCGGCATCGAGACGATCGTCGGTCCGGGGCTCGTTACCGATCTCGCGGCCAACGCCGGCATGGGCGCCGTCTTCCTGTATTCCCACGCGTCGGTGCGCAAGGCGGTCGAGACCGCGCTCGAAGTCGTCTATGCAACGCACGCCGAGGCGCTGCGCCGCCAGCGGCTCGACAACCTGCTCCAGCATTTGCGCGACGGCGTCGTCGCGCTGGATGCGCAAGGGCACGTCGAAGCGATCAACGAGCGGCTCGCGCTCGCGTTCGGGGTCGAACCCGCGGCCGCCGTCGGACGCGCACTCGTCGATCTCACGCCCGAGCTGCGCACGCTGCGCGCCGACGACGGCGATACGCTCGCGACCGTGCGCGGCGTGCGCTATGTCGTGCATCGCGGGCCGCTCGTCGATCGCGGCGTGACGTCGGGCAGCGTGCTGACCTTCCAGGAATCGCGCGCGGTCGAACGGCTCGATCGTACGCTGCGCTCGCAGCCGAGCACCCAGCAGTTCGCGGCGCGCTACACGCTCGACGACGTCGTGGGCGCGTCGGCGCCGATGGCGCGCGTGCGCGACCTTGCGCGCCGCTATGCACGCTCGGATGCGACCGTGCTCGTGCTCGGCGAAAGCGGCACCGGCAAGGAAATGATCGCGCAGAGCCTGCATGCGCTGTCCGCCAGACGACACTATCCGTTCGTCGCGATCAATTGCGGCGCGTTTCCGGAGGCGCTGCTCGAAAGCGAATTGTTCGGTTACGAGGAAGGCGCGTTCACCGGCGCGCGGCGCGGCGGCAAGACGGGCCTGTTCGAAGCCGCGCATCGGGGCACGCTGTTCCTCGACGAGATCGGCGAGATGCCGCCGTCGCTGCAAAGCCGCCTGCTGCGCGTCCTGCAGGAGCGCGAGGTCATCCGCCTCGGCTCGACCGAACCGATCCGCATCGACGTGCGCGTGATCGCGGCGACCCATTGCCCGCTGCTGGCATCGGTCGAGGCCGGCACGTTCCGCGCCGATCTCTACTACCGGCTCAATATCCTGAACATCGGCCTGCCGCCGCTGCGCGAGCGCGCAGCCGACATTCCGGCGCTCGCAGCCGCATTGCTCGCGCAGGCGGCCAGACGCGAGCCGCGGCTGGCCGAACGGCTGCGCGACGCAGACGATGCGGCACGCGTGCTCGATCAGACGCAATCGGTCCTGATGCATTACCGCTGGCCCGGCAACGTGCGCGAATTGCAGAACGTGATCGAACGCATCGCGGTCGAACTGGCGGACGAGACGGCGGAGAACGGCGCATCCGGAACGGGCGGCGCGCTCGATCCGGATGCGTTGCGGGCGGTTGCGCCCGAACTGTTTGCCGCCGCGGCGATGTCCGATGGCCGGGATGACGATGCGCCGACGCTGCAGGCGCGCCGCCGGCGCGCGGAAGCCGATGAAATCCGTGCGGCACTCGACGCGTGCGACGGCGATCGCGACCGCGCCTGCGCGATGCTGGGGATCAGCAAGACGACGATGTGGCGCAAGCTTTCGATGAAATAGTGGCCGCCCGGGGCCGGCCGCCGTCAGCGGATCGTGCGATCGTGACGGCACGCATTCGCACGAACGCGGCATGACGGCATCGGGCAGCGGTGGCGGCCGGCATGCCTGCTGTCGTCGGAGAACGGACGGCGGTGCGACGCTGCCGTTGGCCGTTGGCCGTTGGCCGTTAGCCGATACGCGTCACGCCACGGCGCGCGTGCGCTGCAACTGCTCGCCGAGCCCTTCGACGCCTAGCCGCACCGTCTGTCCAGGCTTCAGGAACACCGGCACGGGCCGGATCCCCATGCCGACGCCCGGCGGCGTGCCGGTCGTGATCACATCGCCCGGCTGCAGGGTCATGCAGCGCGACAGATACGCGACCAGCTGCGCGACGCTGAACACCATCGTGCGCGTATTGCCGTGCTGATAGCGATGTCCGTCGACCTCCAGCCACAGGTCGAGCCGCTGCGGATCGGGCACATCGTCGCGCGTGACAAGCCACGGGCCGATCGGACCGAACGTGTCGAAGCCCTTGCCCTTGTCCCACTGGCCGCCGCGTTCGAGCTGCCATTCGCGCTCCGACACGTCGTTGACCACGCAGTAGCCGGCCACGTATTCGAGCGCGCGCGTCTCGTCGACGTCCTTGCACGACGTACCGATCACGACGCCCAGTTCGACTTCCCAGTCGGTTTTCGTCGAGCCCTTCGGAATGTCGATCCCATCGTTCGGACCGCAGATTGCGCTCGTCCATTTGCCGAACACGACCGGCTCGGCCGGCACCTGCATGCCCGCCTCCGCCGCATGATCCGCATAGTTCAGACCGATAACGATGAACTTGCCGAT
>NZ_JAHACR010000242.1 GCF_018375725.1 Burkholderia sp. | reverse complement strand
ATGGCCAGGAAATGCGTGACCAGAACCGGCGGCGCGCTGAGTGTGACCTTGCCCTGCAAAGGTGCCTGATTCGCGCGGGTATGCCGTTCGATGGCGAAGGCTGCGGCCTCCATCGCCTTGGCCTGCTCGAACACCTCAATGCCCGCAGCCGTCAGGCGGCAAGCGCGTGGTAGGCGCTCCACCAAGGCAACTTGCAGTTCGTGCTCCAATGCCGCCAGCCGTCGGCTGACGGTGGCGTGATCCACACGCAGGGAGCGGGCTGCTCCAGACAGGGTCCCAGCCCGGCCCACTGCGAGGAAGTGACGCAGATTTTCCCAATCAAACATCGGTGTGTTTTCTCCAGTTTGGATTGCAACTTTAGAGAATTTACGCATAGATTGCCGAGGCCTAGCATCCGCCTTGTTCAAGGTTTCGGATGGCTATATATGACCTCTTCATTTTCCCCACGCGGCACGTTGGTCGCGGCTGCGCTTGGCTTCGTTGTGGTGCTGCTGGACGTCAGTGTCGTGAACGTCGCACTCGACACATTGCGCCGTGAATTCGTCACTGACGTGGCGGGGCTGCAATGGGGCGTCAATGCCTATACGCTGGTATTCGCCGCACTGTTGTTGACCAGCGGCGCGCTTGGCGATCGCTTCGGGGCACGGCGTGTGTTTCTTTGCGGCTTGACGCTATTCACGTTGGCGTCAGCCGCTTGTGGCTTCGCCGTCGATCTCCCGATGCTGATCGTTGCCCGCTTGATTCAGGGTATGGGTGCGTCTCTGCTGGTTCCCAATTCGCTGGCCATGTTGCAGCGCGCTTTTCCGGACAAGCAGCAGCGCAGCCGGGCCGTGGGCTGGTGGGGCGCCATTGGAGGCATCTCGCTGGCAGCCGGGCCGGTGCTGGGCGGGGTGCTGGTCGCTCATTGGGGCTGGCGTAGCATTTTTCTTATCAATCTGCCGATCGGACTGCTGGGCGGTTATTTGACGCTCCGGTACACCGTCACCGACGAACCAAGCCATGGCCGAAGCCTGGATTGGCTTGGGCAGATTGCTGCGGTCCTGTCGCTGTCAGCGCTCACGGCCGCACTCACGGAAGTCGGGCGATTGGGGTGGGGGAATGCCTGGGTTCAAGGCGGGTTGCTGATGGCAGCGATGAGCGTTGCCGGATTCATCTGCATCGAGTCGCGCAGCGCTTCACCCATGCTGCCGCTGGGACTATTCCGTGTGCCGGCGTTCTCGATTGCGTCGATTTCCGGCGTCATCGTCAATTTCGCGTACTACGGTCTGATTTTCGTGTTCAGCCTGTTCTTTCAGATCGAACAGCAGCTTTCTCCTCAGCAGACGGGGATGGCATTTCTGCCGATGACGATTGTGCTGATGGCGGTCAACGTATTGGCTGGCCGCCTGATCATCCGGATCGGCGCGAGGCGGCTGATGATGCTGGGTTTGCTTATCGCAGCACTGGGATATCTGTTGCTTTTGCCAGTGCGTATCGATGGAGCCTACGGCTGGCTGGTTGTGCCGATGCTCATGGCGGCAAGTGGCATTGCCTTGATGGTTCCGACCATGACCAACGTCGCATTATCATCCGTGGATGCCACGCGCGCGGGGATCGCATCGGGCGTGCTTAATACTGCGCGTCAGGTGGGTGGTCTCCTGGGTGTGGCCGTCTTCGGCTATCTCGTACGCGATACTGGGCAGCAGGCTTTCATGCAGGGCATGCACTGGTCGATCGGTATGGCGGTCATGCTGCTGTTAGGCGGAAGTGTCATATGCTGGCTTTGGCTTGGTGCGGAGAATCAGCCGGAACCTCACGTCAGGCACCCCAAAGCCTAGTGCGCGAGGAGTATGAGCATTCTCATGTATGTGGAACTGCCGGGACGGTCATCGCATGGACGACACCCAGCACTCCAACGTTTTCCCGCCGCTGACTATCGATCAAATTCGTGATCTGGTTACGGCAGACGATCAATCGCGGATGGGTCCGTTTTGTGATGGTGGAGCGGTGGCAGCGCTGGGGCAGCAGACCGAGATCGGCCATTAACGGTCCTCCGCGACGACGCGGCGGGTGTCCGTCCTGCGACGCATAGCGGACATTTATGAAGTGCGGTGGAGATTCATGGTAGTGCCGCGTTGACCGATGTATGCTTTTGGTCCGCGGGTTCACGCTCAAACAACAATGATTACCGATCGCGACATTGAAGCTTTTATCGAATGCGCAGACAAAGCGTCCCAATCGCCGCTGGAGCTGAACGGCGAAGCCCGTGACGATATCCAGGCGCGTGTACATGCAACCGTTTGTCCTGGCGAACGTTCTATGAATGACATGTACACTCTAGGACGGACAATATTTCGCCGCGCCCAACTCCAACCCGGGCTCCATGCCTACGCGGCTTACGCTCGGCAGTTGACGCACTTCACATCGAGTGAAAAGACGTTTTGTGACTTCAGCGAAACTGACCGTTGGTGCGAGGCGATTCAGTATCTGGATCTTCTACGGCGCCTGCCAGGTTCCTTGTTCGATCCAGACAGCACCGTTGGCATGGAGCGCGATATCGCAGTAACCACTGCCATTGCGCGACTGCAGCAGGAAGGATATCGGTTTTCCCCGAAAGACGAGCGAATCGATTTTGTTGAAGGAGAACTGGACCGTTGTGCTCAGGACCTGTTCGATGATTTCTGTAAGGTGGATGGATTTCGAATCTCCTACCTTCTGTTACGTCATCTTCAGAAAAATAACCGATTTAAAGGTGGGCGCTATCTAACAGGGCGCATCTCTCGGCCACTTGCCGAGGCAAACCCGAAACCCGCACCGCCCCTTGGCTATCTGCTGAATCTTGCGGCTGCCAACCTTTCCGTGGAGCGCGTTCAGAGGTACACCGATGAAGCAGTGCAGAAGATTTTTGAGAAAGCAGCCGATATAGTTGCGGCACTTGATGTCGAATCCTACAATCCGTATGCGCATATGTACTCATCGCATGATCGCCTACCCATCTATCTTCGCGAGATGTTCATCGCGGATCACGCGCTAGCGTTTCGGCAGATCAACCCAGCGGACGCCTTAGAAATGGTGAACGGTCTCTTTGACTGGGTCGACAACGATGTCGTTCGTTCGAAGATGGGGTGGTCCCTTGAAGATCTATTCGCGTTGATGCGATGGCTCTTTGTCTGCGTCTCACCTGAAGCGATTAACGCCACGCTCAGTCGGGAAAGTCTTGAGCACTCGGGAATTCCCAAGGATCGATTGCAAAAACTGCTGGAATACATATCGCACAATCCGTCGAGTATAAACGCGGAATATCGCGCGCCCGATGCGACGAAGGCGGACATGGGCACGAAACCATTGATTGCAACCACGGACGGCCGTTATTTCTTGTTTTCTCTTTCCATAAGTGCCGTCGGATTCTACGAGGTTGCTGCCGCGACATTGCGGAGTGTATTCGGATCACGCGCGGATCAAGACATTGGGGATGCAATTGAACCCTTCGTTGCAAAAATGTTCGAGAGTCGCGGAATCGAGCCATCTGTGCTGTCAAAGAAGTACAGCATGCACGGAGTAGAAGGTGAATGTGATCTCATCGTCGAAACGGATCGAGCGATTCTGCTCATCGAGTTGAAGAAGAAATCAATGACGCGTGCGGCACAGGCCGGCGATTCATACAGCGGATTTTTTGACCTCTTTGGAGGGGTGTTGTATGCGCAGGAACAACTGGGCCAACATGAGCTTTTGCTGCGGCGATACGGCAACCTTGAATTCGAGGATGGAACGCAGGTAAGGCTGAACAATCGCAGCGTTGAGCGATTGGCGGTGACACTTCTAGACTGGGGCGGAACGCAGGACGGCATGGTACTCAGGGGCATCGCGCCGGTCTTGATCGGATCATCGCTTAACTACCCGAATGCGACCGAGGATCAAATCAAGCAGCTTGCGAAGGTAAACAGAACGTTAAGTGCGCTCGGCACGCAACAGGCCGAGCTGCTGGAACTCGGAGTTGAGCCGCGGGATTTGCATACAAATTGGTCATTCATGAGCGTACCGCAACTCATGGCGCTTTTGAACGGTGTACATGATGCGGACAGCTTTTATACCGCTCTGCGGAGCGTCCAATCAGTCCACACTGGCTCTCTGGATTTCTACCAGGACCTTGCGTGGTGGCCCGACAGCGCGCGTGCCGCGTGGACAAAGAAAGACAATGTGAAGATGCCATCTGCAAGCGGGGAGCTTCCCGCGACATAATCACTGAATGACCGCGTGTCCGCATCACGGGGGATGGTCCGTACATGAGGCGAGAAAGTGATTACCAGATTGAGTGGGCCAGCGGTTGACACCGAGACCTTAGAGAGTGAGTAGTGAGGCGGTCGACAGATGCATGGAACAATGACAGCGGTCACGCAAACGATCCCTCCGACTGTCCGGTCTCACGCGCTCATCAGACAATGTCGAGAGGGTGCCGTTAGGCTGCTTCGGGTCGGTTTCTGCCGACCACGTCGGGCAGTTGCCGGTCAGGAAGCGCCGCCCAAACAGGATTTCCAGATGGCCGTTTTCGCGCCAACAATAGACCGTCCGCAGACGGCGCGATGACTCGCCAGTTATCGGATTTCGCGGACGGCTTTAGTCAATCACTGCCCGGCCGACTTTATGCAAAGCATCGGCGAGCGCATCAAGCGAAAGGGAGCCGATCGCCAATCGAAGTGCATGAGGGGTGTTCGGCGTGGTCGAGAACGGCTCGGCCGTCGTCACCAGGACGCCGTCACGCTCCAGATCGGCCGCGACACGGTCGGCGCGCAGGTCGTCGGGCATCTCAAGCCACAAGTAGTAGGATGTGGGATGCGCAATGATCGATCCGCCGCGCAAGATGCGGCGCGCCAGCATCTGCCTGTGCCGCGCATCCTTGCGCTTTCGATCCTCGAGCGTATCGACGATCCCACTATCGATCCATTGGCACGCCAATGCGACGGTGAGCGAGGGCGTATTCCAAGTCGACACGCGGATCGCCCGCTCGAGCGCCGGCATCAGGCGCTCCGGCGCTGCCACGAATCCCACCCTCAATCCCGATGCCACGCTTTTCGATAATCCTGATACGTATACGGTCCGGTCAGGCGCGTGCGTGAAGACAGGCTTGGGTGCAGGCTCGGCAAGGAAAGCGTAGGCGCCGTCCTCGATGATGAGAAAGTCATAACGTTCAGCGAGTTCAGCCAGGCGCATCCGGTCCGGCTCGCTCATAACCCAGCCGAGCGGGTTATGCAGCGTGGGCATCGTATAGAGGGCGCGCACGGGACGTCTCCGGCAGAGTGCATCAAGCCGCTCCAGATCCAGACCACTGCCCACACGTGGCGGTATCGGCGCGAGGTCGAGCCGGTGTAGTTGCGCCAGCGCTTTCATACCGGGGTAGGTCAACGCGTCGATGGCCAAGATGTCGCCGGGCTGGAAAAGCCCCATGACGGTCACAGCCAGCCCCTGTTGCGCACCGTTGACGATCAGGATTTGTTCGCCGGGCACCCGAATGTCCCGATTGCGCAAATGTCTGGCAGCAGTTTGCCGTTCGTGCCTGCGCCCGCCTTGCGGTGCGGAATGCAGCAGGGCATCAAGATCGCCGGAGACTGCGAGGTTGCGTAGCCCGGTGCGCAACAACTCGACCTGACCCGGCAGCGACGGATAGTTGAAGGTCAGGTCGATTGCATTGGATCGCGCCGGATTCTGCTCCAGCCCCAGCCCGCGCGGCAACGAGGTATCGCGCACGAACGTGCCTCGCCCCACTTCGCCGACCACCAGTCCGATGGCTTCAAGTTCGCCATACACGCGCGAGGCGGTCGCCAGGGCGACACCGTGCTGCTTCATCAGCGAGCGGACGGTGGGTAGCTGCGTGCCAGGTGGTAGTGCGCCCGCACGAATGAGGGAGACCATATGGTCGACGATGGATTTGTATCGTGGCTCACCCATAGCGTGTATCTAGAACAATTTTTTGTTTGTATCACTGACAAAGATTACGCTGCGATCTCCATCTACGCAAATTCCTACCAGCATGATTGAGACATCAACCTTATTGATCTTCGCTGGCGCGGTCATGGCGTTGCTTCTGTCTCCGGGCCCAAACATGGCCTTCGTGATGGCGCATGGCATGACCTATGGGCTTGGGGGTGGCGCGGCGGCGGCGCTGGGCATTGGCTTGGCCGACCTGATCCTCACCGTGCTGACGGCGACTGGCGTGACTGCGGTGGTCACGGCATGGCCACCGTCGTTCGACCTGATCCGCTACGCCGGTGCGGCTTATCTGCTGTGGATGGCCTATAAGGCCATGCGCCGGCCAGGTGAACTGGGTCAGGTGGCAGCTTCCCAGGCGACGCTGCGCTCGGTCTTCGTGCGCGCCATGCTGAACAGCCTGCTGAATCCGAAGGCGCTGCTGTTCTTCATGGTTTTTCTGCCGCAATTCGCCGATCCCGGCAAAGGCCCGGTCGGGCAGCAACTGGTCATGCTCGGCTGTGTCCTGACCGCTATCAGTACGGTGTTTCACACGCTGCTCGGTGCTGTCGGCGGCGCGGTGCGCCGCTTCTTTTTTGATCTTATTTCATCAGCTCCTGCACCAGCGTCACCAGGCCGCTGACGCCCACGCCGATGTACACCAC
>NZ_JAHACR010000241.1 GCF_018375725.1 Burkholderia sp. | reverse complement strand
AACGCTGGGCAAAACGGTAACGGATCATTTCGGGCGCCGTCCGGCGGTCAGGCCGCGTCCCGCGCGGGACGCGGCGGCGTCACTTGCCGACCTGGTTGCCGATGATGCCGCCGACGGCCGCGCCGCCGAGCGTCGACAGCGCGTTGCCGCCGATCGCCGCGCCGGCGACGCCGCCGACGCCCGCACCGATCGCCGTATTACGCTGACGGGCCGTCATCGTGTCGCACGCCGACAGGCTGGCCATCGTCGCGGCGAGCAGTGCGCATACCCCAATACGCCGAATCGAGTTCATGATCGTTGTCCTTGCTGTTGTGAACGAATGCGCGCGTCCAATGGGAACCGCGCACCAAAAAATGTACGCGCCGGCATGCCGGGCTGCTGTAAGGACTTGTTAAGGTATTCGCGCTTTCGTAATGAGTTGTTTCGCGGCCTGCGGGGCAGGCGACAGGCCCGGGAACACGGATATTGCGTCCGCCCAAACGACAGAACCCCATGTTCCGAAAAACATGGGGTTCGTCAGTCATCCGAAGCCCGCTCGCAAGCGGGCTTCGTGCGTCGCGGAGCGATCCGGCGCTTATTGTCGGCGATAGATTTCCGAGCCGCTCGTGACGAACTCGACGGCCTTGACTTCCATGCCCTTCTTCAGCGCTTCGGTTTCGGACACGCCCTGCTGCGCCGCAAACTCGCGCACGTCCTGCGTGATCTTCATCGAGCAGAAGTGCGGGCCGCACATCGAGCAGAAGTGCGCGACCTTCGCCGAATCCTTCGGCAGCGTTTCGTCGTGGAATTCGCGTGCCTTGTCCGGATCGAGGCCGAGGTTGAACTGGTCTTCCCAGCGGAACTCGAAACGGGCCTTCGACAGCGCGTTGTCGCGGACCTGCGCGCCCGGATGACCCTTCGCGAGGTCGGCGGCGTGCGCGGCGAGCTTGTACGTGATGATGCCTTCCTTCACGTCGTCCTTGTTCGGCAGGCCGAGGTGTTCCTTCGGCGTCACGTAGCAGAGCATCGCCGTGCCGAACCAGCCGATCATCGCGGCGCCGATGCCCGACGTGATGTGGTCGTAGCCCGGCGCGATGTCGGTCGTGAGCGGCCCGAGCGTGTAGAACGGCGCTTCCTTGCACCAGTCGAGCTGCAGATCCATGTTTTCCTTGATCAGCTGCATCGGCACGTGGCCTGGACCTTCGATCATCACCTGCACGTCGTGCTTCCATGCGATCTGCGTGAGTTCGCCAAGCGTCTTCAGTTCGCCGAGCTGCGCTTCGTCGTTCGCGTCGTAGATCGAGCCGGGGCGCAGGCCGTCGCCGAGCGAGAAGCTCACGTCGTACGCCTTCATGATCTCGCAGATCTCTTCGAAGTGTTCGTACAGGAAGCTTTCCTTGTGATGCGCGAGACACCACTTCGCCATGATCGAGCCGCCGCGCGACACGATGCCGGTCATCCGGTTCGCGGTCAGCGGCACATACTGGAGGCGCACGCCCGCGTGGATCGTGAAGTAGTCGACGCCTTGCTCGGCCTGTTCGATCAGCGTGTCGCGGAAGATTTCCCAGGTCAGGTCCTCGGCCTTGCCATTGACCTTCTCCAGCGCCTGGTAGATCGGCACCGTGCCGATCGGCACCGGGCTGTTGCGGATGATCCATTCACGGGTTTCGTGGATGTGCTTGCCGGTCGACAGATCCATCACCGTGTCGCCGCCCCAGCGGATCGCCCACGTCATCTTGTCGACTTCCTCGCCGATCGACGACGTCACGGCCGAGTTGCCGATGTTCGCGTTGATCTTCACGAGGAAGTTGCGGCCGATGATCATCGGCTCGGATTCCGGGTGGTTGATGTTCGCGGGGATGATCGCGCGGCCGCACGCCACTTCCGAACGCACGAATTCCGGCGTGATCTCGACCGGCGCGTTCGCACCGAATGCCGCGGCGCCGAACGCCTGCCCAGGATGCTGGCGACCCATCATCGCGGCGAGCTTCGCGCCGTTCGGGCCGCTCGCCTTCAGGCTTTCGAGGTACTCGGCGCGGCGCTGGTTCTCGCGAATCGCGATGTATTCCATTTCCGGCGTGATGATGCCCTGGCGCGCATAGTGCATCTGCGTGACGTTCTTGCCGGCCTTCGCACGGCGCGGCTCGCGGTGCAGGCCCGGGAAACGCAGGTCGGCCGTGGCCGGGTCGGCGGCGCGCTCGCGGCCGTACTGGCTGGACAGGCCCGGCAACGCCTCGGTGTCGCCGCGTGCGTCTATCCAGCGCTGGCGCAGCGCGGGCAGGCCGGCGCGGATGTCGATCTTCGCGTCCGGATCGGTGTACGGGCCCGACGTGTCATACACGTAGATCGGCGGATTCTTCTCGCCGCCGAACCCGGTCGGCGTGTCGGCCTGTGTGATTTCGCGCATCGGCACGCGGATGTCGGGCTGCGAGCCCGTCACGTAGATCTTGCGCGAATTCGGCAGCGGCGCGACGGCGGCAGCGTCGACGTGGGCGTCGGCGGACAGAAACTTCGGGTTGGCGTTCATGCGATCTCCTGTGTCGATCCGGACCGGCGCTGATGCGTCGGCTCGAATCCCGTGCAAAGCAAATGTGGGGCGCTCGCTAAGCAGGAGATGAGAGTTGTACGGCGGCGGGTTTCATCGGAGGGAGGGAGACGAAGCCCGGACGCTTCCCTGCGCTGGCATTACCCAGATCAGGTTCAAAGGGTATTTCTCACCCGCAAAGCCCGTTTCTTGATCGAGCGCATTGCAGGACCCCCGCGTTAGCAAGCGCACAAGATACACCGGGTTCGCGGCGGTTTCAACCGGGGACAGATCGGCGGCGGCGTGCAGGGCGGCGGTGCCGGCGCCGGGCGTGCGCAAGGCGGTTTGCCGGACGAACTGGACGGCATGAAATCCGGGTGGCGGGGCCTGAGATTGTGGCCGCGATCGTATGCAGCGAAACCTAGAATGTTAGGTAATGCGGCTGCGATTTATCGTGCAGCCGTTGCGGATTGTTCGAATCCTGTCACCCTCCCAAGAAGGAGCGCCGTCATGAAGCACACTCTGATCGCCGCTTGCCTCGCCGGTTTCGCCTTGGCGGTTGCCAGCGCGTATGCGCAGAACGATGCGATGTCCGGAAACGCATCGTCGATGTCGAAAGGCCAGGCGCAAACGCCGAAGGATCCGGCTGGTCACGACGCAATGTCGAGGGACAGCGGGACGAAGAAGGGCGGCATGGCCAAGCAGGACATGAAGAAAGGCGCGACCGCGTCGGATTCGCTGAGCAGCAAGCCGATGAAAGGCCAGAAACCTTGGAACGAGAAGGACTGGTTGCTGTACTGAGCACAGTGCGCGCGGGGCGCAGGCGGCCTCGCTTTGCAAAACTGTCGCGCCGAAACGTCATTCGACAACCTTTCAGCCGGCACACGGCGTTCCTTTCGAATCCTTGATGCCATAATGCCGAGCATGCGCAGCCCGAGCGGTTGCGCGTTTTTTTGTCCGCCCGCCGCCGGTCGCTCCGGCCTACTTCGTCGCCGTTCGCACTGTCATGTCGTTCCGCACGTTTTCGCCCGCCCGTCCGGCCCTGAGCGGGCCGTTTGCCGGTATTCCCCGCGCCTGCCGGCGGCGCACGCGACGCGACAGGCGGGCGGCCTGAACGATGACGCCGCTCGACCGACTCCTCGACTTCTTCGCACGCCACCCGTTGCGCCTCCCGCAAAGCCGCGGCGGCCGGGTCGCACTGGCGCTCGTCTTCATCTATATCGTCTGGGGATCGACCTATCTCGCGCTGCACGTCGCGTTGCAGGCGTTTCCGCCGCTCACGCTGTCCGGATTGCGGAACCTGCTGGGCGGGATCGGCCTGTTCATCTTTGCACTGCGCAGGCGGCCGGCCTGGCCGTCGCTCGTCGAAATACGCAATTCGGCCATCGTCGGCACGATGCTCGTCGCGCTGTCGTCAGGAATGATCGCGCTCGGGATGCGCACCGTCAGCAGCGGCTCGGCCGCCGTGATGGTCGCCACCGTGCCGCTGTTCGCGACCGTGATCGCGGCCGTCGCCGGCCGTCCGGTGACGAAGGGCGAATGGGCGGCGGTCGCGCTCGGCATGGTCGGCATCGTCGTGCTGAACGCCGGCGGATCCAGCGCCGAGAATTCGGCGCTCGGCACGATCACCGTGCTGGCCGGCGCATTGTTCTGGGCCGGCGGCGCACATCTTGCGACGCGGCTCAAGCTGCCGTCCGACCTGTTCCTGTCCACCTCGTTGCAGATCGGGCTGGGCGGCCTGATGTCGACGTTGGCCGCCTGGCTGCTCGGCGAGCGCATCGGGCAGCTGGCCGTGCTGCCGGTGCTCGCGTCCGTCTATCTGATGGTGTTCTGCACGATGGCAGCCTACGTCGCATACGGTTACCTGATCCGTCATACGAGTCCGATCATTTCGAGCAGCTGCATGTATGTGAATCCGATTGTCGCGGTTGCGCTGGGCGCCGTGCTGCTCGGCGAACCCGTGACGATGGCGACCGTGATGGCAACCGTCGCGATTCTTGGCAGCGTCGTGTTGTCGTTTCTGTTCGATCCGGCGCGAAAGGGCATGCCGCGTACCGGCGTGGCCGCCGGGCAAGCCGGACAGGACGGCAGGACGAGCGGGCAGCCGTCCGTCGTGGCGCCCGCGAATGAATAGCGCGTTCCGCTGACCGTTGCCCGTGACGGTGAAATCGGTCGCTAACGCAGGCGTGACCAGTGGTAGAATCCCGTCCGCCCTTGCCGGGGTGATGAAATTGGTAGACATAGCGGACTTAAATAATTGAGTGCCCGGCCGGAAACGGCCGGTGCAGAACCCTTCAAATTCGGTGAAACCCCTGATGCCATGCATCGAGGCAACGCCGAGCCAAGCCTCGCAGCGCACCGAATGCGGCGCGCGCGTGGAAGGTGTAGAGACTAGACGGGGGGCGCCTAAGGCGCACGGGCAAGCGGGATCGGCTCGGGCGCGACGGCGAAGGCATAGTCCAGCGCACGAACGGCGTCGCGTCATGCGGCGCCGGCTTTGAAAGAAGCAGTGTGATGAAAATCCGCCGCCTTGATTGGCTTGCCGGTTCGAGTCCGGTCCCCGGCACCACGGATACTTCCGATTAAATCCACTAGGCACGGAAAATACAAGAAAACAATGGCTTAGCGGATTGCCCCCATTCTGCGATTTGCCGACCAAAACGGATCTTTGTACACTGGCGGCCCCATAACAGCCCCATGCGAGGCCCCACGGTGGCTTCAATCACCCCGTACAAGGATGGCTGGCGAGCCCAGATCAAGATCGGCGACGCGCGCGATTCGCAGACATTCCGCACTCAGCGGGAGGCGAAGGCGTGGGCCGCAAACAGGGAAACCGAGATCCGCGCCCAGAAGGGGCGTGACCCAGGCGAGCTGCATACCGTCGGAGAGATGTTTCGGGAATACATCGAGAAGGTTTCGGACAAGAAGGCCGGCGCGCGCTCCGAGGCGCTTCGCCTCAAGGCATTCGAGAAGGATTTCCCCCATCTGGCCGCGCTGAAGCTGGCCGAGTTCAAGACACCGCAACTCGTCGAGTGGCGCGATGCGCGTCTCAAGAAGGTCAAGCCGGGATCCGTGGTCCGCGACATCAATCTGATTCGAAATGTGTTCTACACCGCTCGCGACGAGTGGCACTGGCTGACGCACAATCCATTTACGGGATTCAAGATTCCGCAGGAGGGTGCGCCGCGCGATCGCCGCATCGATCCGTGGGGCGAAGTGCGCCCCATCTGCCGGGCGCTTGGATACGTTAGCGGGCGCGCGCCGGAGACGAAGAGCCAGGAAGTGGCGCTGGCGTTTCTGGTGGCGCTCCGCTCTGCGATGCGCGCAGGGGAAATTCTCCAGCTCGGGAAGGCGAATTGCGACCTTCAGAAGCGCGTCGCGAGCGTTGAGCACAAGATGCAGCGTCTGACAGGGAAACCTCGCTCGATCCCGTTCACGCGGCAGACGGCACGGTTGCTTGCGCCGCTGGCCGACCGCGACCGATTTTTCACGATCGACTCGGGCTCGCTCGACGCGCTTTTTCGAAGGACGAAAAATCGGCTGAAGATCACGGGACTGCATTTCCATGACAGCCGAGCGGAGGCGTTGACACGGCTCGCGCGCCGCGTCGACGTCCTCACGCTCTCGAAGATCAGCGGGCATACCGATTTGCGCATGCTCAGCGAGGTCTATTACCGCGAGTCGGCAGAAGACATCGCCGCGCGCATTTAAGCCGGTTGCAGGACTGCATCGATCTGCTCGATCGGAATCATTCCGCATCGGTTCAGGCGCAGCGTGCCGGCCTTGATCATGTTGTGCACCGTGCGTGCGCTGACGCCAAGCATTTCGGCCGCCTGCTTCTGATTGACCTGTGGTGGCCGGGGATGCCGCGCAATATACGTCTCGACAACCTTCAGGATGGCTTTGGTATCGTCGGTCATCGGCTTGCTCCAGAGCGGGCGGCGTCGATGGCTTCGTCTAGGCTTCGGCCGCCCTTCTCCCCTGCCTCGTCCATTGCTTCGAGCCACCAAGCTTTCCGCATGGTCTTGCACTTACGCCAACGCTCGGCGTCGAGCTTGTCGGCGTCCGCCAGCTCGGCGCGCGGCTCCGGCTGTCCCGCACCTGCTTTCT
>NZ_JAHACR010000240.1 GCF_018375725.1 Burkholderia sp. | reverse complement strand
CCCGCGTGAAGGCGCACGAAGATGGCGCATGGGTGCGCGAAGCCGCGCTCGCGCACGAAGCGAAGCGCCGCGCCCGCGCCGAGCAACAGGCCGCCTGAGCGGCAAGCCCCGGCGCCCGTGCGCCGGGACACATCGGATTCAGCATGTCATCAGACCGGGTCGGGCGCGAAGCGCCGATGCCGGTCGCCAGGAGAGAGCAATGAACAAGGAATGGCCGATCTGGGAAGTGTTCGTGCGCAGCAAGCAAGGCCTCGATCACAAGCATTGCGGCAGCCTGCACGCCGCGGACGCGTCGATGGCGCTGCGCATGGCGCGCGACGTCTACACGCGCCGCCAGGAAGGCGTGAGCATCTGGGTGGTGCCGTCGTCGGCCATCACCGCGTCGGATCCCAGCGAGAAGGAGGAACTGTTCGAGCCGGCGGGCGACAAGATCTACCGCCATCCGACGTTCTACACGCTGCCCGACGAAGTCAACCACATGTAAGCGGCCCGCGCCATGACGATCACGCCCGAACACCTCTCCTACGTGCTGCGCCTCGCGGACAACGCGCTGATCCTCGGTCAGCGCAACGCCGAATGGTGCGGTCACGGCCCGATTCTCGAAGAAGACATCGCGCTCACCAACATGAGTCTCGATCTGATCGGCCAGGCGCGCATGCTGTATACGCACGCCGCCGAACTCGAGCGCCAGCGCTCGGGCGCCGAAAAGACCGAGGACGATTACGCGTACTTCCGCACCGAGCGCGAATTCGCGAACTTCACGCTCGCCGAACTGCCGCATTACGGCCCGGTATCGGGCACCGCACACGCCGACAAGGACTACGCGGTCACGATCGTGCGCAATTTCCTCTACGCGACGCTGATGCTGCATGTCTGGAGCGCGCTCGAATCGTCGGCCGATACGACGCTGGCCGCAATCGCCGCGAAATCGGTGAAGGAAACCCGCTATCACGTGCACCATGCGCGCGAATGGCTGGTGCGTCTCGGCGACGGCACCGAAACATCCCATCGCCGCGCGCAGGCCGCGCTCGACTATCTGATGCCGTACACGCGCGAGTTCTTCGCGGCGGACGCCGTGGACGAGGCGGTCGCCGCACAAGGCATCGGCCCGTCGCCGGCGGCGCTCGAAGACGCATGGCGCGCGGATGTCGACGACGCGCTCGCCGAAGCGACGCTCACGCTGCCCGAGCCGGTCCGGCACGTGACGACCGGCAAGCAAGGCGAGCATTCGGAACACATGGGCTACCTGCTCGCGGAAATGCAGAGTCTCGCGCGCCAGCATCCCGGCGCGACCTGGTAATTCACCCGCCGATGCCACGGAGCCTCGCGATGTCCGCCCCACGCCCCCACGCCGCCGTACCCGCCCCGCACCATGCCGATCCGCTGCTCGCGCACGCGTGGGCGGTGCTGGAGGCCGTGCCCGATCCGGAAATCCCCGTCGTCTCGATCCGCGAACTCGGGATCCTGCGCGACGTCCGGCGTGCAGACGACGGCGTGCTCGAGGTCGTCATCACGCCGACCTATTCCGGTTGCCCGGCGATGTCGCAAATCGCCGAGGACATCGCGATCGCGATGCAGCAGGCCGGCCTGCCGCCGCACCGCGTCGTGACGGTGCTCGCGCCCGCGTGGACCACCGACTGGATCACGCAGGAAGCCCGCGACAAGCTGCGCGCATACGGCATCGCGCCGCCCGTCGGCCAGTGCGGCAGCGCCGCGCCGCAGGAAAGCGTCGTGCGGTTCATGCCCCGCCCCGTCGCGGCGCCCGCCTGCCCGCGCTGCGGTTCCGCGCACACCGAACGTCTCGCGCAATTCGCGTCGACGGCCTGCAAGGCGCTGTATCGCTGCGTCGACTGTCGCGAACCCTTCGACTACTTCAAACCTTACTGATATGGCGACCCCGCAATTTCATCCGCTGCGTATCCGCGACGTGCGGCCCGAGACCGCCGACGCCGTCACCGTCTCCTTCGACGTGCCGCCCGAACTGCGCGAGGCCTATCGTTTCACGCAGGGCCAGTTCGTCACGCTGAAAGTCCACATCGACGGCGAGGAAACGCGCCGCTCCTATTCGATCTGCGTCGGCACGACCGACTACGACCGAGACGGCGAACTGCGCATCGGCATCAAGCGCGTGCGCGGCGGGCGCTTCTCGAACTTCGCGTTCGATACGCTGAAGCCCGGCCATACGATCGACGTGATGACGCCGGACGGCCGGTTCTTCACCCATCTGAACGCGGAACACGGCAAGCAGTACGTCGCGTTCTCCGGCGGCTCCGGCATCACGCCGGTGCTCGCGATCGTCAAGACGACGCTCGAGCTCGAGCCGCGCAGCACGTTCACGCTGATCTACGGCAACCGCAGCGTCGACGCGATCATGTTCGCCGAGGAACTCGAGGATCTGAAGAACCGCTACATGAACCGGTTCGTCCTGTATCACGTGCTGTCCGACGATCTGCAGGACGTCGAGCTGTTCAACGGCGTGCTCGATCAGGCGAAGTGCGCGGCGTTCCTCGACACGCTGGTGCCCGCCGACTCGATCGACGAAGCATTCATCTGCGGCCCCGCGCCGATGATGGATGCGGCCGAGGCCGCGCTCAAGGCCGCCGGCGTGCCGCAGGCGAAGGTGCACGTGGAGCGCTTCGGCACGCCGTTGCCGCAGGCCGGCGTGCCGCTCGTCGAGATCACCGACGACACCCCCGCCGCCGAGCTCGAAATCGTCCTCGACGGCAAGAAGCGCAAGCTGCGCCTGCCGTACGAGGGTGTCAGCCTGCTCGATGTCGGCCTGCGCGCCGGTCTCGCGCTGCCGTATGCGTGCAAGGGCGGCGTCTGCTGCACGTGCCGCGCAAAGGTGCTCGAGGGCGAAGTGCGGATGGAGAAGAACTACACGCTCGAGGAACAGGAAGTGAAGGACGGTTTCGTGCTGACCTGTCAGTGCCATCCGATCAGCGACAAGGTCGTCGTGAGCTACGACGAGCGCTGAGCCGTTCGCGCCAGGCAACGCCCGGCGGTTTATCGCCGTCCCGCATCTCGCTTACACTAGGGGCCGCCGCCGGCCGGACGACTCGACGTCCGGCCGGCGGCCTTGTTTCGTCGACGTCTGGCCGACCCGCCCCATTCACGTGATTCGGGGCGGCAGCGCCGCCGCCCCACACCGCTAACCCGCCGCATTCGACCATGGCCCGTACCCGAGCCCCCGACCACGAATCCCAGCGCGAGCAGATCCTCGATCTCGCCGCAGAGAAGTTCGCGCAGACGAGCTACCCGAGCACGTCGATGTCCGATCTCGCGACCGCGAGCGGCACGTCGAAGGCCCGCCTCTATCACTATTACGAAAGCAAGGAAGCGATCCTCTTCGACCTGCTGGATCGCTATACGAAGCGGCTGATGCTGATCATCGCGGAAGTCGAGGGCACCAGCCAGCGGCGCGGGCTCAGCGAGCACGAGGCATTCGCGGAACTGGTGCGCGCGTTCCTCGCCGAATACGAGACATCGCACAGCCGCCACGTCGCGCTGCTCAACGATGTGAAGTACCTCGAGGACACCCAGCGCGAGATCGTTCTCGACCGCCAGCGCGATATCGTCGCCGCGTTCGCGCGCCAGCTCGCGCGCGCCTATCCGTCGCGCATCTCGAAGGAAAACCAGATGTCGGTGACGATGATGGTGTTCGGGATGATCAACTGGACGTTCACCTGGCTCAAACCCGGCGGCCGCCTCGGCTACCGCGATTTCGCCGAGCAGGTGATCGACATGATCGAGCGCGGGCTGTCGTCGCCGGCCTGATTGCCGCACAGCAACATGTGTTGCGTGGCGAAAACACTATTACAGGCCACGCATCATTTCATATGATTAATTTTTAATCCATTTATAATCATGCACTTATGCGTGTGACAGCACGTATTTAGAATTTCCCCTCGAAAACGAATACGGGTTTTCCCCAATCAGACGGGCTGCGGTCGGGTAAAATGCTGCTGCATTGCACAACCCGCTGTACGGTCACACATTGAGGAACCCACGATGAACACGCAACGCCACGGTTCGGCCGATGTCGTCGGCAAAGCCGTCACTGCGCCGGTTCTCGTCAGGGAACTGGCTTCCAAAGACCGTGAGCAACTGCTCACCCACTTTCTCGCGCTCGGCAGCGAAGATCGTCTGCTGCGCTTCGGGCAAACGGTGCCCGACCATGTCATCGAGAACTATGTCCGCACGATCGACTTCAGCCGCGATACCGTGTTCGGCGTGTTCGACCATGAACTCGAACTGATCGGCGTCGGCCATCTGGCCTACCTGCCGGCAGAAGGCGACAAGCGCACTGCTGAATTCGGCGTGTCGGTGCTCGAAAGCGCGCGCGGCCACGGCGTCGGCACGAAGCTGTTCGAACGCGCAGCGATCCGCAGCCGCAACACGCGCGTTTCCATGCTGTACATGCATTGCCTGTCGCGCAACGCGACGATGATGCACATCGCAAAAAAGTCCGGCATGCGGATCGAGTACGCGTACGGCGAAGCCGACGCCTACCTGTCGCTGCCGCCCGCCGACCACTCGACGATCATCGCCGAGATGATGCAGGAACAGGCCGCGCTGTTCGACTACGCACTCAAGCGTCAGGCGCGCCGCACGTCGAAGATCATCGAATCGTTCATGCCCGCCGCGCTGACTGCCTGAGGTCTGCCGATACGGATCGCGCGCCGCGCGCCCGCCTAAGTTTCCACCGGTCCACCACGACGCCGCAGGCGCGACAGCGGCACCACCTCGCGCGCGTCAGCGCGTCGCGCGGATCGGCAGCGCCGTCGTCTCCTTGAAGCATTCGAGCGAAAAGCTCGTCTTCACGTCGATCACGGACGGATGGTGCAGCAGCTGCGCCTGCACGAAGCGCGAAAAATGCGCCATGTCCTCGACCTGCACCCGCAACAGATAATCCATATCCCCCGTCATCGCATGGCAGGCGACCACTTCCGGCCATGCCTGCACCGCCGCGCGAAACAGCTCCGCGTGCGTCGTGCCGGCGCGCATCGAGGTCTCGTCCCCACGCATCGGCGCGAGCCCGCCGCGTTTTTCGAGCCGCACGCTGACGTAGGCGAGCAGGTCGAGGCCGAGCTTCTGCGGATCGAGCAGCGCGACGTAGCCGGTGATCACACCGGTCTCCTCGAGACGCCGGATGCGCCGCAGGCACGGGCTGGGCGACAGGTTCACCCGCTCGGCGATCTCCTGGTTCGACAGGCGCCCGTTCTCCTGAAGAATCGCCAGAATCCGCCGGTCGATGGCATCCAATTCGATTTGCGCCATCTTCTGCCTCCATGAGATGCATTCAAGACTGGAAATTGCGCCATCGTAGTGATGCACGATTAAGTTCGCAAGTTTCCGCTCCACGTTGCCCGCTACACTTTTCCGCACGCACTGATTCATCGCGCGCGTCGCGGCGCGCATAAGGAGACACGCATGCAGATCCCCACCTGGGACAATCCCGTCGGCACCGACGGTTTCGAATTCATCGAATACACCGCACCGGATCCGAAGGCGCTCGGCCAGCTGTTCGAACGGATGGGCTTCACCGCGATCGCGCGCCATCGTCACAAGGACGTGACGCTGTACCGTCAGGGCGACATCAACTTCATCATCAATGCCGAGCCGGACTCGTTCGCGCAGCGCTTCGCCCGGCTGCATGGCCCATCGATCTGCGCGATCGCATTCCGCGTCCAGGACGCCGCGCAGGCCTACCAGCGCGCGCTCGATCTCGGCGCGTGGGGTTTCGACAACAAGACCGGCCCGATGGAACTGAACATCCCGGCGATCAAGGGCATCGGCGATTCGCTGATCTACTTCGTCGACCGCTGGAGAGGCAAGAACGGCGCGCAGCCGGGCGCCATCGGCGACATCAGTATCTATGACGTCGACTTCGAACCGATCCCGGGCGCCGATCCGAACCCGGCCGGCCACGGCCTCACCTACATCGACCACCTCACGCACAACGTCCATCGCGGTCGCATGCAGGAATGGGCGGAGTTCTACGAGCGCCTGTTCAACTTCCGCGAAGTGCGCTACTTCGACATCGAGGGCAAGGTGACCAGCGTGAAGTCGAAGGCGATGACGTCGCCGTGCGGCAAGATCCGCATTCCGATCAACGAGGAAGGTTCGGAAACCGCCGGACAGATCCAGGAATATCTCGACGCGTATCGCGGCGAAGGCATCCAGCACATCGCGCTCGGCACGTCGGACATCTATGGCGCGGTCGACGGCCTGCGCGGCAAGGATGTGAAACTGCTCGACACGATCGACACGTACTACGAACTCGTCGACCGCCGCGTGCCGAACCACGGCGAGCCGCTGGACGAGCTGAAGAAGCGCAAGATCCTGATCGACGGCGCGCACGACGACCTGCTGCTGCAGATCTTCACCGAGAACCAAATCGGGCCGATCTTCTTCGAAATCATCCAGCGCAAGGGCAACCAGGGTTTCGGCGAAGGCAACTTCAAGGCGCTGTTCGAATCGATCGAGCTTGACCAGATCCGCCGCGGCGTCGTGCAGGACAAGGCCTGACGCACGCCGCAAGGACGCGCCTGCTGTACGGCGCGTCCGGTGAAAAAGAAAGGGCGGGAATCGCGCGATTCCCGCCCTTTTTCGTTGG
>NZ_JAHACR010000239.1 GCF_018375725.1 Burkholderia sp. | reverse complement strand
GCTGATGCTGGGCGCGCGCGACATGGTGTTCCCGTTCCTCAACATGCTGAGCTACTGGGTCTACCTGCTGACGGCGCTGTTTCTCGGCGGTTTCGGCAACTACCTGATCCCGCTGATGCTGGGCGCGCGCGACATGGTGTTCCCGTTCCTCAACATGCTGAGCTACTGGGTCTACCTGCTGGCCGTGCTGGTGCTGGTGGCGAGTTTCTTCGTGCCAGGCGGCCCGACCGGCGCGGGCTGGACGCTGTATCCACCCCAGGCCATCCTGCCGGGCACGCCGGGCGTGGAATGGGGCATCGTGTTGATGCTGGTGTCGCTGGCGATCTTCATCGTCGCGGCCACGATGGGCGGCCTGAATTACGTCACCACCACGCTGCAGGGGCGCACGCGCGGCATGACGCTGATGCGCATGCCGCTCACCGTGTGGGGCATCCTCATCGCGACCATCATGGCGCTGCTGGCGTTTCCGGCGCTGTTCGTGTCGGCGGTGATGATGCTGCTCGACAAGACACTCGGCACCAGCTTCTTCATGCCGGCCGTGGTGTCGATGGGGCAGACGCTCAAGCATGCCGGCGGCAGCCCGCTGCTGTTCCAGCACCTGTTCTGGTTCTTCGGGCATCCCGAGGTCTACATCGTCGCGCTGCCGGCCTTTGGCATCGTGTCGGATCTCATCAGCACGCATGCGCGCAAGAACATCTTCGGCTACAGGATGATGGTGTGGGCCATCGTCATCATCGGTGTGCTGAGCTTCGTGGTCTGGGCGCACCACATGTTCATCGCCGGCATGAATCCATACTTCGGCTTCTTCTTTGCCACCACCACGCTCATCATCGCCGTCCCGACCGCCCTCAAGGTCTACAACTGGGTGCTGACGCTGTGGCGCGGCGATATCCACCTGAACGTGCCGATGCTGTTTGCCGTCGGCTTCATCAGCACTTTCGTCCTCGGTGGGCTGACCGGTCTTTACCTCGGCAACGTGAGCGTGGACATTCCGCTGTCGAACACGTACTTCGTGGTGGCGCACTTCCATATGGTGATGGGTGTGTCGCCGATCCTGGTGGTGTTTGGCGGCATCTACCACTGGTATCCGAAGGTGACCGGGCGCATGCTCAACGATACGCTCGGGCGCGTGCATTTCTGGGTCACTTTCGTCGGCACCTATCTGATCTACTTCCCGATGCACTATCTCGGCATCCTGGGCATGCCGCGGCGCTATTACGCATATGAGGGCTACAGCTTCATTCCCCATTCGGCGCAGACGCTCAACACGTTCATCACCGTCGTTGCGCTGATCGTCGGCGCGGCGCAATTGCTGTTCCTGTTCAATCTGGCGTGGAGCCTGGTGCACGGCAAGCGTGCCGACGGCAACCCGTGGCGGGCCACCACGCTGGAATGGCAGACGCCGCAAACGCCGCCCGCGCACGGCAATTGGGGCGCCGCGCAGCCCGTCGTTTACCGCTGGGCGTACGAATACAGCCCGCCGGGGATCGAGGAAGATTTCGTCCCGCAAAACCAGCCGCCTGCGACGGCGCCCGAACCGGCCCACCCGACGCTTCAGCCTGGCGAGGCACGCAAATGACCGCCCTGCCCCGCCCCTTCGTTCCTGACGCGCCGCCTGTCTTGCCGAATGCGAGCCGCATCGGCCTGATCGTCTTCATGGCGGTGGCAACGACCTTGTTTTCACTGCTGCTGCTCGCCTATGCCATGCGCATGCGCGAGCCCGACTGGCAGCCGGTTCCTCATCCGGCACTGCTGTGGTGGAACACCGGCGCGTTGGTGCTGGCAAGCGTTGCCATGCAGCGTGCCCGGCAATTGACCATGCACCGCGCGGCGTGGCTGGTGTCCGGCGGTGTGCTGGCGGCCGTGTTCGTGATCGGGCAACTGGTCGCCTGGCGCATGCTGTCGGCGGCCGGGCAGACCGTCACCGTGAATCCTTCCAATAGCTTCCTTTATCTGCTCACCGGTCTGCACGGGCTGCATGTGCTCGGCGGGCTCGTGGCGTGGGCCGTGACGCTCGCGCTTCTCCAGCGCGCGGATCTCTTCCGGATCCAGCGCGCCATCTCGCTGTGCGCAATCTACTGGCATTTCCTGCTGGCGGTCTGGCTCGCGCTGCTGGCGGCCATGTGGTGGCTCACCCCCGAGTTCGTCGCCGCCGTCTGCGGGCCGCTGTATGGAGCCGCGCCATGACCTCGCCCACGCTCCCCACCGAATCCCCCACCACGCCGACCGACGCCGGTCCAGACGGCTGGCGCGGCATCGTCACGGACTGGTCGGCCGATCGCGAAGCCTTCAAGGTGCCGTGGGGCAAGGCGATGATGTGGATCTTCCTGCTCTCGGACACCTTCGTCTTCAGCAGCTTCCTGATCGGCTACATGACGGTGCGCATGTCGACCACGGTGCCGTGGCCCGACACGTCCAGGGTGTTCGCGCTCACGGTGGGCGGCGTGGATGTGCCCTTGCTGCTGATCGCCATCATGACGTTCATCCTGATCACCAGCAGCGGCACCATGGCGATGGCGGTCAACTTCGGCTACCGGCGCAACGCAACGCGCGCCGCCGCCCTGTTGCTGGCGACCGCATTGCTCGGCGCGACCTTCGTATCGATGCAGGCCCTCGAATGGAGCAAGCTGATCTTCCATGAAGGTATCCGCCCCTGGGGCAACCCGATGGGCGCGGCGCAGTTCGGCGCGTGCTTCTTCATGATCACCGGGTTCCATGGCTTTCACGTGACCTGCGGCGTGATCTACCTGCTGCTGATCGCACGCAAGATCCTGCAGCCGGGGTTCACCGAGCACGGCAACTTCCAGATCGTCGAGATTGCCGGCTTGTACTGGCACTTCGTCGACCTGGTGTGGGTGTTCATCTTTGCGCTGTTCTATTTGTGGTGAGGCAGATCATGGACCACACCGATCCCGCCCATCGACCCGATGCCGCGCACGGCCAGCAGCATCCGATCAGCATCTACCTGAAGATCTGGGCCCTGCTGTTCGTACTGAGCACGATGTCGTACATGGTGGATTACTTCCACGTGCAGGGTGTGCTGCGCTGGACGCTGATCGTCGTGCTCATGATCGCCAAGGCCGGGCTGATCGTGTCGATTTTCATGCACATGATGTGGGAACGGCTGGCGCTGGTGTACGCCATCCTGATTCCGCCCCTGTGCCTGCTGGTGCTGATGGTGCTGATGGCTGCCGAGGCGCGTCATACCTTCGGCATGCGGGAGCTGTTCTTCCACTGACCGCTTCGCTTGCCGTTCCTCGGATGGCGGGCACCGTATCCGAGGACGCCTGAGTGAAATCAGTCAGCAGGTCGCCGGTCGGCTTCGTCTCGTGATAAGTCTCCCTGCCACCCGCGCTCAGTCCTTCGAGCACGATGGGCCGGCTGTGCAAGCGCATCATGTCCCCGTGCGATTGCCGCGGTCATTCGCGATGGTCGCCTCCTCCGCAACGCAATCCCGATTCGCCGCGATAATAGGATCCGACACAAAAATTTCAAGTGCAAAAATCCGCCGTAGTCACTTGAACTTTTCGGTAGAGATCCTATCTTAATTTTCGCTCAGACAGACGCGCGCGCCACCTCAGCCCGCGCGCTGCGTGTTTCGATTTGTTTGCCAGCAGTCCGGCAGGCGAACTGGAGCGCGTAGGCCCGTTCGCCTCCCGGCTGCATTCGAGGAGGATACGATCATGAGCGATCTTTACTTCGGAACCGACTTCTTCAGCGAGTTCGACCGCCTGCAGCAGCAGATGGCGCAACTCTTCGGCGGTTTCCCGTCCAGCATCCGCGCCAGCCGGTTCGGCACTTTCCCGCAGGTCAATATCGGCGCGACCGACGATTCGATTGAGATCGTCGCGTTCGCGCCCGGCGTCAATGCCGCCGCGCTCGATGTGTCGATCGACAAAGGGCTGCTGACCATCAATGGCGAACGCCAATCGCCCCAACCCGACACCGACACTGAGAGGCGCACCTATGCGCAGGAGCGCTTTGCCGGCGCCTTCCGGCGCGTCATCGAGTTGCCCGACACCGCCGATCCCGACAAGGTTCAGGCGCGCTACGAGAACGGCTGCCTGTCAATTAGCGTCGGTAAGCGCGAATCGTCCAAGCCACGCGCCATCACAGTCCAGTAATCCGAGGAGCCGATCATGAATGACAGGACCCAATTGGCGGAACGCGACTCTTCAGCGGTCGCACGCCGCGAAACCGAACAGCCCGTGCGCCGAGTGACACTCGTGCCGGCCGTCGACATATACGAGGACAGCCAGGGCGTCACGCTGTGGGCCGATCTGCCCGGCGTGACGAAGGACAAGCTGGACGTCAAAGTTCACGACAGCAGCCTCTCGATCGAGGCCGAGGCGGTCGTACCGACGCCGGCAAATCTGCGGCTGCAGCATGCCGAGATCCGCGAACCGCACTTCGCCCGGACGTTCACGCTGTCACCGGACTTCGATACGTCGAAGATCGGGGCGAACCTCCAGGACGGGGTGCTGAAGCTGACCATCCCCCGCCGCGACGAGGCGCGCCCGCGGCGCATCGAAATCAAGGCCCACTGACATGTCAGCGGCTGCAGGTCAGAAGCATGGACGGCAGCGAGCGCGCTGCCGCCGCCGCGAACCAGGCGCAGGCGGCCCCGGTGTCCGATGTCACGCAGGAATCCTGGAAAGGACACGCGCAGCCGAAGCGCGATGCGATGCGGCCAGCGCTACGTGTCGTTTTTCTGCACCGTTCCCCTCCATTCGGGACCATGTTTTACGGGAGACGGCAATGCTCAGTCCACACGAATTTGCGACCTTGATGCTGGTTCGCCAGGCGCCGGACCAGCTCGACATGAACCGCGCCGAGCTCGACGCGCTGCTCGAACGCCAACTGGTCATACTGGAACATTGCGCCGGACGCGCACGCCGCGTGTACCTGACCGAAGAGGGCAGAACGTTCCTCGACGCGCTCCACCCGAGCGGCACACCACGCCGAAACCGGAAGATCACCGGCAACAGCGGTGCGGAAAGCACGGAGACGCCTTCCGTACCGGGTGGCTCCACGACGGATATCGTGGTGCCCGGACGCGCAGGCTGAATGGCTGCGCGATCGCAAAGACAAGCTTGCCGTCGTCGCCGTGACGCGCAGGCGCGAGGTTACCGGGGCCTCCCGATAACCTCGCAGCGGCGACAGCCGTCGTGATGGCGTCCTCGCGCATTGCCGGAGTCCCCTGGCCTGCGGTGCCACGCGGCACGCCGTGCGCGTCCGTTCAAACGGCAGGTCCCGTATCGCCGGGTTCGCTTCGGACGCCACGCTCTGTAGGAGGTGTCATATGCAAACGGACAATGTCATGGAATATCACGGCTGCGAGGTTCGGCCGGTGGTAACCGCCACCGAAAAGGGCCGCTACGCATCAGCAGCCATCGTCACCGACCGGGCCGGCGAAATACGCACGCTCGGCGTCGATGGGGACTTCGCCAACGCCCGGGAGGCACGCGATGAAGCGCTGGAGCTTGCCGTCGCATGGATCCAGCGACGCTCAGTCGTTTCGGAGCGGTATGTCCGACGGATCTAGTGCGCCGGCTTCTCGGCAGGCCGGGCGCTCTTGATCGTGGTGTCGGTCAGCGGCATGGGGGCAACTCCGGGGCAGGAGCAGGACACGCATCCGTGCGTGTCCCCGATGTTGCCCCGACTTGCGCCGGCTTCAGTCGGCCGCGACCGGGATACGACGAAATGAAAAACCCGCGAAGCCTTGTGCTATCGCGGGTTTCAAGAGTTCTCGGGAATAAACCGGAATTTGAGTTGGTGCTGAGGCCGGACTGGCATATCGCTTCGCAAGGCCTGGTGGGTAAGGTTTATGATCCGAGGCAACGTTGAACATACCACCGGAAATACCACCAGAAGGTACTCACTATCTTCGAAGCAATGAATCTGCCTTGTCGGATGAGCCTTCGCGCACAAACCCACGCCAAAACCTACGCCGAATTATTTCTAAGCCTTCGCCTTCTTCATGTCGCGTTTTCACAACAGATCAGGACTACGTCACCGTAAAAGTCGATCTAGCAAGATGCTGGCGTTGACGCTACAACCTCTCCAGCGTATTCCAGAGCGCTTCTTACCAGTGCACAATTGATGCACTCGTCGGTAATCATCAAAGCCATACTGCCACCAACTTTCCTAGAAAAAACGATACATTATAGCTTTTCAGCCTTCCGCACGGTCGTGCAGAATTCCCCGAAATCCACGTTTTTGAGTTGCGGCTGAGTTGCACAGGTGTTGCAGATTTTGCAGCGCGCAAAGTTCAGATAGCACGCCTAGCCATGAGCAGCAAGACGTTTTGTCACAATTGCGACGTATGCGAGCCCGAGTGCCCGAACGGCGCGATTTCGATGGGCCCGGACATCTACGTCATTGACCCGATATCCATTGACTGGGGATTGGAGCGATCCAGCCGCTGAACATGCCCGGTCGACGAGCAGCGTTCTTCGCCTCAATGCCGGTTATTGGTTAAGCCGACATATCAAGGTCTCGGAACGTCAAATCCGACAGCCCTCCCCGTTCGAATAGCAGAAATCGACCTTGACTACCGCTTATGCGCTGATTTCCGGATCTTCGTAGCGAATGGGCGATTTCGGCGCCGGTGCAGCGCGCAGACGT
>NZ_JAHACR010000238.1 GCF_018375725.1 Burkholderia sp. | reverse complement strand
TGTTCGCTGATCGCGTGGCGGTTCGGCAAGCCAGTGAGCACGTCGGTGTTCGCCAGCTCGGTCAGCCGCAGCTGCGCATTGCGCTCCTCGGTGATGTCGACGCCCGAGCAGATCAGGAACTGCTCGTCGGCGCCGCTGCCGCTCTGCACGAACTTGTTGCGAAACTGGAACAGGCGCGGGCCGTTGACGGTGTTGATATAGCGCTCGACCGAGAACGGCTTGTTGCTCGCGAAGAAGCCGGTGATGTTGCTGCGCGACTGCGCACCCTGGTCGGTGGTCATGAACAGTTCGAACGCGCTCTTGCCGATCACGTCGACTTCACGCAAGCCGGTGACCTCTTCGCACAGGCGGTTGAAGCGCTGCACGATGCCGTTTCGGTCGAGAATCACGACCAGCGAATTGACTTCGGAGACGACCTGCTCCGCGAACGCGAGGCCATGCGCGAGATCCTGCGCGACGGATGCCGCATCCGTATAGGCCGACGCGGTGCCGGCCCAGTCGGTCATGTCGAGTTTCCTGCCGACGAGATGCAGCTTGAGCGGATGGCCGAACAGGGAGATCTCGAGCACGAGATGCGACGTCACGCCGGTCAGCGCGCGAATCTGCGCGGCCTGTCCGGCATCGAGCGCCACGCTGACGTTGGCCAGGCCGCGCACCGCCGCCAGTTCAAGCGCATTGCTGTCGTTGCCAAGACGCCAGCAAGGACTGCTCGTGCCGAAATGCGCTTCGAGTACTGCGCTATCGTTTTCGTCATACATAGACGAGCCCCGACCAGGAAAAATCGCACAGTGTAGACGGACTCCGCCAGCGTCATATGCGCGCCCCTGCAACGCAGATGGCTTCGCATGGCGTTGCAGGGCATGCGATCTCGTCAGCAGCCTCGCCCCGCCCTGACTGCCGGCTATTGCAATCCATCGTTCATGCGGCGCATTCAGGATCTGCCGGACGAATGATGGGTTCCATCTTATCAAATGACAAGCGGGATTTGCACACACGCTTCGCCGGACGTGTCAAGCAATGAACCGACCGGTCGGTATCGTCCGCTCACGGGCCGACCGTCTCGGCCAATGCGTCGGTCGAAGCGTGGCGGGGAATGCGGGAACCGGGCCGCGCTCGCGCGTCACGACGCGCGGCAACGGCGTGCCGGCACACGCAGTGCCGGCGCGCAAACCGGTTCCACGCTTGCCGGGCGCCGGGCGCCGGGAGCGGCGGGTCAGGGTTCGCCGCCGCGATCGTCATGCCTGCAGTATTTTCCGCGCACGTGATTGCGCGCGTTTTTTATCGGCAATTTTTACGATGCCATGCGGTTCAGCGCGCTTCGAGTTCACGCCCGCGCGTCTCGGGCAACGTCAGCGCCGCGACGATCAGCACGCCGTAGGCGGCCACCGCGAAGATGCCGATGCTCAGACCCAGGCCGTAGTGTTTCGACAACGCCCCGATCAGGAACGGAAACAGCGCGCCGAACGCCCGGCCGACGTTGTAGCAAAAGCCTTGCCCCGAGCCGCGTACCCGGGTCGGGAAAAGTTCGGTGAGGAACGCCCCCATGCCGGAAAAGATCCCTGACGCGAAGAAGCCGAGCGGGAAGCCGAGCCACAGCATCGATGCGTTCGTCAGGTGCAGCGACGTGTACGCAAATGCAATGATCATCGAGCCAAGCGCGAACAGGATGAAGTTCGGCTTGCGGCCGAGCCGGTCGGTCAGATAGGCGCTCGTCAGATAGCCGATCCATGAGCCGACGATGATCGTCGCCAGATAGCCGCCCGTGCCCATCACGGTCAGGTGCCGCTCGGTCTTGAGGAACGTCGGCAGCCATGTCGTGATCGCGTAATAGCCGCCTTGCGCGCCCGTCGTCAGCAGCGCGGCGCGCAGCGTCGTCGACAGCAGCTGTGGCGCGAAGATCTCGGTCAGGCGCGGCGCGTCGCTGGCGCTCGCCTGCGTCGCCTTCTCGCGTTCGTAGACTTCCGGCTCCTTTACGAAACGGCGGATCACGACGACGAGCAACGCCGGCAACAGGCCGATCAGGAACAGCCCACGCCACGCGAGCTCGGCCGGCAGCGCCGAAAACAGCACGGCGTAGAGCAGCGCCGACAAACCCCAGCCGATCGCCCAGCCCGATTGCACCAGACCGACCGCTTTGCCGCGGTCGCGTGCCCGGATCACCTCGCCGATCAGCACCGCACCCGCCGTCCACTCGCCGCCGAAGCCGAACCCCATCAGCGCGCGTGCCGCGAGAAGCTGGTGATAGTTCTGCGCAAGCCCGCAGAGTCCCGTGAACACCGCGAACCACAACACCGTCAGCTGCAGCGTGCGCACACGGCCGATCCGGTCCGACAGGATGCCCGCGATCCAGCCGCCGAGCGCCGATGCGAGCAGCGTCATCGTACCGATGAAGCCGGCATCCGCCAGCGAGATGCCCCACGTCGCGACAAGCGTCGGGATCACGAACGACAGCATCTGCGTGTCCATGCCGTCGAGCATGTAGCCGACCTTGCAGCTCCAGAACGCGCGCCGCTCGCGCGGCCCCGCATCGGCATACCACGAGAAGAGGCCGGCGCGCTCGGGACGCGTGGGGTCGGCCGGCGGTGCCGCCAGAGTCTTGCTGTCCATGTTGTCGCTCCTGTCGAAGTACGAGAAAAATGGTAACCGTGCCGCCGGGCGGCAGAACGTGGATACGTGCGGCATCGGCCAGCCGGGTCGTCAGCACCGGTGGTTCGCGGCCGCTTCGATGCGGCCAGCCGGCTTCACGCATGGCATGGCCGCGACTCAAAACACCGCCAGCGACGCGTTCGTGATGTCGGTCATCAGCATGTGGCCGGGCGTATGCGCGATCGCCAGCGGCAGCTTCGCTTCCATCAACGCGGTTTGCGGCGTGACGCCGCAAGCCCAGAACACCGGCAATTCGTTGTCGCGGATCGTCACCGCGTCGCCGAAGTCGGGCGCGCCGAGGTCGCCGATGCCGAGCTCGGCCGGGTCGCCCAGATGAATCGGCGCGCCGTGCACGCCAGGAAAGCGGCTCGTGATCTGCACCGCGCGAATCGCGTCCTTGCCGCGCATCGGTCGCATCGACACCACGAGTTCGCCGCCGAAGATGCCGGCGCGGCGGTTCGGCACGCGCGTGCGGTACATCGGCACATTGCGCCGTTCCTCGACATGACGCAGCGCGATGCCTTCGCGCGCCATCATCGCCTCGAACGAAAACGAGCACCCGATCGCGAATACGACGAAATCGTCCTGCCAGAGCCTGTCCAGCGACTCGACGCGCTCGCTCAGGCGGCCGTCGCGATAAACGTTATAGCTCGGTACGTCGTTGCGGATGTCGACGTCGCGGCCGAGCGCCTCGATCCGGTATGCGCCCGGCTCGCCGACCGCCAGCAGCGGACACGCCTTCGGATTCGCCTGACAGAACCGCAGGAAGTCGTGCGCGTGGGCTTCCGGCAGGATCGCAAGATTGGCCTGCGCGAATTCGCCGCAATGGCCGGCGGTCGGTCCGCGGAAGTCGCCGCGGCGGACGGATTGCCGAAATTCGAAGGGCGTCATGGTGTCGGTGGGTGCCTGCGCGGCGCGCGGGTTGTCATCGGATAGAGCGAAGCATAGGAAAAGCAAAATTTTGACGCCAACGAGTTTTTTTGCGCTTACCGTATAGATTTGCTTAACGGGAAACCGGGTTTCCCCGGATCTCGCGCGGCGTTCCGCCTGGGCACGCCGCGTGCCGGCAACCGGATGCACTGCGATGAATACGCGCTTTCTCGATACTTTCGTCACGCTCGCGGCGCTGCGCAGCTTCCGCACGACCGCCGCCGCGCTGCATGCGACGCCGGCTGCGATTTCCCAACGCGTGAAAGCCCTCGAAGACGAACTGCGAACCGTGCTCGTCGATCGAGACAGCCGTGAATTCCGGCTGACGCCGAACGGCGAATACCTGCTCGACTATGCGAAGGCGGTGGTCGACGCGACGCATCGGCTGCAAGCGGCCGCGTCCGGCGAAAGCGCAACGGTCGGCAAGCTGCGGCTCGGCGTCATCGAGACGGTCGTGCACAGTTGGCTGCCGCACTACATGCGGCGGCTCGCGGCCGATTTTCCGCAACTGGAGATCGACCTGAGCGTCGACGTCAGCGTCGTGCTGCAGCGACGCCTGATGGCCGGTGAACTCGACCTGATCATTCGCGTCGAGGGCAGCGACGAAACGTCCGTCGTCTGCGACGCACTCGCGAACTATCCGGTGCACTGGATCGCGCGCGCCGGCTTGCTGCCCAATGTGCGCAGCGGCCTGGCACGGCTGGTGCTCCGGCAGCCGATCCTGACCTTCGGACGCGGCACCGCCCCGCATCGCGCGCTCGAAGACATCGTCCGCACGCTCGCGCACGCGTACGGCGTGCCGCTGTCGGACACACGCATTACGGGTTCGCCGTCGATCTCGGTGATCGTGCAGCTCGTGCGCGACGGCTTCGGCGTGGCCGCGATTCCGCGGCTGTTCGTCGACGCGCTGATCGAGAGCGGCGAGGTGCTCGAATTGCCGCTGCAACCGCTGCCGCCCTCGATCGTCGTGTCGATGTCGAGACGGGTCGATGCATCGCGGATCGTGCACGGCGCAGCAAGTGCGGCGCGTGCCGCGTGTCACGAATACTGTGCGAGAAGCAACCGGCGGTTAATCGAGGCGCTGTGAGGGCCGCATGCCGAAAAATGGGATTCCGGACGTATTTCAGACATGTCCCATCCAATGATTCGTGCAAATCCCATATTTACAAAAACAATAGTAAATTTATTACAAAAAATGCTCACATATTTACATGAAAATCCAAATCTGATTGAGTTATAGTAAAAACACGAATCCCCACCCATTTGGAAAATCGCCGCCGCAAAATCATCAATCTCCATACACATCAATGACATAACGGAAAACAGGATAATTTCCGTAAAACCCTACAAATCCATCACAAAAATTACGCGAGATACAATTCAAAGTCATTCACGCTGAAACGTATCTCAATATGTGCAAAATCAATGACGCAATGCGCTCGATATGCGCTGCCGCGTTATTGCTGCTCAGTCTTTCCGCAATCGCTCAGGAATCCCGGCCGATCAATGCGCCGTCCGATGTCCGGCATCGTCAGGAACAGCAGATCGACCATCTCCGGCAACAGCTCGATACGCCGCCGGATCTGCTCACCGCCAAGCCGCCGAACGCCTCCGGCACATTGCGCTTTCCCGCCGAAGCGCCGTGTTTCGCCATTCATGCCGTCGAATGGCGCGGCGCCGACGCGTTCGCGTGGCTCCCACGCGAAGCCTCGATCGAAGGCGCATGCGTCGGCGAACAGGGCTTGCGCGCGCTCCGGGATTGGGCTGCCCGCCGCCTGATCGCCCGCGGCTTTATCACGTCCCAGGTCAGCATTCCCGCACAGGATCTGTCGACCGGCCGGCTCGCCGTCGAGATCCTGCCCGGCCGCATCGGCGCGATACACGACGGGCGCGGCCGGATCGGCTGGCCGGCGCTCGCCTTTCCGCACCGCTCGCCTGCATTGCTGAACGTGCGCGACCTCGATCAGGCGCTCGAGAACATGCGTCGTCTGCCGGGTCAGGCCGCGACCGCGTTCGACCTGCTGCCCGGTGCGAACCTCGGCGAGACCGACGTGTTCGTCCGTCATCCGGACGCCGCGCGTCGCGTGCGCTTCGTCGCGACCGCCGACAACGCCGGGCTAGATTCGACGGGCCGCAACCAGCTCGGCGCGATCGTCGCGGTCGATTCGCCGCTGCACCTGTACGACCAGCTCCTCCTCACCTACAGCACCGACGCCGCGCTCCGCAACAAGACACTGGGCTCCCAGGCGAAAAGTGCCGCATGGAACGTGCCGCTCGGCTACGCGTCGGTTTCTCTCGGCGTCAGCGAATGGACGTCCCGCCAAACCCTGCTGGGCGACGTGCCGGGCTCCGCCTCCCCGCTGCTCAGCCAGCGCACCCGGCGCTACGAGGCGGGTCTCGCCTTCGTCCCGCACCGGTCGAGCCATGGCAAGACCACGCTTCGCCTCCGGTTGATGCGCCGCAACGACCATTCACGGATCGGCCAGACCGAACTCGACGTGCTCAGACGCGACATCGTCAGCTACGACATCGGCGCCGGACATCGCGAAAAGCTGCCGCGCGGCGCGATCGATGCCGGCATGGGCATGCGCGGCAGTCTCGCCGGACTGAGCGCCCATCCCGGCCGGATCAACGATCGGGCCGCATGGAGCGGCCGCTATCGCATCTTCACCGCCGCGCTCGGGGCCGACTCGCTATTCCGCATCGGGCCGCGCCGTTTCGGCTATCGCGGCTCGCTCGCCGTGCAGCACGCGCCCGGCGCGGCACCGTCGACCGAATTCATGCAGATCGGCGGCCGCTACACCGTACGCGGCTTCGACGGCAACCACACGCTCGCCGGCGCCAGCGGCTGGACGTGGCGCAACGAACTCGCCACCGGACTGTTCGGCGCGAACGAAACCTACGTCGCGCTCGATGCGGGCCGCGTATACGGCATCGGCGCCAGCGAGGGCGCGGGGAAGGACGGACGCACGCTGATTGGCACCGCGCTCGGCGTGCGCGGCGGATACGGGAAGGTCGGCTACAACCTGTCCGCGCTCGGGCGCAGCGTCGTCGCGCA
>NZ_JAHACR010000237.1 GCF_018375725.1 Burkholderia sp. | reverse complement strand
CGCGGCGCGCGGCGCAGTTGCGCGAAGAAATGGATGCGTTGCGCGATGCGCGGGTGCGGGCCGAGCGGCAAGCGAATGACGAAGCGGCGGCACGCAGCGCGGAAGCCGAAACGTGGTCGCACAGCGAGGCGCGACTCGTCGATTCGGCTGCGCGGCATTCGGCCGATGCCGACGCACAGCGCGATGCGCTGCAGGCGGCGCTGGCCGAGCGGAACGCGCTCGCGGGGCAGGTGGCGGCCATTGCGCACGAGGCGGCGCGCCTGCGCGGGCTGGCCGGCACGTTCGAGCGCTGGCACGAACAGATGATCTCGCTGACGGCGCAGAACCAGGACATGCGCGCGAAAAACCAGGAACTGTCGGCGATTGTCGCGCACGTGTCGATCGTGTCGCTGAACGCGTCGATCGAGGCGGCGCGTGCGGGCACGGCCGGGCGCGGATTCTCGATTGTCGCGAGCGAAGTGCGCGCACTGGCGGCGCGCTCGCAGCAGCTGTCGAACAGTTACCGCGACAGTCTGAACCGCAACGATCTCGTCACCGCGGCGACGTTTCAGGACATTCAGGCGGGCGGCAAGATGATCACGGCCGCGTTGAGCACGGTCGAGACGCTGGCGGAACAGCTGCACGCGAAACTTGAAGGAGTGGCGGCGTGATCAGCCAGGACGCGAAGGCGAGCTTCGAGCGGATCTTCTTTCATGCGGCGCGCACGCGGCTCGCTGCCGGCAATGGGATCTGCGAAATCGCGCCGGCCGCCGTGGCCGACGAACCTTCGGGCAAGCAGCGGAATACGCGCGTCCGCGACGCGGATGTCGCCGTGCTGACGATCTCGGCACTGCCTTTCCGCCTGTTGCTCACGCTGACATTTCGCGATGACGACGCCACTCGCGATTACTTTGCCGCGACCACCCAGCAGCCGCTGCAGGAAGCCTTCATGGAAGTCGCAAACCTCTGCTGCGGCGCGATGAACCAGGCGCTGATCGAGTACTTCCCGGATCTGGGCATGTCGACGCCGTACCTGCTGGGCGCGGCGAGCATCGGCTATCTGCGTGCGCTCGCGCCGGCTCATCTCGCGGCGTACGACGTAACGCTCGGCGAAACCGTGCGCGTGGGGGCGACGCTGTGCATCTGCGCCAATGCGCCGATCGATTTCCATGCCCGCGACATGACGGCGATGGAGACGGGCGGCGAGCTTGAACTCTTTTGACTGAATCCGAATGCAAGGAACACGCGGACATGACCGAAGGTAAACCCGTCAGCAAGGTGCTGGTGCTGGATGACAGTCCCGCGCATGCGGACGCGATCAAGCGCTTCTGCGACGATCACAACCTGATCGGCCTGAAGGTGCGCCGCAACCGGCTGTTGCAGGTGTTGAGCTCGAACATCGATCTCGGCGCGATCCTGCTGGCTGAGCAGTATGGCGGTTCACCGGCCGAAAGTGCGATCGTCGCGATACAGATCGCCGCGTTGCGCCCCGAGTTGCCGATCATCCTGCGCCGCGACACGCAGGCCGCCATCGACGGCTTGTCGGATGCACTCGCGCGCGTCGTGTGCGCGACCTACATCGCGAGCGACATGACGCCGCTGCGGCGCGTGATCGACGAATACATCTTCAGTTTCGACTACCCCAACGCACTGGTGCGCGGTATCTCGGAGATCACGGAGGCGCGGCTCGACAGCCTGTTTCCGGGCAGGACGATCCGCCGCGAGACGCCGTGCATCGTTCGCGACCAGATCATCTTCGGCGAAGTGTTCAGCCTGATCGCGCTCGAAAGCGCGTGGTGCCGCGGCTACATGCTGCTGCAGACGAGCGAGCAGCCATTGCTCGACATGATCGGCTGCGGCGATGCGCCGGATTTTCGCGATCTGAACGGCGTGCTCGGCGAGTTGACCAACCTCGTCTGGGGGGCATTCAAGAACCGCTACCTCGGCGACGCGGAAGCGCTCTCGCGGCATCCCGTTCAGGTGCCTTTGCTCGTCAATCACAAGCGGAAATACATTTCGTTCGGTGGCGAATATCCGCAGCTGTGCTTCAAGTACTGGATGACCGACCCGGCATCGGGCAAGTCGGTCTGCATCGATCAGCGCTTCGTGTTCAGCCTGAGCTGGTCGCCGGAGGATTTCCGCGAATCGGTGCAGGACGTCGGGCCGATGGTCGAGTCGGGCGAACTCGAATTGTTTTGAAATAGAAGGGGGAATACATCATGGCGAAAATTCTGGTGGTCGACGATTCGGGCACGGTGCGCGACGAAGTCGCGGGCTTCCTGCGCAACCATGGGCTGGACGTCGCGACCGCGGTCGACGGTAAGGACGGGCTCGCGAAGCTCAAGGCGACGCCGGGCATCCGGCTCGTGATCAGCGACGTCAACATGCCGAACATGGACGGCCTGACGATGGTCGAGAAGATCCGCGGCGAGCTTGCGAACACGGCGGTCAATGTCGTGATGCTGACGACCGAAAGCAGCCCGGCGATGAAGGAGCGCGGCAAGGCGGCCGGTGTCAAGGGCTGGATCGTCAAGCCGTTCAAGGGCGACGCGGTGCTTGACGCGCTGAAGAAGCTGGCGGCCTGACACGCGTATCGCTCGACGCCGCCGGTGCGGCCAGCGTCGCGGGCGGGTGAATTCCCGGGATCGCGGCGATGTGCTATATGCAAGGACAGAACGATACGCGCGCACCGCACGCCGTGCGGCAGCGCCGCCACCTTTCTGGAGGAGCATCATGGAACCGCATCACGCCGCATCCGAACCCATCCTGCTGCGCGACGACCGCGACGGCGTCGTCACCCTGCGGCTGAATCGCCCGCAGCAGTTCAACGCCTTGTCCGAAGCCATGCTGGCCGCCCTGCGGGAAGCATTTGAATCGCTCGCGGCCGATCCGCACGTGCGCTGTGTCGTGCTCGCCGGCGAGGGCAAGGCGTTCTGCGCCGGTCACGACCTGCGCGAAATGCGCGGCAAGCCCGACCTCGACAGCTATCGCACGCTGTTCGCGCAGTGCAGCCGCGTGATGCTCGCGATCCGCGCGTTGCCGGTGCCGGTGATCGCGCGCGTGCACGGCATCGCGACGGCTGCGGGTTGCCAGCTCGTTGCCGCGTGCGATCTCGCGATCGCTGCGGATACCGCCCGGTTCGCGGTGTCGGGGATCAACGTCGGGCTGTTCTTCTCGACGCCCGCAGTGGCGTTGAGCCGCAACGTATCGGCGAAGCGCGCATTCGACATGCTCGTCACGGGACGTTTCCTCGATGCCGCAACGGCGGTCGAGTGGGGGCTCGTCAACGAGGCGGTGCCGGAGGACGCGCTCGATGCGGCGATCGTTCGCAAGGTCGGCGAGATCGTCGCGAAGAGCCCGGCCGCCGTGCGATATGGGAAGACCATGTTCTATCGGCAGCGCGAGATGACGGCCGACGAAGCGTATGCGTATGCCGGCGATGTCATGGCGCAAAACATGATGGAAGCCGATGCCTGCGAGGGCATCGACGCATTCCTGGAGAAGCGGCCCGCTCGCTGGCGCACGTGACGGGCGGCGCCGGGCGTGGAGCCGGCAGTCGCGGTCGTGCCGGGCCGCCGCATCGTTTCGTTTCGCGGCGGCGGTGCATGGATTTACCGGCCGCCGCTGCCTGTGCGCAACGAGGCAGCCTGCGCCGCCGATGCGCCGGACGGCTCGACCACGACCGGCACGCGGCGGGCGAGCGCGCACATCAGCTCGTAGCCGATCGTGCCGCTGGCCTCCGCCACATCGTCGACCTTCACCTGATCGCCCCACAGCTCGACGCTCGAGCCGATGCCCGCATTCGGGCAGGGCGTGAGGTCGACGGTCAGCATGTCCATCGACACGCGGCCGACCACGCGCGTCAGCACGCCGTCGACGGCGATCGGCGTGCCGGCCGGCGCGTGGCGCGGATAGCCGTCGGCATAGCCGCACGCGACGACGCCGATACGCATCGGCTGCTCGACGGTGAACCTGCGGCCGTATCCGACCGTTTCCTGCGGCGTGAGTGTCTGCACACCGATGATCTTGCTCGTCAGCGTCATTGCGGCCCGCAGCGGCACGTCGGCGATGTGTCGCGATGCGCCGGTCGGCGATGCGCCATACAGGATCGTGCCGGGGCGCACCCAGTCGCGGTGCGCGCGCGGATGCCACAGCACCGCGGCCGAGTTCGACAGCGAGCGCTCGCCGGGAATGCCGTCGGCCGCGGCATCGAATTGCTCGAGTTGCCAATCGATCTCGCCGTCGTCGGCATTGGCGAAGTGGGTCATCAACGTGATCTTGCCGATCGACGGCGCGCCCGCGGCGCGCTCCCATGCGGCGCGAAACGCAGCGGGCCGGAAGCCGAGCCGGTTCATGCCGGAATTCATCTTGAGCTGGATATCGATCGGTTGCCGTGGCTTCGCGGCGATCAGCAGGTCGAGCTGTTCGTCGCAGTGAACCGCGACAGTCAGGCGATGGTGCTCGACCAGCGCCACGTCGGCGGCCTCGAAGATGCCCTCGAGCAGCAGCACCGGCTTGTCCCAGCCGAGCTCGCGCACGCGCACGGCCTCGTCGAGGTCGAGCAGCGCGATGCCGTCCGCCGGCGCGAGGCCCGGATAGATCCGCTCGATGCCGTGGCCGTATGCGTTGGCCTTGATCACCGCCCAGATTCGGGATTGCGCAACGATCCCGCGGATGAATTCGAGGTTGTGGCGAACGGCGTCGGGACGGATGTGGGCGACGATGGGACGAGGCATGGCGGTTCTGTGTGTCGGGTGTCGTTCGAAGCGCTGCGGCGTGAGGCGCACTGCGCGGGCTGACTCGTCGCGCGATGACGTCGAACCAGTGTTGGGCGCTATGGTATTGGTGATCCACCAGTTTTAATTAACGTATTTGTCGCGAATTTGGTGGAAATTTTTGCGTCACGACCGGGCCGCCGCGACGTGCGACAGGCACGTGCAGCCGAGTGCGCCATCTAGAAAACCGGTGCGCGAACCGCGCTGCGCAATGCTAAGCTTGCTGCGATTGTGTCATTGAACGATGTAAGCCAAGAGAGGGGATGCGGATGACTACGTCCGAGCTGTGTCTGTTCATCGTCGCGGTGATGCCGTTTCCATTGACGATTCTCGCGAAGGCGAGGAAGGGGTACGACAATCGCGCGCCGCGCGCGTATCTCGCGAAACTCGAAGGCTGGCGCGCTCGCGCGGCGGCCGCGCACCAGAATGCGTGGGAAGCGCTGGCATTGTTTACCGCGGGCCTCGTCATCGCATGGCATGCGGGCGCGGATCCGCATCGGGTCGACCAGCTCGCGATCGCGTTCGTCGCGATTCGCGTCGTCTATACGCTGATGTACCTGATCAACTGGGCGACGCTGCGCTCGCTCGTGTGGTTTGGCGGCATGGCCTGCGTCGCCGGGCTGTTCTTCGCCGGCACGTGACGCGTGGGCGCCCGACGCGGCGCGATGGCAACGGGCGTTCGCTGCAAGCGCCGCCGTTCTGCTTGGGACGGCGGCGTTGTTTTTTTGCGTGACCGATGCCGCGTGCCGCGAGGCGCTTGCTGCCGGTTTGCGTGTGCTGCGCGTGTGTGACGCGCACCCGCTGGATGGGTTTCCGGAAGAAAGGGGGCCCGCGCGGACGGTGCGATTTTCGTGTTGCCGATGTTGACAACATATGTTGTGGCAATGTTTAATTCGCGCATCGTGTGTTGATGCGCGCGTCACATGCTGCCGCCGTCCGGCTTGCAGATTGTTGGGCGGGCCCGTGGCAGGCGAGCCGCCGGCGCTACACACGCATCCCGATTCCCGAGGCAACCTATGACCGCAGTTTTCCATCGCGCACCCCGCGCGACCTTGCCTGTCGCCGTCGCGGGCGACGGCATCGAGATTGTCGATTCGACCGGCAAGCGATACATCGATGCGTGCGGCGGCGCGGCCGTGTCGTGTCTTGGGCACAGCAATCCGCGCGTGATCGACGCGATCAAGCGCCAGGCGCAACAGCTGCCGTACGCACACACGTCATTCTTTACGACCGAAGCGGCCGAGGCGCTGGCTGACCGGCTCGTCGCCGCCGCGCCGGCGGGGCTCGAGCACGTCTATTTCGTGTCGGGCGGCTCCGAGGCGATCGAGGCGGCCCTCAAGCTGGCACGCCAGTATTTTGTCGAGAAGGGCGAGCCGCAGCGGCGGCATTTCATCGCGCGGCGGCAGAGCTATCACGGCAACACGCTCGGCGCGCTGGCGATCGGCGGCAACGCCTGGCGGCGCGAGCCGTTCCTGCCGATCCTGATCGAAGCGCATCACGTGAGCCCGTGCTATGCGTATCGCGAGCAGCGCGCCGACGAAACCGAGGAAGCGTTTGCGCAGCGCCTCGCCGACGAGCTCGAGCAGAAGATTCTCGAACTCGGCGCGGAGAACGTTGCCGCGTTCGTCGCGGAAACCGTGGTCGGCGCGACAGCCGGCGCGGTGCCGCCGGTACGCACGTATTTGCAGCGGATTCGCGCCGTGTGCGACAAGTACGGCGTGCTGCTGATTCTCGACGAGATCATGTCGGGGATGGGGCGTACCGGTTACCTGTTCGCATGCGAGGAGGACGGTGTCGCGCCGGATCTGCTGACGATCGCGAAGGGGCTGGGCGCCGGGTATCAGCCGATCGGCGCGACGCTTGTCAGCGACCGGATCTACCAGGCGATCGTCGGCGGCTCGGGTTTCTTCCAGCACGGCCACACGTATCTCGGTCATGCGACCGCATGCGCGGCGGCGCTCGAAGTGCAGCGCGTGATCGAGGAGGCGCGCCTGCTCGACAACGTGATGGCGCGCGGCGAGCAATTGCGCGGTTTGTTGCGCGAGCGTTACGC
>NZ_JAHACR010000236.1 GCF_018375725.1 Burkholderia sp. | reverse complement strand
ACGGCGATCGCAGAAGGGCTCGCGTATCGCATCACGCGCGGCGAGGTGCCGGACATCCTCGCGAACGCGCAGGTGTATTCGCTCGATATGGGCGCGTTGCTCGCGGGCACCAAGTATCGCGGCGATTTCGAGCAGCGCCTGAAGACGGTGCTCAAGGAGTTGAAGGAGCGTCCGCACGCGATCCTGTTCATCGACGAGATTCATACGCTGATCGGCGCCGGCGCGGCGTCGGGCGGCACGCTGGATGCGTCGAACCTGCTGAAGCCGGCGCTGTCGTCGGGCACGCTCAAGTGCATCGGCGCGACGACGTTCACCGAATATCGCGGCATCTTCGAGAAGGACGCGGCGCTGTCGCGGCGCTTCCAGAAGATCGACGTGACCGAGCCGACCGTCGAGCAGACGGTGGCGATCCTGCGCGGCCTGAAGTCGCGCTTCGAGGAGCATCACGGCGTCAAGTATTCGTCGGGCGCACTGTCGGCGGCGGCCGAGTTGTCGGCGCGCTTCATCACCGACCGGCATCTGCCCGACAAGGCGATCGACGTGATCGACGAAGCGGGCGCGGCACAGCGCATCCTGCCGAAGTCGAAGCAGAAGAAGACGATCGGCAAGGGCGAGATCGAGGAGATCATCGCGAAGATCGCGCGCGTGCCGGCGAAGAGCGAGTCGCAGGACGACCGCAGCAAGCTGCAGACGCTCGATCGCGACCTGAAGAGTGTCGTGTTCGGCCAGGATCCGGCGATCGACGCGCTCGCCGCGTCGATCAAGATGGCGCGCGCGGGGCTGGGCAAGATGGACAAGCCGATCGGGGCGTTCCTGTTCTCCGGCCCGACGGGCGTCGGCAAGACCGAAGTGGCGCGCCAGCTCGCGTTCACGCTCGGCATCGAGCTGATCCGCTTCGACATGTCGGAATACATGGAGCGCCATGCGGTCAGCCGGCTGATCGGCGCGCCGCCGGGTTACGTCGGGTTCGACCAGGGCGGCCTGCTCACCGAGGCCGTCACGAAGAAGCCGCACTGCGTGCTGCTGCTCGACGAAATCGAGAAGGCGCATCCGGACATCTTCAACGTGCTGCTGCAGGTGATGGACCACGGCACGCTGACGGACAACAACGGCCGCAAGGCGGATTTCCGCAACGTCATCATCATCATGACGACGAACGCGGGGGCCGAGTCGATGCAGAAGGCGACGATCGGCTTCACGACGCGCCGCGAAACGGGCGACGAGATGGCCGACATCAAGCGCCTGTTCACGCCGGAGTTCCGCAACCGTCTCGATGCGATCATCAGCTTCCGTTCGCTCGATGAGGAAATCATCATGCGGGTGGTCGACAAGTTCCTGATCCAGCTCGAGGAGCAGTTGCACGAGAAGAAGGTCGACGCGCTCTTCACCGACGCGCTGCGCAAGCATCTCGCGACGCACGGCTTCGATCCGCTGATGGGCGCGCGGCCGATGCAGCGGCTGATCCAGGACACGATCCGTCGCGCACTCGCCGACGAACTGCTGTTCGGCAAGCTGGTCAACGGCGGCCACGTGACGGTCGACGTCGACGAAAACGACAAGGTGACGCTTTCGTTCGACAAGCTGGCGAATCCGCCGCACAAGCCGAATGAAGAGGCGGTCGAGGTCGAATAGGCGATAATCCTCTGTTTCAAGCCAACGGCGCGGGAAGTCTTCCGCGCCGTTTCGTTTTGTCTGGCGCCAGCGGCGCGGGAGTGGGTGTGGGGAGTTCGGGTTTGACACAACGACAACAGGCGTTCGACCGCATCGTCGAACGGGAAGAAGGACTGCGTCACGCGCTGTCGGCGGGACAGATGGCGATGATCGCGATTGGCGGCGCGATCGGCACGGGGCTGTTCCTCGGCAGCGGCTTCGCGATCGGGCTCGCCGGCCCGAGCGTACTGATTTCCTATGCGATCGGCGCGCTGATCGCGCTTCTGTTGATGGGCGCGCTCGCGGAGATGACCGTCGCGCATCCGACGGCCGGCTCGTTCGGCGCGTATGCGGAGCACTACGTCGGCCCGTTTGCCGGGTTTCTGGTGCGTTATGCGTACTGGTTCGCGGTCGTGTTTACGATCGGCACCGAGATCAGCGCGATCGCGGTGTTCATGAAGTACTGGTTTCCCGCCGTGCCCGGCTGGTATTGGGTGATCGGCTTCTCGGCGCTGCTGATCGCCGTCAACATGGGAAGCGTCACGCTGTACGGCTCGGTCGAATACGCGTTCTCGCTGCTGAAGATCGCGGCGATCATCGTGTTCGTCGTGCTCGGCGCTTATCTCGTGTGGTCGGCGCCCGCGGCCTCCGGGATCGGCTTCGCGAACTACACCGCGCATGGCGGCTTCATGCCGAAGGGGGCGTGGGGAACGTGGGTCGCAGTCATCGTGGCGATCTTCAGCTACATGAGCATCGAGGCCGTCGCGATCGCCGCGGGCGAGGCGCGCGATCCCCAGCACGCGGTGACGCGCGCGTTCCGCTCGACGGTGTTCCGGCTCGTGCTGTTCTACCTGTTGACGCTTGCGCTGATGCTGGCGATCGTCCCCTGGACGCAGGCCGGCACCGACGAGAGTCCGTTCGTGAAGGTGATGGCGGCCACGCATGTTCCCTATGCGGCCGGCGTGATCAACTTCGTCGTCCTGGTGGCGGCATTGTCTGCGATGAACAGTCAGCTCTACGTGACGACGCGGATGATGTTCAGCCTGTCGCGTGCGCGGCTCGCGCCGGCGGCGTTCGGCCGGCTTGGCGCGAATGGCGTGCCGCGCGCGGCGCTGTGGGTGTCGACGAGCGGTGTCGCGGTCGCGGCGGTGCTCGTCGCGTTGTGGCCCGAGACCGCATTTACCGCGATGATGGCGATCGCCATGTTCGGCGCGCTGTTGACGTGGCTGATGATCTTCGTCACGCATCTGCGGTTCCGCCGGAATTATCGCGGCCCGGCGCTCGCGTTCCGGATGTGGGGACACCCGTTCGGCAGCCTGCTCGGCGCGGGGCTGGTCGCGGCGATTCTCGTGACGACCGCGTTCACGCGTGAATTCCGGATGACGATGGCGGTCGGCATCGCATTTGTCGTGCTGCTCACGCTCGCATACATGTTGCATTACCGGCATCGGCACGCACACTGAGCGCCAGCTGGTTCGCCCACGAGCCCACGTCGGCCGCTTTTCCCGTATGCGCGATCGGCCTCGCCGTTCCGCGTAGCCGCCGCGTGCACCGGTCAGCGGCCGGGGCATACGGCGCTAAGGCTGCGTTAAGCAAGCATTGTTTACCATTCGAGCAATTGGCGAAGTGGCGCTCCGGGTGCCGCTTCCCGTCCTCCTTTCATCATGAGGTTCGAATGAAAAAACTGCCTGAAATCACGCTGGCGTTCTGGATCATGAAGATCTGCGCGACAACGCTCGGCGAGACCGGCGGCGATCTGCTGTCGACGACGCTGAATGTCGGTTATGCGGTCAGCTCGATCCTGCTGATCGGTTTCTTCCTTGTTTCGCTGGGCGCGCAACTGTCGACAACTCGCTATCGTCCTCCGCTTTACTGGGCGGTGATCGTCGCGACCAGCACGGCCGGCACGACGATGTCGGATTTCATGGATCGCACGCTCGGCCTGGGCTATGCAACGGGCTCGGCGATTCTCGTCGCGATTCTGCTGGCGGTGTTTGCGATCTGGCGCCTGACGGGCGAATCTCTGTCGGTCGACGAGATCAAGACGCGCAAGGTCGAGGTGCTGTACTGGATCGCGATCCTGTTCTCCAACACGCTCGGCACGGCGCTCGGCGATTTCCTGGCAGACAGCTCGGGCCTCGGCTTCGCCGGCGGCGCGTTGCTGATCGGCGGTCTGCTGGCGGCGATCGTGCTTGCGCATTACTTCACGCGTTTGTCGAGCGTGTTCCTGTTCTGGGCGGCGTTCGTGCTGACACGTCCTTTCGGTGCGACGGTCGGCGACCTGCTGACGAAGCCGGTCGCGAAGGGCGGCCTGGCGCTGGGCACGATCGGTTCGTCGGCGGTGCTGTTGAGTGTGCTGCTGGCGCTGGTCGCGTATGCGACGCTCGCGGAGATGCGTCGCCGCCCGGCTGTTGCGGCCGTCGGCGCCGCCGCGGGGAAATGAGGCTCGAGTGGTGACAGAGCGAAGGGGCGGCGCGCAAGCACCGCCCCTTTTTCGTTCAATGGCGGCCGGTGCTGCCGAAGCCGCCCGCACCGCGATCGCTTGCGGCGAAGTCGTCGACGATGTTGAACTGCGCCTGCACGACAGGCACGATCACGAGCTGCGCGAGCCGCTCGAACGGGTTCAGCACGAATGCCGTCTGGCCGCGGTTCCACGTCGAAATCATCAGTTCGCCCTGGTAGTCCGAATCGATCAGGCCGACCAGGTTGCCGAGCACGATGCCGTGCTTGTGGCCGAGGCCGGAGCGGGGCAGGATCATGGCCGCATGGCCGGGATCGGCGAGGTGGATCGCGAGGCCGGTCGGCACGAGCGTCGTTTCGCCCGGCGCGAGCGTCAGCGGCGCGTCGATGCACGCGCGCAGGTCGAGGCCGGCGCTGCCGGACGTCGCGTAAGCGGGCAGGTAGTCGCGCATGCGCGCGTCGAGGATCTTCAGGTCGAGTTTCATTCGGTACGGTAGTGGCGTCGGTGAAGCGCGGCGGCGGCGTGTGCTGCCGCCGCGCGTATCGTCAGATCAGGCGGTTGTCGGGCAGGCGCCGCGCGATTTCCGCAACGAGCGCATGCGCGAGTTCGTCCTTCGGGGCGCGGGGCAGGCGCGTGATGCCGGCCGCGTCGAACAGCGCGATTTCATTGTCGTCGCGGCCGAACGTCTGCGGGCCGAGATTGCCGACGAGGAGCGGCACGTTCTTGCGCTTGCGCTTCTCGTCGCCGTGCGCGTCGAGGTTGCCGCTTTCCGCGGCGAAGCCGATGCAGAACGGCGGATCGGGCAATGCGGCGACCGACGCGAGGATATCCGGATTCTCGACGAACGTGAGAGCGGGCATCTTGCGGTCGGCGGTCTTCTTCATCTTGTGCTCGGCGGGTTGCGCGACGCGCCAGTCGGCGACCGCGGCCACCGCGATGAAGATGTCGGCATCCGGCACGGCGTTCATGACCGCGTCGTACATCTGCTGCGCGGTCTGCACGTCCTCGCGGTAGACGCCCCACGGCGTCTCCAGCGCGACCGGTCCCGCGACCAGATGCACTTCCGCGCCGGCCTGTTGCGCCGCGCGGGCGATCGCGAAACCCATCTTGCCGCTCGAGCGGTTCGTCAGGCCGCGCACCGGATCGAGCGGCTCGAACGTCGGACCGGCGGTGATCAGCACGCGCCGGTGCGACAGCAGTTTCGGCTGGAAGTGCGCGACGATCGCCTCGTAGATCGCTTCCGGTTCGAGCATGCGTCCGTCGCCGACTTCGCCGCATGCCTGCGCGCCCGAATCCGGGCCGAGCACCGCGACGCCGTCGGCGCGGAGCTGCGCGACGTTGCGTTGCGTGGCCGGGTTCTGCCACATCTTGCGGTTCATCGCCGGGACGACGAGCAGCGGACAATCGCGCGCGACGCACAGCGTCGACAGCAAGTCGTCGGCGAAGCCGTGCGCGAGCTTCGCGAGGAAATCCGTCGACGCGGGGGCGATGACGATGGCATCGGCTTCGCGCGACAGGTCGATATGTGCCATATTGTTGCCGATGCGCGGATCCCACTGGCTCGTGTAGACGGGCCGGCCGGAGAGTGCCTGCATCGTGACGGGCGTGATGAACTGGGTGGCCGCGTCGGTCATCGCGACCTGCACGGTCGCGCCCGCCTTGGTGAGCAGACGGGTGAGCTCGGCGATCTTGTAGCAGGCGATGCCGCCTGTCAGGCCGAGAACGAGATGTTTTCCTGCGAGTTCTGCGTGTGCCAACTCGGGCCTCCGAAGGGGTCGATCGAAACGGCCGGCATGTAGCCGGCTGTCAACGCAGTGTATGCGTGCTTAGCGTGCGCCGCGCACGCGACGCAGTTCGTCGTAGACGAGCAGCACCGCGCCGACCGTGATGGCCGAATCGGCGAGGTTGAACGCCGGGAAGTGCCAGGCGCCGGCGTGGAAGTCGAGGAAGTCGATCACGTGGCCGTAGGCGAGCCGGTCGATCACGTTGCCGAGCGCACCGCCGAGGATCAGCGCGAGCGACAGGCTGAACAGGCGCTGATGGCCATGGCGTTTCAGCAGGAAGCAGATCACGAGCGTCGCGCCGATGCCGAGCGCGGTGAACGCCCAGCGCTGCCAGCCGCCCGCGGTCGACAGGAAGCCGAACGCCGCGCCCTGGTTGTAGACGAGCACGAGATTGAAGAACGACGTGAGCGCGTGCTGCGCGCCGTACGCGAAGGTCTTCAGGATCGCGATCTTCGTCAGCTGGTCGAACAGGATGACGACCAGCGATATGCCGAGCCACGGCGCGAGCGCGCCACCGGACGCTTTCGACAAGGTTTTGGCCATTTACGCAGCGCTCCGGATTTCGCCGTTTTCAAACAGGTTCGAGAAGCAGCGACCGCACAGCGTCGGATGATCGGCGTGTGCGCCGACGTCCTCGCGGTAATGCCAGCAGCGTTCGCACTTCTGGTAGCGCGATGCGGCCACGTCGATGCTTTCCTGCGTATCGTCGTCGACCTTGACGACCGTGGCGGCCGACGTGATGAGCACGAACTTCAGATCGTCGCCGAGGCTCGCGAGCGCGTCGTAGCGCGCGCCGCTCGCCTGCACGGTGACTTCCGCCTGCAGCGACGAACCGATGCGGTTCGCGGTGCGGGCTTCCTCGAGCGCCTTCGTGATGTCGCCGCGCACGGCGCGCAGGATTGCCCACTTGTCGATCAGCGCGGCGGCATCGGCGATGTCCGGATACGCGTAG
>NZ_JAHACR010000235.1 GCF_018375725.1 Burkholderia sp. | reverse complement strand
AGATCTGGACGGCCGAGAAGGCGGCGGTGCAGGGCAGCGCGCAGCTCAAGTAAGAGATCGAGAAGGTGCGTGCGGATATCGCGCGGCTGCAGCGTGAAGGCAAGCTGGAGAAGGTCGCGGAGCTGCAGTACGGCAAGCTGCCGCAGCTCGAGGCGCAACTGAAGCAGGTCACGCAGGCCGAAGAGCAGGAGCAGCACAGCCCGACGCGTCCGCGTCTGCTGCGCACGCAGGTCGGCGCGGAGGAAATTGCCGAGGTCGTGTCGCGCGCAACCGGCATTCCGGTGTCGCGGATGATGCAGGGCGAGCGTGAGAAGCTGCTGCACATCGAGGAAAAGCTGCACGAACGCGTGGTCGGCCAGAACGAGGCGATCGACGCGGTCGCCGATGCGATCCGCCGTTCGCGTGCGGGTCTCGCGGATCCGAACCGTCCGTACGGCTCGTTCCTGTTCCTCGGCCCGACGGGCGTCGGCAAGACCGAGCTGTGCAAGGCGCTGGCCGGCTTCCTGTTCGATTCGGAAGAGCATCTGATCCGCATCGACATGAGCGAGTTCATGGAGAAGCACAGCGTTGCGCGGCTGATCGGCGCGCCGCCGGGATACGTCGGCTACGAGGAGGGCGGCTATCTGACGGAAGCCGTGCGCCGCAAGCCGTATAGCGTGATCCTGCTCGACGAGATCGAGAAGGCGCACCCGGACGTGTTCAACGTGCTGCTGCAGGTGCTCTACGACGGCCGGATGACGGACGGGCAGGGCCGCACGGTCGACTTCAAGAACACGGTGATCGTGATGACGTCGAACCTCGGCTCGCAGGTGATCCAGTCGATGGAAGGCGCGCCGCAGGAAGAGGTGAAGGAGGCGGTGTGGAACGAGGTGAAGCTGCATTTCCGCCCCGAGTTCCTGAACCGGATCGACGATGTCGTCGTGTTCCATGCGCTCGACCGCAGCAACATCCAGTCGATCGCGAAGATCCAGCTCGCGCGTCTGCATGATCGCCTGGCGAAGCTCGACATGTCGCTCGAAGTGTCGGAAGCGGCGCTCGAGCAGATCGCGAAGGTCGGTTACGATCCGCTGTTCGGCGCGCGGCCGCTCAAGCGCGCGATCCAGCAGGAGATCGAGAACCCGGTCGCGAAGCTCATCCTCGCGGGCCGTTTCGGTCCGAAGGACGTGATTCCGGTCGACGTTCGCGACGGCAGGTTCGTGTTCGACCGCGTCGTTCACTGACCGCCTGAAGCGGATCCGGCCGATGCCGGATCCCGAAAGACAAACACCCCGCCATTCCGGCGGGGTGTTTTTTTATGTACTGCGCGAAAGCGGGTTCAGCCCTGCTTGTTGCCGCCGAACAGGCCGGCGAGCTGCGACAGCGTCCCGAGCAGGTTCGGCGCGTCGAGCTGGCCGCCGGCCGGCACTTCGCCGTTCGGCGTCGCGCCGTTGATGACGTGCGGCAACGCCTGAGCGAGGATGCCGGACACCTGGCCCGGATCGATGCCAACCTTGCTCGCCAGTGCGCCGACCGTGTCCGAGCCGAGCACGTGTTGCAGCGTCTCGGGCGAAATCGGCTGGTTCTCGCCGGTGCCGACCCACGAGCCGATGATGTCGCCGGCGCCGCCCGCCTTGAACTTCTCGATGAGGCCGTTCAGGCCGCCCGGCTGGTTATTGATGAATTCGAGCGCGGCCGACAGCAGCGCGCTTTGCGAATTGCCGCCGGCCTGGCCGCCGATCAGACCGCCGACGATATCGAGTAGACCCATGATTCTTCACCTTCAATGAAAGGCGCCGCGATGGCGGCGCCAGTGGAACGAAACCGCATGCGCATATCGCCGCGCACGCGGCGTGCATCAGGCGCCCGACGCCGCGGCGGCGGAGGCTGCATTGTCATTCTTGCTCTTCTTCTTCGACTCCTTCGTGGCTTTCGCGGGCGATGCGGCAGCCGGCGCGCTCGCGCCGGGCGCCGGTGCGGGGGCCGCTGCCGCGGACGCCGCCTTGTCCTTCTTCGATGCGCGCTTGGCCTTGGCCGGCTTCTCCGCCGCCTCAGGCGCGCTCGCGGCCGGCGTCGGCGCGGGCGTGGCCGCCGGTGCGGCGCCGGTCGTCTTCGTACCCGTCGTTGTATTCATCGGGTTCGTCGTCACGCCGGGCTTCGATGCCTTTTCACCCTTCGGCGGCGTCGACGAGCCGCCGATCGTCAGGCCGTTCTCCTCAAGGTGCGCGACCGACTTCGCGCCCAGTCCCTTCACGCGGTTCGCGAGATCGTCTGCGTTCTTGAACGGGCCGTTCTTGGTGCGTTCGTCGATGATCGCCTTCGATTTCACGGGTCCGAGACCCTTCACGGATTCGAGCGCGGCCTGGTCGGCCGTATTGACTTCGACTGCGGCGGCGAAGGCCGCGGTCAGGGACAGCGACAGCGCGACGAACAGCATCAGCAGCTTTTTCAGCATGGCAAAGGCTCCCAGGTTCAGACGGATGATGGACGGTTGCAACGGACGGCCGACGACGCGAGGCCGCGTATCGCGTTAAGCATAGGACAAATGCGTGCCCTTTTTAAGACAGGCTGACCGAATCTTGCTGAAGGCTTGCGTCGCTGTAAAGCCAGAAAGCCGCGGCGGACAGCGCTTTTGACCATTCTTTACGGTGTCTGCGCAAGTCGCCGTACTGGCCGGTCGATGCGGCTTGACTTAGAGTGAACTCTAACTTCTAACCTTGAGCGTGCCATGTCGAAAACCGTATCCAGACCTTCCGCCGCCGGTCCGCTGACGATCGGGCAAGTCGCCCGGCTGACGGGCGTGTCGACGCATACGTTGCGGTATTACGAGCAGGCCGGCCTGCTGCGCGCGATTTCGCGCACGGCGGCCGGACACCGGCTCTATGCGCCGGCCGACCTTGACTGGCTTGCGTTCGTGATGCGCCTGAAGGCGACCGGCATGCCGATCGCGCAGATGCAGCAGTTCGCGGCGCTGCGCGCGGAGGGCGAGTCGACGTTCGGGGCGCGGCGACGGTTGCTGGTCGCGCATCGCGATGCGGTGCGCGCGCATATCGCGGAACTGCAGGCGAGCCTCGACACGATATGCGACAAGATCGCGTACTACGAGACGCAGGAGCGCGAGACGGAACGACGGGCGAGTACCTCTCATTCACCATCGAAAAAGGACGGACACCATGGAACGACCGGTTGAAGATCGCTATACGCGCGGCTGGAGCAAGCTGAAGGAAATCGACGGCGAAGTGGGCGAGCGCGTGATCGCCGCGCTCGCGCCGATTGCGCCGGATTTCGGGCGGCTCCTCGTCGAATTCGGCTTCGGCGACATCTACAGCCGGCCGCAGCTCGACCTGAAGTCGCGCGAGATCGCGACGATCGCGGCGCTGGCCGCGCTCGGCAACGCGCAGCCGCAGCTCAAGGTGCATATCGAGGCTGCGCTGAACGTCGGCTGCACGCGCGACGAAATCGTTGAGGTGTTCATGCAGATGGCCGTCTACGCGGGGTTTCCGGCCGCGCTCAACGCGCTGTTCGCGGCGCGTGAGGTGTTCGCCCGCCGCGACGAAGCGGCGGGCGAGGGCGGCGACGCGACCGAGGCGGCTGCGCTCGTCGCCTGATGCGGCGTAGTCGGACGGCGGGTCGCAGCGCTTGGGCTTCGCTACATCGTGATCACGTCGGCCGATCGCGATGACCTGCGCGACAGGTGCGTGCGGCTCACGTAGTGCAGGTAGCGCGTCAGTCCCGCGCCCGCGAGCATCAGGCTGATCGTGTTCGCGAACCAGAAGCCGCGCGCGCCCGTCAGCCACGCGGGCGCGATGCCGCCCACGTCGAAGCCGAGCACGTAGCCGCCGCCGAGCCCGACGCCCCACAGCGCCACCGCATAGATCACGGTCGGCACGACCGCGACTTTGTAGGCGCGCAGCACGAACGCCGATGTGATCTGCATGGCGTCGAAGAAGTGATAGCAGGTGACGATCGCGACCAGTGGCAGCGCGGCGCTCGCCACGGCAGGGTTCGGCGTGTAGCTGCCGACGATCAGCGGGCGCAGCGTGAACACGAGCATGCCGTATGCGGCGGCGATCCCGCACGCGAGCATCACGCTGTGCCGGCCGAGCAGCCGCGCCTCGTCGGGGCGGCCGGCGCCGAGTGCGCGTGCCACGAGCGTCGAGGCCGCCACGCCGATCGACAGCGGCGTCATGTACAGCACCGCGCCGATGTTGCCGGCGATCTGGTGGCCGGCGAGCGTCGTCGTGCCGAACTGCGCGATGAAGAGCGCCATGCACGTGTACGACGTCACCTCGATCAGGTACGACAGGCCCATCGGCACGCCGAGCTTCAGGATCGCCTTCTGGCGTTCCCACACGGGCCAGCAAAAGCGCGAGAAGATCGAAAGCGGCGCGAACACGTCGAGCTTCGCGAGCAGCGTGAAGCCGGTCAGCGCGAGCGCCCAGTTGATCAGCGTGCTCGCGAGGCCGCAGCCGGGGCCGCCAAGGGCTGGCACGCCGAGGCCGCCGAAGATGAACCAGACGTTCAACGGAACCTTGAGCATCAGCGCGCCGATCTGCAGGGTCATCGCGAGACGGGGCTTGCCGGCCGCGTTGGTCAGCGCGTTGTAGATGCGAAAGACGAGACTGGCCGGCAGCCCGAACGACAGGATGCGCAGATACGCGACGGTGCGGTCGTGCAGCGCGGCGGGCGCATGCGCGATGCGCAGCAGCGGATCGGGGAAATGCAGCAGCAGGAAACCCGGCACCGCGAGCAATGTGGCGAGCCACAGCGCCTGGCGGACTTCCTCGCCGATCTCCTCGTAGCGGCGCGCGCCGTACAACTGGCCCGTAATGGGCTGCAGCGCGGAAAGGATGCCCGTCAGGCCGATGTAGACCGACACATAGATCGATGAGCCGAGCCCGAGCGCGGCGAGGTCGACGATGGAGAAGCGCCCGACCATCGCCGTGTCGATCACGCCGAATGCGATGATCGCGAGCTGGCCGACGAGCACCGGCCATGCGAGCCCGACGATCTGGCGGATGTCGGCGAACACGGTCAGTGCGGCTGACGCACCGGCGGGCGGCGCTTGCTCGGCGCCTTCGGCCGCTCGATGCGCTCGTACAGGCGGAAGCGTTCGTCGCGGTCGGCGACGCGGCGGCCTTCCCAGACGAGTCGCCACACATATTGCGACATCGAGCTGGGTGCGCCGAAGTCCGCGCGATCCTGACGCAGGATCACGTCGCAGTCGCCGGAAAAGCCGAAATGCATGTTGCCGAAATACGCGAAGGTGGCGATCTGCGCGTCGCCGAGACGCACGGGCGCAATGCATTCATAGTCCGACGGCAGATGTGCGGTGATCTGCTGCGCGACGTCGCGGTAGGTCCGGCCGTAGTTGACGATCGGCAGCCATAGTGTCATCAGCAGCACCCACATCAGCGTCGTGCCGGCGCTCGACAGCACGACGCTGCGCCACAGCACCTTCGGCTGTCGCGACACGCGCCATTTCACGAGCAGGCACCAGCAGACCGTCACCGCGACCGCGCAGGCGAACGACAGCAGCTTGAAGTGCGGCGTGAAGCCGGGGACGAGGCGCCCGAGGTTGCGCGCGAGCGGGTACGGGAAGCCGGTGAGGGCGGCGAGCCAGACCAGCCAGACGAAGGTGCCGAGGATCGTGAAGCTCAGCACCGCGAACCAGTCGATCGCATTGATCGCGCCGCGCTTGAGCGTCGGCAGGGCGAACGTCGCGAGTACCGTGAGCGGCGGCAACAGCAGCATATACATGCGGTTCGACTGCTGGCTTTGCAGGATCACGAGCGCGACGAGCGGCGCGACGACCGACAGCGGAATCGCGACGTGTGCGCGCCGGCGCAGGCCGGCCCAGCTCCACCACGCCCAGATCGCGAGCGGCCAGGCGGGCCACGTGAAGAGCGGCAGATTTTTCGCGGCATACGCGAGCACGGCGGTCGGCGGCCCGGAGAAGCGCATCAGGCTGTCGTGCAGCCACTGGTTGAAAAACCACGCGGCGTCGACGGGTGCGGTAACGAATGCGGCGAGCAGCCAGAGCGCGAAGATCGCGCCGGCGAGCGGCAGGCCGATCGCGAGCAGGCGCAGATTGCGCAAGTCGGGTGTCACGAACCACATCGCGATGGTGCCCGCGACCAGCGCCCCGACGAGCACCGGGTTGCCGGACAGCGCGACGAGGCCGATTGACAGGCCCCACCAGCATGCGCCCTGTACCGGTTTGTCGATGCCACGCACGACGCCGTAGACGAGCATCGCGATCCAGGCGAACTGGGCGAGCTGAGGCGTCGTTTCGTGTCCGCGCTCGGCGAGGCCGAAGCATGCGAGCAGGATCAGGAGTGCGCCGTCGGCGAGCGTGCGGCCATAGTCGCGCGGCTCCGGCTCGCCGCCGAATGCGTACTTGAACGGCTGCACTTCGGCGCGGCGGCCGAGCAGGTACGCGGAATACCAGACGAACGCGCAGGCGACGCAGAACAGAATGCCGGTATCGACCCGCGATGCGTTGCTGGCGTCGACCCACGGGGCGAGCGCGCGGATCGACAGCGCGCCGAGCCAGTAGCCGAGCGGCCCGTCGGTCGTGATGTATTTGCCGACGAGATTCGGCAGCAGCCAGTCGTGCCAGCTGCCTTGCGCCATCGTCCACATCACGCCGAAACCCGCCGCGTCTTCGTTTTTCCATGGGTCGCGGCCGAACAGGCCGAACGCCGCGTAGACGATACAGAGCGTGAGCAGCAGCCAGCGCGGCAGCGCGCGCGTGGCGGAGGCGGTGAGACGAACGACAGGCTTCATGCAGATGAGCGATTTGTTATGGGCGGGCGGCCCGCGCGATGTCGCGCCGCGAGCCGTTTTCCAGCATCCGGCAATGTAGACGAGCCGGCCGAAGCGCGACAGCGGAAACGCCCAAGATCCGCCGCGGCCAACAGCCCAACCGCCAGCAGCGA
>NZ_JAHACR010000234.1 GCF_018375725.1 Burkholderia sp. | reverse complement strand
CGGCGCACGCCGCGCGCTTGCCGTTGTCGGCCTGACCGGCCGCGCGTATCGGCCGCGCGTATCGGCCGATCAGGCGTCAGCCGCCGCACCCGCGCGGCGGCGCCGGGTGCATCAGACGAGCGACGCGTCTCGCGTCTCGCGCATCAGCAGCACGCCGAGCAGGCTGATCGCCGCGGCGATCGACACATAGCCGCCGACCCACGACAAACCGCCTTTCGCCGCGAGCAGTTGCGCGATGTACGGCGCGATCGACGCGCCGAGTATCCCGCCGAGGTTGTATGACACGCCGGCGCCCGTATAGCGCACGTTGGTCGGGAACAATTCCGGCAACAATGCGCCCATCGGCGCGAACGTCACACCCATCAGGAACAGTTCGAGCGTCAGGAACAACGCGACGAGCGGCATCGCGCCGCTGCCGAGCAGCGGGGTCATCGTGAAGCCCGACAGGATCGCGGCGATCGAGCCGGCGATCAGCACCGGCCGGCGTCCGAAGCGGTCCGACGCCCACGCAGACAGCGGCGTCGCGAGTCCCATGAACACGACGGCGAAGCAGAGCAGGCCGAGGAAGGTCTGGCGCGGAATATGCAGCGTCGCGACGCCGTACGACAACGAAAATACCGTCGAGATATAGAACAGCGTGTAGCAGACGACCATCGCGAGCGCGCCGAGCAGCGTCGGCCGCCAATGGCGCGTGACGAGCGTCGCGATCGGCACGCGCACGCGTTCCCGGCGGTCGAGCGTGGCCTGGAAGGCGGGCGTCTCGGCGATCTTCAGCCTCATGTACAGGCCGAGCGCGACGAGCACCGCGCTCACGAGGAACGGGATACGCCAGCCCCAGGTGCGGAACTGCGCGTCGGACAGCGACAGCGCAAGCGCAAAGAACAGGCCGTTCGACGCCAGGAAGCCGACCGACGGACCGAGCTGCGGGAACATGCCGAACCAGCCGCGCTTGCCTTGCGGCGCATGCTCGGTCGCGAGCAGCGCGGCGCCGCCCCATTCGCCGCCGAGGCCGATGCCCTGGCCGAAGCGCAGCACGCAAAGCAGAACGGGCGCGAGCGTGCCGATCGCGTCGTAACCGGGCACGAGACCGATCGCGGTGGTCGACAGACCCATGACGAGCAGCGAGGCAACGAGCGTCGATTTCCGGCCGATCCGGTCGCCGAAGTGGCCGAACAGAAAGGAACCGATCGGCCGCGCGATGAACGCGATGCCGAACGTGACGAATGCGGACAGCGCCTGCGCGGTCGCGGAGCCGTGCGGGAAGAACACCGGGCCGATCACGAGCGCGGCGGCGGTGGCGTAGACGTAGAAATCGTAGAACTCGATCGCGGTGCCGATGAAGCTGGCGAATACGATGCGCTTGTGACTGACGGCGCCGGACGCATTGGTTGCGTGCGCAACGGCCGATGGGGATGCGGACATGGATGTCTCCGTTTTGTTTTGGGAAAGCGCTCGACGGCGCATGTGACCGGGCAGGCATCGGCAGGCTGCCGGGGCGGTCGAGCGGAGCGACAGTGTGGCGTGGACGCGCGCGGTCGCGCGGATCGCTGCCCGCCGGCCGGCGATGGAGGCGGGTAGGTTGCCGCCGCCCGTTGCCGGTTTGATCGGCTCGCACGCGGGGTGAGGCATGCAAGCGCATGCGCGGCGTGATGGCCGCGCGGTCGCGGGAAATTATAGCCAGCGGTGCTGCGGACCGGCAAATGCCGCCGGGTGCGCGGCTTCAGTCGATCGACTGGGCCTGTGCCGACGCCGTGCTTTTCAACTGAAACTTGCCGTTGTCGTTGAATAGCCAACCTTCCATCAGTTCCACTTGCCCTTTGCCGTCGAGCAGCGGCGCCGGCGGTGGCGGCAGCGGTGCCGAGCGCCGCAGCGACGCGAGCGCGATCTGTTCGGCTTCGTTGTCGCCGTTGCTGCGATAGATCGATGCGTGCACCAGCTGGCCATCGCGGTCGACGGTAAACGCGACGACGACGAGCGAGCGCAGCATTGCCTGAGGCGTGCCGTGCAGCAGGCTGGACGGATTGCGTTCGGCGACGCGTTCGGCCACCTCCGTACGGTATTGGGCGAGGTTCGCGGTACGCGTGATCGGCGGTATCGTAATGACGCGATGTTGCGGCAGCGGCGTGAGCGTGATCGTGCAGGCGGCAAGCATGGCGACGCTTGCCAGTGCGGCGACGCGCAGACAGAGGATGGCGGGCATGGGCGGGCGGGAAAGTATGACTATAGAAAAATCATAGTCGCGCGCTTGTGACACGACATCGGGGGAAACACATATCGCGCGACGCAGGTCACAGCGGAGGCTGATGATGCATGGCCGGATCCGATCGCGAGCGCCGAAGTCCGGGCGAGCGGATAGCGCACGCGACGAAGCATGGAGGATCCATGACCGGCATGTGTTTCCCATCCGGTCGTGGATCGCACCGGCGGGTCAATAGCCGTGCGTGACGAGCGACAGCACGGACAGGTCGGGATGCGTGCCGTCGACGATGCTGCGTCCGACGTGCACGGCTTCATGCATGGCTTCGTCGAGACTTGTGAAACTGTCTTCACTGTCGGCGTAAAACGGTACCGCGTGACCCGGCAGCGCCGGATTGGCGCCGGGATGGCACACGTAGCCGGTGTAGGTGAACCGCGTCGCGTCGCCGGACAGCGGGACCGGCAGGACGTGGATCTCGAAGCCTTCGTAATCGACGTAACGGGTTGGTGTCGACTGTTCGGACATGGCGGTCTCCGCTTGCCGCGCGAGCCTGTATGCAGGCACGGCATCGAGTGCGCGGCGGCGTTCGTGTCGCCGCTCTGATCCGAATTCTAGGCGATGGCGCGGCGGCGTGTGGAGGCACAACATGGCGCGTCCGCAACCGGCTGTGGGATGTTGCGCCGCAAGAACTCGCCGGTTTCGTGGGTTGAATCAGACGGACAGGGCGTGGCCGATGCGGGCCGCGTGCGGCATTCACTAAGCGCATTGCACGTTCTGCCGGGGTACGGTGATGATCACCGGATACGTCCCCCTGTCGAGTTCCACGGGCGCGACTACGACCACGGTCGTGTCGTCGGCGTCGTCGTACACGCTGACGCGCTCGTGCCGAAGGTGGGTGACGCCGATGCAGCCCGATGCGCGCCCCTCGCCGGAAACCTGGCAGTGGATCGGGTTGTCGGTCAGATAGCGGTACTTGTCGGCGCTCGCCAGGTATTCGCGAAGGCTCGGCTCCGATCCGCCGACGCCAGTCACGTACGCGATGGCGCACGACTGTTTCGACGTCCCGCTTCCGCTTGATGTTTCGGCCGTCGCGTGCGCGCTTGCGACCGCGATGGCGGCGACGAGTAACGAGGCGATGAGGTGCTTCATGAGGCGGCTCCCGGTTTTGACGGACTGAGCGCGGGATTGTAGCGGCATCCCGCGGACGCCGCCGGGACGCGGGCGCGACGATTTTCCGCGTCTGGCGGAACGAACGCGCGCGCTGTTCGCGCGCGGCCTGCAATCTTGCGGATGGGGTGTGAATCGGTGCGATTCGGGAGGGAGATTCTGGCGGAAGCGGTGAGATTCGAACTCACGGACAGTTGCCCGTCGCCGGTTTTCAAGACCGGTGCCTTAAACCGCTCGGCCACGCTTCCGGAGGCGGCATTGTAACCGAAATGCCGTCGTTGTCATGCTCAATCGTCGTGCAGGAACAGTTCCTGCAGATCGTTGAGAAAGCGCTGGCCGAGCGGCGTCGGTGCGATGGTTGCGAAATCGCGCGAGATCAGCCCGCGCTTTTCCGCTTCCTTCAGCGCCGGCTCGATCGTGCTCATCGGCAGGCCGGTGCGCTCGGCGAAGCTGTGCACCGGGAAGCCTTCGACGAGCCGCAGCGTGTTCAGCATGAACTCGAACGGCAGGTCGCGCACCCCGACTTCACGCTCTTCCTGCACCGGCATGCCGGCTTTCGCCTGCTCGATGTAGGTCGCCGGATGCTTGAAGCGCGCCTGCCGCAGGATGCGGTTCGGGAACGACAGTTTGGTGTGCGCGCCTGCGCCGATGCCGAGGTAGTCGCCGAAGCGCCAGTAGTTCAGGTTGTGCCGGCACTGATGATGCGGCTTCGCATAGGCGGACACTTCGTAGCGCTCGTAACCGGCCTCGGCCGTGCGTGCGTGAATCCATTCCTGCATGTCGGCGGACGCGTCGTCGTCGGGCACGGCGGGCGGAAACTTCGCGAACATCGTGTTCGGTTCGAGCGTCAGGTGATACAGCGACAGATGCGGCGGCGCGAACGACAGCGCGGTCTCGATGTCGGTCCGGCATTCGTCGAGCGTCTGATTCGGCAACGCGAACATCAGGTCGAGATTGAAATTGTCGAAGGTCTTCGCGGCGATTTCAACGGCGGTGCGTGCCTGCGCTGCGTCGTGGATGCGGCCGAGCGCCTTCAGGTGCGGACCGTTGAAACTCTGGATGCCGATCGACAGGCGGTTGACGCCGCTGGCCCGGAATTGCGCGAACTTCGCCGCCTCGAACGTGCCGGGATTCGCTTCGAGCGTAATTTCGGCATCCGCGTCGAGCGGCAGCAATGCGCGCACGTCGGACAGCAACCGGTCGAGACCGGCCGCCGACAGCAGGCTCGGCGTGCCCCCGCCGATGAATACCGTGTGCACCTGCCGTCCCCACACGAGGGGCAGAGATTGCTCGAGATCGGCGCGCAGCGCGTCGAGATACTCGGTCTCGGGAAACTGCTCGCCTTTCCACTCGTGCGAGTTGAAATCGCAGTAGGGGCACTTGCGAACGCACCACGGGAAATGCACGTACAGCGCGAGCGGCGGAAGCGACGTCAATCGCACCTGTCCGGGCGACGTGAAGGTCGTGACGACTCGCGCGCCGGTATCGGTGGCCTGGCTCATGCTGCCTCCTGCCGGGCCGCCCCAGGGGCGGCCCCGTCGACGAGCCGTGAACGGATGTGAGCGTGGGGGCCGTTCATGCTTCCTCCGCAAGACGCGCGAGCAGCGCATTGAGCGCCAGCGCGCGGTGGCTCAGCGCGTTCTTCACGGCCGGCTCGAGTTCCGCCGCCGTTGCGCCGAGTGTCGGGACGTAGAAGTGCGGGTCGTAGCCGAAACCGTGTGCGCCGCGCGGCGTGTCGACGATCTCGCCGTGCCAGCGGCCTTCGGCGAACAGCGGCTCGGGATCGTCGGCGTGACGCACGAGCGCGAGCACGCAGCAGTAGTACGCGCGGCGATCGTCGGTATCGCGCAGCTGATCGACGAGATGCGCGTTGTTCGCCGCGTCGCCCGTCTCGAGCCCCGCGCGTTGCGCATAGCGTGCCGAGTACACGCCCGGTGCGCCGCGCAGCGCGCGCACGCACAGCCCGGAATCGTCGGCGATCGCGGGCAGGCCGGTGAGCTGCGACGCATGCCGCGCTTTCGTCAGCGCGTTTTCGACGAAAGTGCGAAACGGCTCGTCCGCCTCCGGCACGGCGAGCTCGCCCTGCGGAATCACGTCGATGCCGACGGTCGAGAACATCGCGGAGAATTCGCGCAGCTTGCCCGGGTTGTTCGACGCGAGCACGATGCGCGACAGCGGCAGCGCGCGCGAGTCGTCAGTCATGATGCGTACCCAGCGCTTCTTTCTGCAGACGAACCAGCTCGCCGATCCCGCTTTGCGCCAGGTCGAGCAGCGCGTTCATCTCGTCGCGCGAGAACGGCGCGCCTTCGGCGGTGCCCTGGACTTCGACGAAGCCGCCGACACCCGTCATCACGACGTTCATGTCGGTGTCGCATTGCGAATCCTCTGCGTAATCGAGATCGAGCAGCGGCGTGCCTTCGAATACGCCGACCGAGATCGCGGCGACGTGATCGACGATCGGCGAGTGCTCGAGCTTGCCCGCGGCGATCAGCTTCGACACGGCGTCGTGCGCGGCGACGAATGCGCCGGTGATGCTCGCCGTGCGCGTGCCGCCGTCAGCCTGGATGACGTCGCAGTCGATATGAATCGTGCGCGGGCCGAGCTTTTCGAGGTCGAACACCGCTCGCAGTGCACGGCCGATCAGGCGCTGAATTTCCTGTGTGCGGCCGGTCTGCTTGCCGCGAGCGGCTTCGCGGTCGCTGCGCGTATGCGTCGCGCGCGGCAGCATCCCGTATTCGGCGGTGAGCCAGCCCTGTCCGCTGTCGCGCAGAAACTCGGGCACGCGCTCGGCGACGCTCGCCGTGCAGATCACCTTGGTGTCGCCGAATTCGACCAGCACGGAGCCTTCCGCGTGCTTCGTGTAGTGGCGCGTGATCGCCACACGGCGAAGTTGATCGGCGCGGCGGCCGCTCGGGCGGGAAAAGGATTGCGTCATGAGCGAAGGAATGTGGGGGAGAAAACCTCGATTCTAGCGCCGAACGGCCATGCCGCCCGGCGGGAGCGGCGGCAAAAATGGGATAATGCGCGTTCCCCGCCCCGCGCTTCGGATGCGCCGGGCGCCTCGAATTTTCCCTGGCCCGCGAGGGCATCCAGACGGCGAGACGAACCATGATCTACAGCATGACGGGCTATGCGAGCGCGACGCGCGAACTCGCGACGGCGGCCGGCAACGGCGGCACCAGCGTATCGGTCGAACTGCGCACCGTGAATTCGCGTTTTCTCGACCTGAATTTCCGCATGCCCGACGACGTGCGGGCCTGCGAGCCCGCACTGCGCGAGATGCTGATGACGAAGCTGTCGCGCGGCAAGGTCGACGTGCGCATCAACCTGCAGCGCGGCGAGCAGAGCGTCGGCGCGGGCGCGCTGAACCAGTCTGCGCTCGGCCAGCTCGCCGAGCTCGAGCGCGCCGTGCTCGACACGTTCCCGGACGTCGGCCGCCTGCGGGCAGGCGAGATCCTGCGCTGGCCCGGCGTGCTTGCCGAAAGCGGCGTGACGGCCGATGCGATCCGCGAAGCGGTGCTCGCGTGCGGCAAGGAAGCGATCGGCGAACTCGTCGTCGTGCGTTCGCGCGAAGGCGCGCAGCTGGCGACGATGCTGCTGTCGAATGTGACGGAGATAGAGGCGATCGTCGCCAGCTGCGCGCCTTCGCGCGAACGCACGACGACGAGTTCG
>NZ_JAHACR010000233.1 GCF_018375725.1 Burkholderia sp. | reverse complement strand
CAGCACGTTGTGGTTCACGCCGTAGACGATCGTCGCGTCGACGTCCTTGCCGCCCGGCGCCGAGATGATCACCTTCTTCGCGCCGCCCTTCAGGTGCGCGCTCGCCTTTTCCTTCGTCGTGAAGAAACCGGTGCACTCCATCACGACGTCGACGCCCAGCTCGCCCCACGGCAGTTCGGCCGGGTTGCGGTTCGCCAGCACGCGGATACGGTCGCCGTTGACGACCAGGTAGTCGCCGTCGACCGACACTTCGCCCGGGAACTTGCCGTGCGCGGTGTCGTACTGGGTCAGGTGCGCGTTGGTTTTCGCATCGCCCAGATCGTTGATCGCGACGATCTCGAGATCGTGCTTCTTGCCGTTTTCATAAAACGCGCGCAGCGTGTTGCGGCCGATGCGGCCGTACCCGTTGATGGCAACGCGGATCGTCATGTCTATCTCCTGATGGCTGAAAAAAATTCGTTTCGTGCAGCTTCACGGTGCGGCGCGCGGTGCTGGCACACGCGCGCCGCGCAATGCTTTAGGCGAGGACCGCCTGCGCCGTCTCGACGATCTTGTCGACGGTGAAGCCGAAGTGCTTGAACAGCACGCCGGCCGGCGCCGATTCGCCGAACGTGTCGATCCCGACCACGCCGCCCTCCAGGCCGACGTACTTGTGCCAGAAGCTCGTCACGCCCGCTTCGATCGCGACGCGGCGCACGCCCTGCGGCAGCACGCGCTCGCGGTATTCCGCATCCTGGCGGTCGAACACATTGGTCGACGGCATCGACACGACGCGTGCGGCGATGCCCTGCCGGGCGAGCGGCTCGACGGCCTTCATCGCCAGCTCGACTTCCGAGCCGGTCGCGATCAGGATGATCTTGCGCGCGACGATCTCCTCGTCCCAGTCGCGCAGCACGTAGCCGCCCTTCGCGATGTTCGCGATCTGCGCATCGGTGCGTGGGTTGAACGCGAGGTTCTGGCGGCTGAAGATCAGGCTCGACGGACCCTGGTGCGCGATCGCATACGTCCATGCGACGGCCGTTTCGACCGTGTCGGCCGGACGCCAGACGTCGTGGCCCGGGATCATGCGCAGGCTCGACACCTGTTCGATCGACTGGTGCGTCGGACCGTCTTCGCCGAGGCCGATCGAATCGTGCGTGAACACGAAGATCGACGGCACCTTCATCAGTGCCGCGACGCGCAGCGCATTGCGGCTGTAGTCGGAGAACGTCAGGAACGTGCCGCCGAACGGCTTGTGGCCGCCATGCAGCACGAGGCCGTTGATCGCGGCGCTCATGCCGAATTCACGCACGCCGTAGTTGATGTGGTTGCCCCACTGGATGCCGTCCTTGCCCGCGCGAACCGGCTTCGATGCCTTCCAGTTGGTCAGGTTCGAGCCGGTCAGGTCGGCCGAGCCGCCGAGCAGCTCGGGCAGCGCGGCCGCGAGCCCTTCGATCGCCTGCTGCGACGCCTTGCGGGTCGCGACGGTCTCGGCGCGCTCGTTCGCGCCGGCGACGATCGCCGCCGCCTTGTCCGCCCAGTCGGCCGGCAGCTTGCCCGCCATGCGGCGTTCGAACTCGGCGGCTTCCTGCGGATACTTCGCGCGGTATTGCGCGAACACGGCGTTCCAGTCGGATTCGCGGCGCTCGCCGGCTTGCTTCGCATCCCATGCCGCGTAGACTTCCGGCGGAATCACGAACGGCTCCCACGTCCAGCCGAGCGCTTCGCGCGTCTTCGCGATTTCCTCCGCGCCGAGCGGTGCGCCGTGCACGTCGTGGCCGCCGGCCTTCGTCGCCGCACCCTCGCCGATACGCGTCTTGCAGCAGATCAGCGTCGGCTTGTCCGACAGCTTCGCCTGCTCGATCGCCGCATCGACGGCGTCGACGTCATGGCCGTTCACGTTCGGGATCACGTTCCAGCCATAGGCTTCGAAGCGCTTCGGCGTGTCGTCGTTGAACCAGTTGACCACGTCGCCGTCGATCGAGATGCCGTTGTCGTCGTAGAGCGCGATCAGCTTGTTCAGCTTCAGCGTGCCCGCAAGCGAGCAGGCTTCGTGCGAGATGCCTTCCATCAGGCAGCCATCGCCGAGGAACACATACGTGTAGTGATCGACGATCTTCGCGTCGTCGCGGTTGAACTCGGCGGCCATCAGTGCCTCGCCGAGCGCCATGCCGACCGCGTTGCCGAGACCCTGGCCGAGCGGGCCCGTCGTCGTCTCGACGCCCGGCGTGATGCCGTATTCCGGGTGGCCCGGCGTCTTCGAGTGCAGCTGGCGGAAGTTCTTCAGCTCGCCGATCGGCAGGTCGTAGCCGGTCAGGTGCAGCAGCGCGTACAGCAGCATCGAGCCGTGGCCGTTCGACAGCACGAAGCGGTCGCGATCCGCCCACTGCGGATTCGCCGGGTTGTGCTTGAGGTGGCGCGACCAGAGCGCAACGCCGATTTCGGCCATGCCCATCGGCATGCCGGGGTGGCCGGAGTTCGCTTGCTGAACGGCATCCATGGCGAGCGCGCGGATCGCGTTGGCCATCAGGGTGGTGGAGGCGGGAGACGAAGTCGTCATGTCGAGTCCGGAGAACGAGTCGAAAAAACGGGGCACGTGCGTATCCGGAAGCTCTCGGGACAGCCGCGCCCGGCGCGCAATGCGGCGCCTGACGGACGCGAAGCGGACGGAGCCAACGGACGAGGCTGCAAAGCTCGGCATTTTAACAGATGGCCCGGCATTTCCCTTGCCGACAGACAGTGTTCCGGCACGGTTTTCCACCGAACTTCGCGCCCTCTATAATTCAAAAGTTGGAACTGCCCGCCCGCGTGGCCCGCCCGTGAGCACGATGCTTCTCTTTCACCCGACCCCCGATGCCGCGTACGGCTTTCCGCATGCGCGGCGGCTTGCGCACGTCGCCTCGCCGCATCAGCAGATCGAAGTCTGGGACACGCCGCAGCTCGGCCGCCTGTTCACGCTCGACGGCCGACCGATGACGTCCGTTGGCGACGAGTACATCTATCACGAGTGCATGACGCACCCGGCCGCGCTCGCGCATCCGTCGCCGCGCAAGGTGCTCGTGCTCGGCGGCGGCGACGGCGGCGCCGCACGCCAGCTGCTCAAGCACGCGTGCATCGAGCGCATCGTGGTCGCGGAACTGGACGACCAGGTCGTCGGCATGGCGCGCCGCTATCTCGACGACGTCCACCAGGGCGCGCTCGACGATCCGCGCGTCGAGGTCGTGATCGGCGACGCCGCGCATTTCGTCGATTCGACCGTCGAGCATTTCGATCTCGTCGTGTTCGACCTCACGCCGCCGGACTCGCCGGCCGCCGGGCTCTATACGCGAGACTTCTACCGGCACCTGAAACGCATCCTCACGCCATGCGGCGCGATCACGATGCATCTCGGCTCGCCGGTATTCCATGCGCAACGCGTCGCCGCACTGCTCGCCGACCTGCGCGCAAGCTTCGCGGTCGTCGATCCGCTGTCCGCGCATGTGCCGCTCTACGGTTCGGTCTGGCTGATGGCCATCGCGAGCGACACGCTCGACGCCGCCGCGCTGTTCGCGCATGACATCGAAGCACGTCTCGCCGATCGCGGCATCGAAGGATTGCGCTACTACGACGCGCGGCTGCATCCGGCACTCTTTGCCCTGCCGCGCGCGCTGCGCGATACACTGGGCGCTCGCCGTTAAGCACCACCATGCTGTCGCGCTGTTGCGCATGCCTCCCGGCAGCGTTGCGCGGGCTTGGGATCAGAACAGGCGCCGACGCGCCAACGCTGTACGACAGGAGATTTTCATGACCGATCCACGTCCGGCCGACGTGCCTTGGTTGACGCCTTATCTGGCCGTGCGCCACGCGCATGCATCAATCGATTTCTTCAGGACCGCCTTCGGCTTCGAGTTGCGTGACGTGCACGACGAAGACGGCGCGATCATGCACGTCGAAATGGTCTATCGCGGCCAGCTGATCGTGATGTTCGCCCCCGAGGGCGCATTCGGCTCGACCGCGCGCACGCCGAAAAGCGCCGGCGCGACTGCGCCGCAATCGTTCTATCTGTACGTCGATGATGTCGACGCCACCTGGCGGCGCGCGCTCGACGCCGGCGCGAAATCGCTGAGCGCGCCGCAAAACCAGTTCTGGGGCGATCGCTTCGCGCAGATCGAGGATCTCGACGGTTACCGCTGGGCGCTCGCGTGCCGTCTCGACACATGAGCGAAGCCACAACGACCGCGGCCGTGCCGCGCTTTTTCGTCGATGCCCCGCTGCGCGCGGACGGCATCGTCACGTTGCCGCCCGACGTCACGCGTCATGTGCAGGTGTTGCGGCTGCAGAGCGGCGACGCGCTTGCGCTGTTCGACGGCACGGGCGGCCAATACCGCGCACGCCTCACCGAGATCGACAAGCGCACCGCGATCGCGCAGGTCGACGCGTTCGAGCCGACCGAGACGGAGCCGCCTTACCGCGTGACGCTCGCACAAGGCATCGCAGGCGGCGACAAGATGGACTGGGTGATCGAGAAGGCCGTCGAGCTCGGCGTCGCGGCGATCGCACCGCTGTCGACCGCGCGCGGCGTCGTGCGGCTGTCGGGCGAGCGCGCGGAAAAGCGGGTCGCGCACTGGCGCGGCATCGTGCGCGCGTCGTGCGAACAGTGCGGGCGCAACCGTGTACCGGAAGTCGGGCCGGTGCGCCACTTTGACGCATGGCTCGACACGCTGCCCGACACGCCGGCCAACGGCGAATTGCGCCTGTTGCTGTCGCCGCGCGCCAGCATCCCGTTCGCGGCACTGCCGGACGCGCCGCCCGCCGCGCCGGTCACGCTGCTGATCGGTCCGGAAGGCGGCCTTTCGCCCGCGGAAGAAGACGCCGCGCGCGCGCGCGGCTTCACCGCAGTGTCGCTCGGGCCGCGCGTGCTGCGCACCGAAACGGCCGGCGCGGCAGTACTCGCCGCGCTCGCGGCGCGCTGGGGCGGATGGTGAGCATCGCTGCCCGATCGTCGGGCAGCGCGTCGAGGCCCGCGCCTGCCGCTCCCCGGAACGGCTGACGGGTGCGATTCCCGCACGCGCAAAAAAACCCGCTCGAAAGCGGGTTTCTCAGCGTGCGGAGCGCCGCGGGCTTATGCGAACGAGTAGAACACCCTGAACGCGACCTTGCGCTCGGCCCAGAACTCGGCGGCCTCGCGGAACACGTCGAGCAGCGTCTCGCGGCCTTCCTTGTCGAATTTCTGCGCAATCGGCAGCCCCTCCAGCACGATCACGAAGCCGGGCTGAGGGCCCGCCTTGTGGACGAGATCGGTCAGGCAGTCGTACAGCGCATCGTAATTCTTGCCGAAGTGCTTCGGAAACAGGAACGACGTTGCGATCGTCTCCAGCACTTCCTGTTTCGACTGCGCGGCGCCGCAATACGCATACAGGAAATGCTGACCGAGCCGGTGGGCTTCGTCGGCGAGATCCTGCACGCGGAACGCGCGGATCGACTGCACGAGGTTCGGTCGCACGTTCGTAAAAATGCTCATAGGCTCCTCGTTCGATGAAAGCTCCGGGGCATCCTGCGCGGCCGCGTCGCCGGACTGCGCCGCCGTGCGCATCTGCATGACACGCTGAAACAGGTTGCCGTCGCCGGCCGCGAACAGATCCGCCGCCGCCGACGTATCGTGCGCGTAGATGGAGTCGTTCATGCCGTTCATCCCGAAGTCATTCAACTATGCGTTTAAAACTGTTGTAGTGGTCGTCGGTGTAATAGCAGTTGTCGATCCGGCGCGGCGGTCCGCCGCAGACGATCCGGCGCGCGCCGCGATTGCGCGCGCGCGGGGTCGGTACCGTGTACTCGTGGTAGTAGCCGCGCCTCGCCTTCGGCAGGTTTCTTTCGAAGTTGCCGAACACGACGCCGTCTTTCTCGTACGGATATGGACCGCCAGCTGAGATCAGGCCAAGCGTGGCCACAGCCTCGCGCGGAAGCCGGGCGACCGGAACCGTGTCGATCCCGTCGACGGCGGCCAGGTCGGCCGTGACGGCTTGCCGTGCGTAGGCGGCGGAAACCAGACTGCCCGTCGGCGTGCCGACGATACCCATCGCGAACATCGCGAAGACGGACGCGAGCGCGCCGTTGCGGAGCCACTTGCGTGCCATAAAACGGGTTCCCGCTGTTAAATCAAGTAGTTGACGACCAACGAAAGCATAAGCGTAGCGCTATTGTCCGCGCGAATCAATGTTCGTTCGGGAATTGAAAGCCGAGCACAGCGTCGAATCGAGAATTTTTTAACCCGAATTCGCCTTTTTTATCTTGCATAAGATAAAATGCGGACGGCATCTCACCAGGCAAGATTCTGCCTCCTTGTCGCGCGCCCAACCGGGTGTGGAGAGATGCTGCTGTTGATTACGGGATGCGTGTTCACGCCATGCCCGACGGCGTGCCCATTGCGGGCACGCCGTTTTTTTGTGCGTCGTTACGACTGCGCCTGACGCGCCGCGTTCACGTCGGCCACCAGCAGCGCCGCCATGTTGACGATCCGGCGCACCGTCGCCGATTCGGTCAGCACATGCACCGGCTTCGCCGCGCCGAGCAGGATCGGTCCGATCGCGATATTGTTGCCCGCCGCCGTCTTCAGCAGGTTGTAGGCGATATTCGCCGCATCGATGTTCGGCAGGACCAGCAGGTTCGCCTCACCTTCCAGCGTCGACTCCGGCAGGATTTCCTTGCGAAGCGCGGCATCCAGCGCGACGTCGCCATGCATCTCGCCGTCGACCTGCAGTTCCGGCGCGCGCTCCTTCAGGATCGCGAGCGTATCCCGCATCTTCTGCGCCGAAGGCGCGTTGCTCGTGCCGAAGTTCGAGTGCGACAGCAGCGCGACCTTCGGCTCGATGCCGAAGCGGCGCACCTCTTCCGCAGCCATGATCGTGATCTCGGCCAGCTGTTCCGGGGTCGGATCGACGTTCACATGCGTGTCGACGAGGAAGATCTGACGGCCCGGCAGCACGAGGCCGTTCATCGCCGCGTAGACGCTGCAGCCTTCGCGCTTGCCGATCACCTGGTCGATGAAGTGGATGTGGCGATGCGTGGTGCTGATCGTTCCGCAGATCATGCCGTCCGCCTCGCCCTTCCTGACCAGCATCGCGC
>NZ_JAHACR010000232.1 GCF_018375725.1 Burkholderia sp. | reverse complement strand
TTTTGTTTTTCCGGCCGATCGTTGCGTGCATGCTAGAGTCTGTCTCCCGCCATCGCTTCGGATTCCGCCGATGAAGAGCCGTCTTCTTGCCGTCCTCGCATCCCCCCTTCTCCTCGCATCGCTCGCGGCAGCGCCACTCGCGCGCGGAGAGGAAGTCGGCAGCGTCAACACCAATTTCCGCGTGACGGGCTCCGATCGCGTGGTCGTCGAAGCCTACGACGACCCGCTCGTGAGCGGCGTCACCTGCTATGTGTCGCGCGCCCGCACGGGCGGCATCAAGGGCTCGCTCGGCATTGCCGAGGATCCGACCGAGGCGTCGATCGCGTGCCGGCAGGTCGGGCCCATCAGCTTCGTCCAGCCGGTCAAGCAGCAGACCGACGTGTTCGGCGAGCGCATGTCGTTCATCTTCAAGACGCTGCACGTCGTGCGCGTCGTCGACAGGAAGCGCAATACGCTCGTCTATCTGACCTACAGCGACCGGATTGTCAGCGGCAGCGCAAAGAACAGCGTGACCGCGGTACCCGTGCCCGCCGGCACGCCGATCCCGATCCGCTAAACAGACCCGCCCGGCATTGCACCGACCGCCGCGCGCGCGGCTACACTGACGTTTTCCGCTGCACGCCCGGCCATGTCCGCCGCCCGCTTCCACGATTCCGCGCGCTACTGGCGCACGCCGCTGCTGCCCGACGCCGACCTCGTCACCGCCGAGTATCGCGACCACGCGTTCGCGCCGCACTGGCACGACGCGTACACGATTCCCGTCATCGAGGCCGGCACGGAAGCCTATACATACCGCGGCAGCGGCTATGTGGCGGAAGCCGGCACCATTCCCGTCATCAACCCCGGCGAAGTCCATACCGGCTCGCGCGGTCGGGCCGACGGCTGGCGCTACCGCGTCGCCTACATGCCGGTGCCGTTCATCCGCTCGCTTGCCGACGCGATCGCCGGCAATCCGCAGGCCGCGCCCTGGTTCGCGCCGGACATCATCCGCGACCCCGATCTCGCGCAACGGCTGATCGCCGCGCATCGGCTGCTCGAAGACGGCCGTGATCCGCTTGCCGCCGAGATGACGATGCTCGACGCGTTTTCGACCCTGCTGGTACGGCACGCGAAGCACCCGCCGCCGATCCGGCCGACCTGCGCCGACCAGGCGCGCATCGACGCCATGCGCGAATGTCTCGCCGCCGACCTGACCGGCCCCATGTCGCTGACCGACCTGAGCGCGGCCGTCGGCTTGTCGCCGTTTCACGCGGCGCGGCTGTTCTCGCGTGCAGCCGGCATGCCGCCGCACGCATGGCGCAATCAGCTGCGTCTACAGCGCGCCCTCGCACCGCTGCGCGCGGGAGTGGCCGTCGCGGACGTCGCCGCGGCAAGCGGCTTTACCGACCAAAGCCATTTCAGCCGGCATTTCAAACGCATGTTCGGCGTACCGCCCGGGCGCTGGCAGGCGCGATGACGCAAGCGCCTTCGCGCGCGCCCGCGGCAGGCCGGCTCGACGACCGAATGCCGCGCACCGCGCATCGGGACGGACAATCCGGCATGCGGATACCGGCAATCGGGCCGCTCGCCGCGTGAACCTGAAGCCGCCCGCAAGAATGTACAAGCCATCCCCACGTCAACCCGCTATCCTCCCGCGCATGGAGGAGTTGTCTTGAATCATTCATCTACGTCACCCCAGCGCCGCCCGTTGAACGAATGGCTCGACGGCGCGCGCGACACGATCCCGATGCTGGTCGGCGCCGCGCCGTTCGGCGTGATCTTCGGCACGCTGGTCACCGGCGGACCGCTCGCCAACTGGCACGGCGCACTGATGTCGCTCACCGTGTTCGCGGGTTCCGCGCAGTTCATCGTGCTCGGCCTGCTCGCAGGCGGCGCGGGCTTTGCGGTCGTGCTCGCGACGACGCTGATCGTCAACCTGCGCCACCTGCTTTACAGCGCCACGCTCGCCCCGTACATCGCGCATCTGCCGCTGCGCTGGCGCGCCACGCTCGGCGCCCTGCTGACCGACGAAGTGTTCGCGGTCGCCTATGCGCATTACCGGCACTTCCCCGCGGGCAGCATCGGGCCGCACTACTTCTTCGGCTCCGGCCTCGCGATGTATCTGAACTGGCAGCTCTGGACGATCGTCGGCCTGTGGTTCGGCGCCGCGTTTCCGGGGCTCCAGTCGCTCGGCCTCGACTTCGCGATGGCGGCGACGTTCATCGCGATCGTCGTCCCGCAACTCGTGACGCTGCGCTATTTCGCGGCCGCCGCGACGGCCGGCACGCTGGCCTATTTCTGGCAGGGCTGGCCGTACAAGCTCGGCCTGCTGGGCGCGGTCGCCGCCGGCGTCGCGGTGGGGGTCGCGCTGTCGCTGCTGCAGGATCGCGCGCGCGCCGGATCGCGCACGGAGGCCGCATCGTGAACAACGTGCTGCTGATCCTCGGCATGGCCGCCATCACTTATGCGATCCGGTCGACGCTGTTCCTCTTCGGCGAGCGGCTGACCTTCCCGCCGCTCGTGCGCACCGCGCTCGGCTTCGTCCCGGTCACCGTGCTGACCGCGATCATCGTGCCGATGACCGTCTCGCCTCACGGCGGGACAGCCGATCTGACCTGGCGCAATCCGCAGCTCGTCGGCGCACTGGCCGCCGTGCTGGTGTCGGCCACGACGCGCAGGCCGCTCGTGACGATCGCCGTCGGACTGGCGGTGTTCTTCTTCTGGCAGGGCATCGTGCTGCCGCATGGGTGGCTGCCGCGCTGAACGCCCGTCCCGAAAGCGCCTGCCCGCTCGGTCGTCTCAAGTTTCGTGCCGCGCAGCCGATAAACGGTTGAAGACCCGCCATCGGCCCCGGCGCACATCGGTCTGTCGACGCCGCACGCGCTTCCGCGCGCCTTGCGTCGGGATCCGGCATGCGCGGGCCGCCATCGAGACGATTCATGGGCCATATCACCCTTTCCATCAAGGACGACACCCTCGCGTCCCTGCGCAAGGATTACGACGCATTCGTGCGCGTTTCGCAGAAACTCGACCCGCATTTCGCGACGCCGTCGTTCGAGGATTTCCTTCGGGCAAAGCTGCTCGACAACATGGTGCCGCTGACCGAGCACGCGGTGCAGCAGATGCTGCAAGGCGGCCAGTACGCTTGGGCGAAACGCACGCTCGACAAGGAGTTCCCGGACGTCGTCGCGATCCTGATGCGCCAGGCCGGCGAATTCGGGTTCGGCTTCGCGTCGCGCTCGGAATGGACGCCGGACGAACTCGCGAAAGCGTGCCGCGACTGGGCGCGCGCGATCGTTGCCGAAGCACAGGGCGATGCGGTGCTCGTCGATCCGCTCGCCGCGCAGATCAAGAGCGCGGTACAGGATATCCAGACGCTCGAGGAACAGATGCAGACGCCCGCGTGGCGGCTTGCCGAATCGCTGCGGCAACGAATCTACGAAGCCAAGCTCGCCTGCGAGATGAGCGTCGGCAGCGCCGCGCGCGACAAGCTCGGCGAATTGCGTGGCCTGCTGCGGCTGGGCATTTCGCACGGCTCGTTCCAGAAACAGGAAGCGCAGCAGATCATGGAATACCTGCGCCTGCTGAAACCGGAAATCTTCGTCGACGAGCCCTACGACGTGTTTGCGCGCCTCGCCGCGTGGCTGCGCAGCGTGTTGACGTCCGCCCCGCCTCGCGCCGGCCAGGCGCCGGGGCAGCGCCGGCCCTGACCGCGGGCCGAATTCCATGGAAAACGGCCCGGCTCGCACGAAGCGAACCGGGCCGCTGAGCCTCGCTGCCGGCACGACGCGCCTTCCGGGGCGGCCGTCGTGCCGGCACAGACCGGTGCTTACTGCACGGCGCCTTGTGCCGAGCCCTTCACGCCGACCGAGGCGTTGCCCTGAGCCGATGCGGCACCGTCGAGCGCCTCGCCAGCCTTCGCCTTCGCGGCGTCGACATGGCTCTTCGTCGCATGCGCCGCATGCTTGACGTGCTTCTTCGCCGACTTGACCGTGTCCGACGCGGTTTCCTTCGCACCGTCCGCCGCCTCGCTCAGCTTGCTCGTCGCACCGCCGACCGCGTTGCCGGCCGCAGCGCCGACGCCGCCGACCGCATTGCCGATCGCGTTGCCCGACGCGTTCGCGCCCGCACCGCCTTGCGCCTGCACGCCGAGAACCGGCGTCTGCACGTTCACGCCGGCGCCGGCCGAGCCTTGTGCGCCCGTGTTGGCGGTCTGGGCAAAGGCAGCCGAAGTCGCGAACGCCGTCAGGGCGGTACCGATCAGGATCGAACGAATGTTGGACATGACTATCCTCCTCAAAGAAGTTATTGGCGCGGCCGCATCGGTGCGGTCCGTCGCATGACCCGCCGCAACATGCAGCAGGTGCGGCTACAGTACCCGCCTTCGCATGGCAAACTCTCGAATCTCGCAGACTGTTACCCACCGTTTCATTTGCTGACGAATGGCTCACACTCTTTAACACTTGCGGCTGACACATTCCGCACTGAAACGTGATAAGCCCGTGCCGGCACGCGCGGGGACGGATGATGCATGCCGCTCTCGCGCCCCGGCGCGCGGTGCCGTATGATGCGGGCGATTCAACCCGCGCGTTGCGCGCCTCCCTTTTCGTCATGCCCAATCTGGATTTCACGCTGACCGGCGAATACGTCGAGTTGCACAACCTCCTCAAGATCACCGGCCTCGCCGACAGCGGCGGCTCCGCGAAGGTGATCGTCGCGTCCGGCGCGGTGAAGGTCGACGGCGCCGTCGAACTGCGCAAGACCTGCAAGATCCGCGCGGGCCAGGTCGTGCTGCTCGGCGATACACGGATCGCGGTACACGGCGACTAGCCGCCCTGCCCGCGACATGGCCATCGGCCAGGCGTTCGACAGCCTGCGAATAAACCCGTAAGCTAGCCGTCTCTCAAAATAAACACAGCGCCGGCCCGCACCGGCGCAAACGCCCATTCCATGTCGCATTCCGGTCTTACGCAAACGGCCGCCGCGCAGCCGTCGCTCTCGACACACGCCGCCGATACCGCGCGCCTCGCCGCGCCGCTCGCCATCGCCCAACTGTCGCAAATGGCGATGAGCGTCACCGACACCGTGCTGCTCGGCTCGCTCGGCCCCGACTCGCTCGCCGCAGGCGGCCTCGGCGCGAACCTGTTTTTCGTCGTCGTGACCGTGCTGCAGGGCGTGCTGTCGTCGGTCAGCGTCAGCGTCGCGCATGCGCGCGGCGCGCAGGCCGACCACCGCGTGCCGCATATCTACTGGACCGGCTTCGCGCTGTCGCTGCTGCTCGCGATCCCCGCGATCGTCGTGCTGTCGCTCGCCGAGCCGCTGCTGCTGATGTTCCACGAGCCGCCCACGCTCGCGCACAACGTCGGCGAATACGCCGGCGTGCTGCGGTTCGCCGCGCTCGGCAGCCTGATCGGCGTCGGCCTGATGCGCGCGTTCCTGCCCGCGATCGGCGCCGCGCGCCGGCTGCTGTGGGTCTCGGTCGGCGGCGTCGGCATCAACGCGGTGCTGAACTACGGGCTGATTCACGGCGCATTCGGCCTGCCGCGCATAGGCTTTCTCGGTTCCGCGGTCGCGACCACGATCACGATCTGGCTCACCGCGCTCGCGCTCGTCTGGCTGCTGCACGGCCGGCAACGGTTCAAGCACTTCGTGACCGTCGCGCGGCCGAAGCTGCCGGTCATGAGCGAACTGGTCAGCATCGGCTGGCCGGTCGCGATCACCTACGGGGTCGAATCGACGCTGTTTCTCGCAACCGGCCTCACGGTCGGCGTGCTCGGCGAAACGTCGCTCGCCGCACACCAGATCGCGCTGAACGTCGCATCGGTCGCATTCATGGTGCCGCTCGCGATCGGCCAGGCCGCCAACGTGCGGGTCGGCTACTGGGTCGGTGCAGGCATGCCCGTGGCCGCGCGCCACGCGGGCTTCGTCGCGCTCGGGCTCGGCGTCGCGTTCATGTCGCTGTCGGGCCTCGTGCTGATCGTCGCGCCGCACGCGATCGTCGGCCTCTACCTGCACCTCGACGATCCGGCCAACGCGGGCACAGTCTCGCTGGCCGCATCGCTGCTCGGGATCGCCGCGGTATTCCAGATCGTCGACGGCATGCAGACGGTCGGCTCCGGCTGCCTGCGGGGCCTGAAGGACACGCGTATTCCGATGCTCGCCGCCACCTTCGGCTATTGGGGCATCGGCTTTCCGACCGGCTACTGGCTCGCGTTCCACGCGGGCCTGGGTGCGCGCGGCTTGTGGTGGGGGCTCGCAGCGGGCCTCGCGAGCGTCGCCGCACTGATGGCCTGGCGCTTCCACCGCAAGAGCGCATCGCTCGTCGCGCACGCGTAGGCGCGTGCAGCCGCGCATGCGACGGCGGCGCTATGCTAGAGCTTGCTCACGCCAATGGCGGGCGGGTGCCGGCTCGATAAGCGCCATGCGACCGACGGCGCCGCCCCACGATATGCCCGGTGCCGTCCCCGCTGCGGCGCGTCCCGCGATGTGCCCGACGCCGCGCAGGCGAGGCCCTTTTCTCGAAGGAGTGGATGATGAATGAAGCCGTTCGGATGGAACGCGACACCTTCGGCGAGATCGCCGTCCCCGCGGCCCGCCTTTGGGGCGCGCAGACGGAGCGGTCGCTGCAGAATTTCAGGATCTCGACGGAAAAGCAGTCGCCGGAACTGATCCACGCGCTTGCGATCGTCAAGCGCGCGGCGGCGGCGGTCAACCTGTCGCTCGGCGTGCTGGCCGACGACAAGGCGCGCGCGATCATCGCGGCGGCCGACGAGATCATCGCCGGCAAGCATCCGCGCGAATTCCCGCTCGCCGTCTGGCAGACCGGATCCGGCACGCAGACCAACATGAACCTCAACGAAGTCATCGCGAACCGTGCGAGCGAGCTGATGGGCGGCGTGCGCGGCGAGGCGCGCAAGGTTCATCCGAACGACGACGTAAACCGCGGCCAGTCGTCGAACGACGTGTTCCCGACCGCAATGCACATCGCCGCCGCCTACGCGATCGTCAACCATCTGCTGCCCGCGCTGCGGACGCTGCGCGCGACGCTCGACGCCAAGTCGCGCGCATTCGCCGACATCGTCAAGATCGGCCGCACCCATCTGCAGGA
>NZ_JAHACR010000231.1 GCF_018375725.1 Burkholderia sp. | reverse complement strand
AGGATCCAGCGGCCCGACGGATCGCCGTTGAAATGCTGGTTCGCGACCGCGAAGAAGGTTTCGTAGGTGCCCTGCACGATGCCCTGGCTGCCGATGTAGATCCAGCTGCCGGCCGTCATCTGGCCGTACATCATCAGGCCCTTGCGGTCGAGCTCGTTGAAGTGGTCCCAGGTCGCCCAGTGCGGCACGAGGTTCGAGTTCGCGAGCAGCACGCGCGGCGCATCCTTGTGCGTGCGGAACACGCCGACCGGCTTGCCCGATTGCACGAGCAGCGTCTCATCCTCGTTCAGGTCCTTCAGCGACGCGAGGATCTGGTCGAAACATTCCCAGTTGCGCGCCGCGCGGCCAATGCCGCCGTACACGACGAGCGCATGCGGATGCTCGGCGACTTCCGGATCCAGGTTGTTCTGGATCATCCGGTACGCGGCTTCCGCGAGCCAGGTCTTGCAGGTCTTCTCGCTGCCGCGCGGTGCGCGGATCGTGCGCGTCGGGTCGAGACGGGGATCGATGTGTTTCGGATGGTTCATGACGACTGCTCCCGAAGGAAGATGAAGTTCAATACGAATTCAGAAATGCCCGGTGAAGCGATAACGCCCGCCGGGATGCCACAGATTCGCCACCGACGCGACGACGCCTTGCGACCAGGTGCGCCGATGCAGGACCAGGCACGGCTCGACGTCGTCCATCCGAAGCTGCTCGCGCATGGGCTGCGCGGGTGCGGCCGCTTCGATCCGGTACTCGACGCGCTGCAGCGGCGCCGCGCGCATCAGGTACTGGTTCGGCGTCGTGTTCGTGAAATCCTGCGCGGCATAATCCGGCGCGATCGCCGGATTCACCCACCGCTCTTCGAGCTGCACCGGCTCGTCGTTCTCGAAATGCAGCACCTGAGAATGGAACAGCGGCGCGCGCACCGTCACCTGCATCTCGTCCGCGAGCGGCTCGTCGGCCCGGACGGTGTCGAGGCCGAGCACCCGCGCGTGATAGCGGTGCCCGCGCGCCGCCACTTCCTCGGAGATGCTGCGGATCGCCACCAGGGTCGACTCGTACTTCGGCCGCGCGACGAACGTGCCCGCGCCCTGCACCCGCGTGATCACCTGCTCGGCCGTCAACTCGCGCAGCGCGCGGTTGACGGTCATGCGTGCGACCTTGAACTCGCGGGCCAGCTCGTTCTCGGACGGCACCTGATCGCCTTCCGCCCATTCGCCGGCATGAATGCGAGCCAGGATGAAGTCCTTGATCTCCTGGTAGACCGGTGCGCTCATCGGCTTACTGTTCCGACACGAACGAGAACGGGCTGTGCTGCGCGAACGCACGCTCCTCGACCAGCTTCGCGATCACCGCGATATCCGGTGCGAAGTAGTGATCCAGCGCATAGTGCGCGACCTTGCTGCGGACCGTCTCCATCACCGCCGCGAGCTTCGGGCTCGTATGGTGCGGTGCGCGCAGGTCGACGCCCTGCGCGGCGGCGAGCAGCTCGATCGCGAGGATGTGCTTCGTGTTGTCGGCGATGTCGGCGAGCTTGCGCGCCGCGAACGTCGCCATCGATACGTGGTCTTCCTGGTTCGCCGAGGTCGGCAGCGAATCGACCGACGCCGGATGCGCGAGCGTCTTGTTTTCCGATGCCAGCGCAGCGGCCGTCACGTGCGCGATCATGAAGCCCGAGTTCACGCCGCCATCCTTGACGAGGAACGGCGGCAGGCCCGACAGCGTCGCGTCGATCAGCAGCGCGATGCGGCGTTCCGCGAGCGCGCCGATTTCCGATGCGGCGAGCGCGAGGTTGTCCGCCGCGAACGCGACCGGTTCCGCGTGGAAGTTGCCGCCCGACAGCACTTCGCCGGTGTCCGGGAAGATCAGCGGGTTGTCCGACACCGCGTTGGCCTCGATGAGCAGCACATCGGCCGCGTGGCGCATCTGGTCGAGACAGGCGCCCATCACCTGCGGCTGGCAGCGCAGGCTGTACGGATCCTGCACCTTGCCGCAGTCGCGGTGCGACAGGTTGATCGCCGAACCGTCGAGCAGCGCGCGGTAGGCCGCCGCCGCGTCGATCTGGCCCTGGTGGCCGCGCAGTTCGTGAATGCGCGCGTCGAACGGCTTCACCGAGCCGGCCGCCGCATCCACCGACAGCGCGCCCGCGACGAGCGCGGTGCGGTACAGATCCTCGATCGCGAACAGGTTGTCGAGCGCCAGCGCCGTCGATGCCTGCGTGCCGTTCAGCAGCGCGAGGCCTTCCTTCGCCTGCAGCGTCAGCGGTGCGAGGCCCGCGACACGCAGGCCGTCGATCGCGCTTGCGCGCTCGCCGCGGATGAACACTTCGCCGACGCCCAGCAACGTCGCCGACATGTGCGCGAGCGGCGCGAGGTCGCCCGACGCGCCGACCGAACCCTTCACCGGGATCAGCGGGAGTACGTCGGCATTGAACAGCTTGACGAGCGCGTCCATCACTTCGCGGCGGATGCCCGAATGGCCGCGGCCGAGGCTCGACAGCTTCAGCGCGATCAGGAGCCGCACCGACGAGCGCGCCATCGGCTCGCCGACGCCGACCGCGTGCGACAGCACCAGGTTCTTCTGCAGCAGTTCGAGCTGGTCGTGCGGGATATGCGTGCTGGCCAGGCGGCCAAAACCCGTGTTGATACCGTAGGCCGGCTCGCCCTTCGCCGCGATGTCGGCAACGGCCTTCGCACCGGCGTCGATCTTCGCGAAGCTCGCCGGGTCGAGCGTGATCTGCACCGGTTCGCGCGCGATCTGGCGCAGTTGCGGCAGGGTCAGGTGGCCGGGGGTCAGCGTAATCATGTGAGCATCCTGTCTATACAAGTTCGGAATAGATGCAGTGTAGTGATCCGAACTTGTATAGACAAGCGGTATTCGCTGATTTCGACTCGGGAGTTTCCCTGATGCGCGCTGCCGCCCGGCTACGCGCGCGATCGTGCCCCGTCAAGGTGGCCTGCGCATGCGCCGCATACGGTGCCGAACCGCGCCGCCGGAGCGCCGGGCCGATCCGGCGTCAGCCGCGCGTCCACGCCACGCATGCCGCGTAGCCGGGCGCCGCATCGAGCCATGCGGCCTCGAACGCGGCCACGCCGGCCGCCGCCGATGCCGGCGCGACGATCTGCACGGCGGGCGTCGCCGGATCGCGCGGCGGCACGACCGCGAATGCGTTCAATCCGCCCGCGATGCCGGTGCCGAGCGCCTTGAGAAGCGCCTCCTTCGCGGCCCAGATACGCATGAACGCATCCGCCCGGACGGCATCCGGCACGGTATCGAGATAGGTGTTTTCGCCGGCCGTGCAGACCTCGCGGGTCAGCCCGCGCCAGCCCCGCACACGACCGCATCGTTCGATGTCGACGCCGACCCGGCCGGCAGGCGCCCACGCAATCAGCGCATGATCGCCCGCGTGCGACACGTTGAAATCGAGCGACGCCCGATGCGCCGGATCGAGCGCCGGACGCCCTGCATCGGCGACAACCAGCCGCACGGCCGCGGGCGCCACGCCGAGTGCGGCGCCCAGCACGTCACGCAGCGCGACACGCGTCGCAGCGCTGCGCTGCGCATCCTCGACGCGCAGGAAGCGCAGCGCCCGCGCATGCTCGGCCTCGCTCAGCACGGCAAACGCGGGCGACGCGAGCGGCACGCGCCAGTCGAAATCGATCCGCACGACCTGCACGCCGGCGCGCCGCGCGGCGGCCGGCAAGTCGAGCGCATGTGCGCGATAGGCGCGGCAGGAAGGATCGGAAGCGGACGGGGTTGGCATCGACAGTCGGCGCGGGCGGAAAAACGCCCGATGTTAATCGATCGCCTGTCCCGCGCGTCGCGCGGCACAACGGGCCGTGCCCGATCAACCGCCCGCGGCGACACCGTCGCGTTCGCCCGCATGCGCATGACGCATGCGCGCCGCCGCATGCCGCGCATGGACAACGCCCGGCGCATCGGCCGGCAGCGCGCCGTGTTGCAGCCAGTGCAGCGCGAGCGGCCATAGCGCATCGGCAAAGCGGCTGTGGAAAAACGCGAAATGCCCGATCGCCTCGACGCCCACATGACGCGGCGCGATGCGCAGATGCGTGACGTCGCTGCCGGTGTAATAGCCGATCAGCCGCTCGATCGCGGCGACGGTGCCGAATGCGTCGTCGTCGAGACCAATCGCCAGCATCGGCGCGCGCATCGCCGCGAAGCGCGCGGGCAATTCGGCGCGGCTCGCAACGCTCTCTGCGTTCGGCGCGCGCACGTAGGCGTCTTCGAAACGCGGCCGCGAGCGTGCCCACGACAGCGCGACGCCGCGCGGCGTATCCTCCATCCAGCCGAGCCGCTTTGCCGGCACATAGCCGCAGACCGCCGCGAGCGCCGGCATCGCGACGTGCCATTTCCACCACATGCGCCGACGCTCGACCGACATGTAATCGCGCCAGTATGCGTACTGCGAACCGACCGTCAGTGCACGCCGCACCTGTACGTTCGACGGCGCGAGCCCGAGCACGAAACCGCCGACGCTGTGCGCGACGACGTCGATCGGCTGGCCGGGAAATGCCTCGCACGCGTAACGCAGCGCGGCTTCGCAATCGAGCCGGCCCCAGTCGAGCCAGTTTGCGCGCAGCCCCGCCAGCCGCGCGGGACGCGACCCGCCGATGCCGCGATAGTCGTAGACCAGCACGTCGCGGCCCTGCGCAAACAGCCATGCGGCAAAGCGGAAGTAATAGTCGCAGCGCACGGCCGTCGCGCAGTTGACAACCGTGACAGGCCGGCCAGCCGCGCCGCCGCGGTGGCGCCAGACATGGCCGCGCAGCGCGTAACCGTCCGCCGCCTGCAACGCGACCGGTTCCGGCAGCGACGTCTCTCCCGCCGGGCTGCCACGCACTGCGCCGGCAGTTTCGTTCGAAAGCGTCATCGTGTCTCCCGGCAGGCGCCGGCCGACCGGCTCCCGCCTCGTTGTCTGGTTATCGCGATCGGGCCGCGCGCAGCCCCCTTCAACCGTCCCTTTCAACCGCCGCCTGCGACCGCCCTGAGTCAGCCGAGCCGGAATGCCGCTTCGAAGCACGCCGCGAACGCGTCGAATTCAGCTTCCGGCAAATGATTGATGCCGCCCGCACGCTTGCGTCCGCCGCCGGTCGCGAAGCCGCGGCAGAAATCGTCCGCGCCGAGCGGGCGGCCGTCCGGCACGCGCACGCTGACCACGAACCCGCCCCCGGCGCGAGGCGACAGCACCGCCAGCGCGGCACCCGGTTCGCGACGCATCCGCTCGTTCGAGAGCATGCCGGTCGCACGGCGCGCCCACGCCTGATCCGGCAGACATATCAGCGCCGCGCCCGGCACTTCGCGCAGCGGCGTCAGCGCGCAGGCATGCGCCATGTCGCTCCGGTAGCCGTCGCTCAGTGCCGCGAACACCGGCATGCCGTGCACGAAATCGAGCGGATCGACGCACGGCAGCATCGCATCGGCGAGCGCGGCCGGATCGAAGTGCAGGTCGCCGACACATTCGCCGTACGCGTTGTAGTTCAGGTACAGCCCCAGTTCCGCAAGCGTGTGCACGTCTGCCTCGTCCGTGCCGTGCGCACGTGCAAGCGCTGTGCCGAGTGCCGGCAGCTCGTCGCCGAACGCGGCGACGATCGCCCAGCGCACATGACGCCCGCCGAGATGACGATTGACGAGTTCGCTCGTGCAGACATCCGCCGCCGTGTCGATATGCGCGTCGAAACGCGGATCGTCCGGCAGCTCGCCCGCGAAATGATGGTCGAAATAGCGCACCGCGACGCCATCCCGCAGCAACCGCGCGACGGCGTCGCGATTCTGGTCGTGCGACACGTCGAGCACGGTGATCCGGTCTCCGGCGCGTGCATCGATCCGCGCGAGCAGCCGCACGTCCCGCTTCACGCCCGTCACGAGCGCACCGTTCGCGCCTTCGGCGAGCCGCAATTGCTGAAGCGCGCACAGACCGTCCGCGTCGCCGTTGAACGCGAAGAAGTGCCGCCCTGCGTCGAATCCCTGCATCGTGTTTCCTTGTCATGCGCCGGCGCGTGAAACCGCAGCCGTTCGCGTCGCGCGCCAAAGCGCCAAAGCGCCAAAGGCATTAGTGTCGGATACCGCGTGCGAGCCGTCCATCTCCGCCGCGACGATCGGTGCCGCAGCGCGCATATCGAAGCCCGGGAACCGCGCTCGCATCGCATCAGGAGATGCCGGCGACGCCTTTCCGTTTCCGTGCAATCCGCGGCCGAAGCCCGGCGAATGTGGCGAGAAACGCCGCACTGAAACATGCCGCCAGCATAATCATCGGCCTGACTGAGGGTCGCATCGACAAACGGACACGCTCGCCGAGCTGTAACAGGAAACCGTAACCAGCGGTAATCCTTGCACCTTCACGCGGGACCTGAACCATCCGCCGTACGCCACCACCCTCCGGCGGCATACGCGCTGCTGCGCCGAAAGCCTCATACCTTACGTGCCGTTACGCGATACACATCTCGTTACAGCCGCCCCATCTCGCTCGGTTAAAGTCGGTTTCCAATTAATTTAAATCATCATATTTAAATATCAATTGGCGTAGTCAATAACAACACCCTCTCTCCACAACACAGCCGGCACGTGCGAAACGCATGCGCCGGCGGAGAGTTGGCGGCGTCCAAAGCCGCCACGCGTTCGGCCCCGCCCGTGCCACGGATGGCCCGTTGAACGTCGCTTGTCGATCCCCCGATAGCTGCACCGGACACCCCGAGCGCGCCCCGTCGCGCACAGGTCAGTCGCGGCGTTGCGTCGGGAGGCGCCTCGGTTGCGCGGCAACCGCAACTCGCACCTTTGAACAGGAAAAACCCGATGCGAAGAATCGCCCCGCTAGTTCTCTCCCTGATCGTCCCCGTCATGCTGGCCGCCTGTGGCGGCGACGACGGCGGCAGCAGCACCTCGGCCAGCGCCCTCAAGGGCTGGAATGGCGGCTGGAGCCGCAACAATACCGGCACGTCGACGGGCACGACCTCCGGCAGCACGACGTCCACGTCAGGCAGCACGTCGACGTCGACCTCCACCTCGACCACGACGACCGCCTCGAGCGGCCCCGGCTTCCCGGTCGCCGGTCCGTGGATGACGTACTACGGCGACGCGTCGGGCCT
>NZ_JAHACR010000230.1 GCF_018375725.1 Burkholderia sp. | reverse complement strand
GCGGCGTCGCGATGCTGCGCGCGACGCCCGGCGTCGCGTCGCTCGTCGACGTGCGGACGGATGCCGGTGTCGGCGGTCATCTGTTCAAGGCAGACGTACGCACGCTTCTCGAAGGGCAGGCGTTGCAGACGGAGGTGTTCGGCCCGTCGACGGTCGTCGTCGAGCTGGACGACGAGCGCGATTTCTACGCGTTCGCGGATGCGATGCACGGCCAGTTGACCGCGACGCTGCTGGCCGATGCCGACGAGCTGGCTCGTCACGGCGAGCTGATCGCACGGCTCGAAAACAAGGTGGGACGGCTGCTGTTCAACGGCTTTCCGACCGGCGTCGAGGTCAGCGACGCGATCGTCCACGGCGGCCCGTATCCGGCGACGACCGACGCGCGCGGCACGTCCGTCGGCAGCGCCGCGATCGAGCGCTTCCTGCGGCCGGTCTGCTATCAGAACTATCCGGATTCCGTGCTGCCGCCCGCGCTGCAGGACGCGAATCCGTGGCGCCTGCCGCGCCTGATCGACGGCGTGGCAACGCCGGCCGGAACCGTTGCCGCACAATCGACGGAGGCCGTCGCATGAGCGATATCACGCCTATCGAAGCGCCGCTCGACACCCATGCCGATGCCGGCAACACGGCGGACGGACCGGTGATCCGGCTGCATCCGGACGACGATGTCGTCATCGCGCGCAGCCAGCTCGTTGCCGGTATGCCGGTCGCACCGGATATCGTCGTGCGCGGCCTCGTTCCTGCGGGGCACAAGGTCGCCGTGCGCGGTTTGGCCGCCGGCGCGCCGATCCGCCGCTACGGACAGATCATCGGGTTTGCGACACGCGACATCGCGGCCGGGGAGCACGTCCATACGCAGAATCTCGCGAGCGGCGAATTCTCGCGCGACCATGCATTCGGTGCGGACGCCAAGCCGTCGGCAGGATCGCGGCAGCGCGCGGAATTCATGGGCATCGTACGCGCGGACGGTCGCGTGGCGACGCGCAACTATATCGGCATCCTGACCTCGGTCAATTGCTCGGCGACCGCGGCGCGCGCCATCGCCGACCATTTCCGCCGCGACGTGAACCCGCAGGCGCTCGCCGATTATCCGAACGTGGACGGCGTTGTTGCGTTGACGCACGGTCAGGGCTGCGCGCTGGACGCACAGGGGGAAGGGCTGGCGCTGTTGCGACGCACGCTCGCCGGCTACGCGCGGCATCCGAACTTCGCGGCGGTGCTTGTGGTCGGCCTCGGTTGCGAAACCAACCAGATCGACGGGCTGCTCGATGCGCACGGCCTGCATGAGGGCGCGACGCTCAAGACGATGACGATCCAGACGACGGGCGGCACGGCTCGCACGGTGGCGGCCGGCATCGAGCAGGTGAAGGCGATGCTGGCGCAGGCGAACCAGGTGCGGCGCGAACCGGTCGATGCGCGCCATCTCGTCGTCGGGCTGCAGTGCGGCGGGTCGGACGGCTATTCCGGCATCAGCGCGAACCCGGCGCTCGGCGCGGCGGTCGACCGGCTCGTCGCGCACGGCGGCACGGCGATCCTGTCGGAAACGCCGGAGATCTATGGCGCCGAGCATCTGCTGACGCGCCGCGCGGTGTCGCCGGCCGTCGGTGCGAAGCTGATCGAGCGGATTCGCTGGTGGGAGGCGTACTGCGCGCGCATGGACGCCAGCATGGACAACAATCCGTCGGCGGGCAACAAGGCGGGCGGCCTGACGACGATTCTCGAAAAATCGCTCGGCGCGGTGGCGAAGGGCGGCACGGCCAATCTGGTCGACGTGTACCGCTACGCGGAGCGGATCCAGGCATCCGGGCTCGTGTTCATGGATACGCCCGGCTACGATCCGGTGTCGGCGACCGGACAGGTTGCCGGCGGCGCGAACCTGATCTGTTTCACGACCGGGCGCGGTTCGGCGTACGGATGCGCGCCGTCGCCGTCGCTCAAGCTCGGCACGAACAGTGCGCTATGGCGACGCCAGCAGGAGGACATCGACCTGAACTGCGGCACGATCGTCGATGGGGCGCAGTCGGTCGATGAGGTCGGCGAGGCGATCTTCCGCCTGATGCTGGCGACCGCGTCCGGCCAGGCGACGAAGAGCGAGATGCATGGATACGGGCACAACGAGTTCGTGCCGTGGCAACTCGGCGCCATCGTTTAAGACCCGCTCATGCGGAGGCCTGCCGGATTGCAGGCAGCGTCCGCATGTCGGTCCGCAGGTCATGGCGACGCGTTGAGGGCCGGCCTGTTCGTACAGGCCGGCTGTACCGCCGGCCCATATCCGGCGTGTCTTTGCCGGCTACGGTGCGCGTGTCCCACGCGATGTCAATTTCCCACTTCTTTGAGAAGCGCCGCCGCTGCGAGCTTCCCGATCTGATTGGACGCAAGCGGACTGTCACCGGTGATCAGCTTCCGGTCCTGATGGCAGCGGCCGGTCATGTCCCGGTTCACGACCTTGACGCCGAGCTTCTCGAGACTTTCGCCGACGAGCCACGGCAGCGGGCCCGGCATGTAGCCGATGTCGAGATTGGCGCCTGTGTCCAGCGAATCGGGGAACACGCAGATCTCATATCCCTTGAACGCGTAATCGTCCGGATGCTCGTCGACGGCCGCCGCCAGCAGGCACGACGGGCCGTGGCACAGCGTGACGATGTGCTTGTCGTTGTCGAGCGCCCACCGGAGCGTCTCCTTGACCTCCTTGCTATGCGGAATGCTGGCCAGCGCGCCGTGGCCGCCCGGGATGAAAACCGCGATGTAGGGCGAGTCCGGGCCGAGGTTCTTTTCCAATACATCGGACAGCTTCAACGGTGTCTTCAGCTTCGGCAGATATTTCCGGTACGTGCTCTGGACCGCCTCGTCCTCGCCCGGCATGTCCCAGATTTCCAGCTTGGCAGGGTTGCCGGATATCGTCGCGATGTCGATTTCGAAGCCGGCCTTGTCCATGTGATACATCGGCAGCAGCATTTCGACCGGATGGTTGCCGGTCGAGAACATTTTGCCGTTCGTCATCAGAACGTAGCGCTCGTCGGTCGCAATCATCAGAACCTTCCACTTGCCTCCCTTGTACGCATTCGGGTAATCCGCGCCGTCGAAGTCCGTCTTCGACGACGTGTACTGCGACAGCGAGTATGGGGAAGGGAAGTAGGCGTTGTTCTCTGCAGGATCGGGCGTGGGCGTCTTGTCCATGTGCGGCTGTTCGGCGGTCATGACGGCTCCTTTCTTGGGGTCGGGTTCGGGATCGGCGAGCATTTGACGATCGGTGCGGCTTGCGCACTGGGGCATTGAGCGTCAGCGATGGGCATGCCGTCAAGCCGAATAAACCGCCACTCGGATTGGCAATGTTTGCAATGCGGTCCTGAGTCAAACGCCCGCCCGATCAGGTGAGGGGCGGCACATGCAGGCGCCGCCGGCCGCTCACGGAGACCCTCATGAACCGGTCGCATGCCTGTTCGCGGATCATCGATGCGCAGCGAATGCGAACACGATTTCGTCGATCGTCGCGCGGATGCGCGCGGTATGGCGCAGGTCGCGATGCGTGACGAGCCAGACTTCGTACGGGGCCTTTCTGACGTGCGCGGGCCAGACGCGGGCGAGCCCGTCGTGCTCGCCCATGTGCACCGGAATCTCGCCGATGCCGAGCCCGGATTTCAGTGCGGCGCGCATCATCAGGTTCGAATTCACGCGCGCGACGATACGCCCGGCATGAAAGGGCTCGCCGACGATCGTCGGCTTTCTGCTCGCCTCGACGTATGGCTGATAGACGACGAGATCGTGGCCCGCAAACGCGTCGCCCCGAGCCGGCTCACCGTGGCGGTGCAGGTAGTCGTGCGACGTAAACAAGCCCATGTCCCAGCGCGCGAGGCGGCGCGCGACCAGATCCGGATTGTCGGGCTTGACCGTGCGGATCGCGATGTCCGCTTCGCGCTTCGCGAGATTCAGAAGCTGCGTCGACGTATTCAGCGACACCGATACGTCTGGATATTTGGTATGCAGCCGCTCGAGCGACGGCATCACGAACTCGAGCGCGAGCGCATCGGTCGTGGTGAGCTTCACCTCGCCGGCGAGCCGTCGGTCGACACCTTGTGTCAGTCGGACCAGATCGTGCGCGTGTTGCTCCATCGCTTCGGCGGCGCGGAGCGCCAACTCGCCGACCGGCGTGGGCAAATAGCCTTTCGACGAGCGCAGAAACAGCGTGGCGCCCAGCATGTGCTCGAGCGTCGCAAGCCGCCGGCCGACTGTCGCCTGGTCGACGCCAAGCACCTGCGCCGCGCGGCGCAGCGTTCGTTCGCGGTGAATCGCGAGGAATACGCGGGCGTCGTCCCAATTCATGGCTTTTCCAGACTGATGCATTTTTGCATTCCCCGACCGGCAATTCGCTGCGTGCTCGTGAGGCGGCCCGCCGATAGACTGCCTCTGCATCGCGATGCCGCGATTCGTGGATGTCCCGCGAATGGGTCGTGCATCAGCCAACGTGAGGATTACATCGTGACTGACGACATGCAAGCCATCCCGACCGAAATGACCGCGATCGAAATCGTGCGTCCAGGCGGTCCGGAAGTACTCGTTCCGACGACGCGTCCGGTGCCGTCGCCCGCCCCGGACGAAGTCCTGATCCGCATTCACGCGGCCGGCGTGAACGGCCCGGACGTGTTCCAGCGCAAGGGCCTGTACGATCCGCCGCCCGGGGCTTCCGACATTCCCGGCCTCGAAATCTCCGGCGAGGTCGTCGCGGTCGGGCGCGACGTCACCCGATTCGCGATCGGTGACCGGGTGTGCGCGCTGATCCCTGGCGGCGGCTACGCGGAATATGCGGTGGCGAACGAGAGCAACACGCTGGCGATTCCCGAAGGGCTCGGCATGGCGGAAGCGGCGGCGCTGCCCGAAACGTTCATGACGGTCTGGCTGAACCTGTTTCAGCGCGGCCAGTTCAAGCGGGGCGAGACCGTGCTGATTCACGGCGGCGCGTCCGGGATCGGCACGACGGCGACGATGCTGGCGAAGGCGTTCGGTGCGTCGAACATCATCACGACGGTCGGGTCGGACGCGCAGCGGGACGCGAGCGTGCGGCTCGGTGCGGATCTCGCGATCGACTACCACTACGAGGATTTCGTCGAGGCCGTCAGGCGCTTCACGGACGGCAAGGGCGTCGATGTGATCGTCGACATCATCGCCGGGGATTACGTCGCGCGCAATTTTGCGGCGGCCGCGATGAATGGGCGCATCGTCCAGATCGGCGTGATCAACGGGCCGGCCAGGGAACTCGACCTGTTCCCGATGCTGACGAAACGGCTGACGCATATCGGATCGACGCTGCGCTCGCGGACCTACGACGAGAAGGCGCAGATCATTCGCGAACTCGAAGCGGCGGTATGGCCGCTGATCAAACAAGGCTCGATCAAACCGCAGCTCTATCGGATGTTCGATCTTCGCGACGCACGCGCCGCGCATGCGTTGATGGATTCCGGCCGTCACATCGGCAAGATCGTGCTCCGCACGCCGGCTGCGACGAGCGACGGGCGCTGACGTCATTCGAGGCCGCCCTGGCGGGCGGCGTCCGGAAGCGTCCGGAGCGATTCATGCAATGAATGCCGCACGATTCAACAAATAAATTTCAGGAATGTGCGCCGGATCGCTATGCTGGGCGCATCTGACTGGGTGAGCACACAATGGCTGAACTCTATCTGGTACGGCACGGACAGGCGTCGTTCGGTACCGAGAATTACGATCGACTGTCCGCGCTTGGCGAACAGCAAGGCGTCTGGCTCGGCGAGTACTTCGCGCGGCAGGACATCGTGTTCGACCGCGTGTTCTGCGGCACGCTGAACCGGCACGCGCAGACGGTCGATGCGATCCTGCGCGGCATGGGACGGCAGGACGTTCGCTACGATCGGCATCCGGGCCTCAACGAATACGACTTCGACGGGCTGTTCGCCGCGGCCGGACACGATTATCCGGAGATCGTGCAACTCGCCGCCGGATCGATGAAGGCGCATTTCCGGGCGCTCAGACAGGTGCTGACGCTGTGGTCGGAGGACCGGCTGCGCGGTCCGGTTCCCGAGACCTGGGCGCAGTTCCAGCGGCGCGTCGCCGACGCGCGCGCGGCGATCCGGCAGAGCGGCGGACAGCGGGTGCTGGCGGTCAGTTCGGGCGGCCCGATCGCCGTCACCCTGCAGCAGGTGCTCGCAGCACCCGCGGCGAGCGCGATCGCCCTGAACCTGCAGATTCGCAACAGCGCCATCTCGCAGTACTTCTTCAATGCCGACGCGTTCCATCTGGCGTCGTTCAACGGCATTCCGCATCTGGAAGACGCTGAACGACGGACATTCAAAACCTATGGCTGATCCACGACACGGAACCATCGTGACGATGACGAATATCCCGCAGCAACTCGATGTCGCCCGGCTGGCGCGCTATCTGGAAGACCACGTGCCGGGTTTCGAAGGGCCGGTCGAAGCCGAGAAGTTCGCCGGCGGCCAGTCGAATCCGACCTTTCTGCTGACGGCGCGCATCGGCCGGTACGTGCTGCGGCGGCAGCCGCCGGGCGAACTGCTGAAGTCCGCGCACGCGGTGGACCGCGAATACCGGATTTTGACTGCGCTGTCGGGAACCGCCGTCCCGGTCGCGCATCCGTATCACCTCTGCGTTGACCGCGACGTGATCGGCAGCCTGTTCTACGTGATGAGCTTCGAGGACGGACGGATCTTCTGGAATCCCGCGCTGCCCGACGTGCCGAAACAGGACCGCGCGGCCTGCTACGACTCCGTGTTGCAGACGATGGCCGCGCTGCACGATATCGACGTCGATGCGGTTGGCCTGTCCGACTACGGGCGGGCCGGCAACTATTTCGAGCGCCAGATCGGCGTGTGGACGAAGCAGTATCGCGCGGCGGAAACCGAGCGGCTCGATGCGATGGAGACGCTGATCGACTGGCTGCCGAATGCCTGTCCCGCCGACGCGGGTCGGCCGACGCTCGTCCACGGCGACTTCCGGATGGGTAACGTGCTCTTCGGGCCGGAGGGCGCGCGCCTGCTGCTTGACTGGGAGCTGGCGCACGCCGGCCACCCCGCCGAGGATCTGGCGTGGATGATCGTGCGGTCGTGGCGGTTCGGCGGCGGTCA
>NZ_JAHACR010000229.1 GCF_018375725.1 Burkholderia sp. | reverse complement strand
CAGCGCCAGCGCGACGCGCAACAGCGCATCGGCGCGCTGAAGCAGGCCGCGCAGTCGCTCGACCGGGAACGCACCGCGACCCGGGGGGCGCTGGCCGATCTCGAGCAGCAGGCCGAGACCCGCTATGAGGCGGCGCAGCGCAAGCTGGAACTGCGCGTGTTCGGCGTCCGGCTGCTGTTTACGCTGCCACTCCTGCTGATCGCCGGCTGGCTGTTCGCGAAGCAGCGCGGCAGCCGCTACTGGCCGTTCGTGTGGGGCTTCATCTTCTTCGCGCTGTTTGCGTTCTTCGTCGAGCTCGTGCCGTATCTGCCGAGCTACGGCGGCTACGTGCGATATCTCGTCGTCATCGTGCTGACGGTCTCGGTGGGGCAGTATGCGATCCGCGCGCTGTCCCGCTATCTCGAGCAGAAACGCAAGGAAGAACAGCAGCCCGATCTGTCGCGGCGCGAGTCGATCGACTTCGTGACCGCATACGCCCGTATCGTGAAGAAGATCTGCCCCGGTTGCGAGCGGCCGCTCGATACCGCCGATCCGAATGCGAATTTCTGCCCGCATTGCGGCATGGGTGTGTTCAATGCGTGCGAACGTTGCCATACTCGCAAGAATGCGTTCAGCCGGTTCTGCCCGTCATGCGGAACGTCGGCCACGCATGCGCCGGGCCGCGCGGACGCGCCGGCTGCGTAACATGCCGGTCAACTCAGTCCGTGTAAAATGCGCGTCTTGCCGCCCCTGACAAGGGAAGGGCCGCTGTGATCGTTGCGCGGCCGATCGACACCCATGCGCCGATGCGGCCCGCATGTCATCCAGGAGCGCCGCCGTGTGGCATTTTCCCATCGCGATTCCCTCGTCGCTCGGCCCGTGGGCCGTGTTCGTGAGCGTGCTGATCACGCAGCTCGGCGTGCCTGTGCCCGCCGTGCCGATGCTGATCCTCGCCGGGACGATGGCGGCGATGGGCCAGGCGTCCTACCCGGCCCTGTTCGCAGCAGCCATCGGTGCGACGATGTTGGCGGATTCGCTGTGGTTCTACATGGGCCGCACCCGCGGGCGGCGGCTCCTCAATGGTCTCGTGCGTTTCTCGTTGTCGCTCGATACGACGCTGCGCTTCGCGCGCAATCTATTCGAACGCTACGGCGCGCCGCTGCTCGTGCTCGCCAAATTCCTGCCGGGGCTCGGCCTCGTGTCCGCGCCGCTGCTCGGCACGACCGCGATCGGCGTGGGCGTGTTCCTGCTGTGGGATCTCGCCGGTGCGTCGCTCTGGGCGGGATTCTGGCTGATCGGCGGGGCCGCGGTGCATGACGAGATCGTCCAGTTCGTGCTGTGGGTGCGGGCCAGCGGCGGGACGATCCTCGATGCGTTCCTCGCGATCTTCATCACGTTCGTGCTCTACCGTTGGGTGCGGCGCGTCCAGTTCCATCGCTGGCTGGCGAAGATGCGCATCTCGCCGCCGCAGCTTGCCGAGATGATGCAATCCAGCAATCCGCCGCTGATCTTCGATGCGCGCCCGCGCGCCGTGCGCGAACGCGAAGCGTACCGGATCGCCGGCGCCGTGCCGCTCGATCTCGATTCCCCCGAGCTGATCGACCCGGAGGTATTGAAGCGGCCGATCGTCGTGTACTGCGTGTGCCCGAACGAGGCGACGGCGAAGCGCATCGTGAGCAAGCTGCACCGGAAGAATATCCATCACGTCAGGGCGCTCAAGGGCGGTCTCGACGCGTGGGAAAAACACGGCTATCCGGTCGAGCCGATGCCCGCGAATCTCGACGCGTCGCGCTTCTTTGTCCCGCGCGAGCACGGCAAGATGGCGGGCGAGTACACGGTGCGCGCGACCGTCTCCAAATAAGCCCGCGGCGGCCGGATCGAAGCGCCGGTTCCGTTCTGAACCGGGATCGGGCGATTCGGATTGTCCTGGCCAGCCAGAATCGACTGGCGCGAATCGTCCGATCATTCTTATAATCGCGCCTGCATATTGCGTGCGCACGGTTGGATTGCGCACATTCGAGGCGCGGCGTGCCGTGCCGAAACCGGTTGAATTCCCGTCGAACGACGCCGCAGGCGCTCCGGCAACGCGCGTCGGCGTGCGCCATGCTTGCCGCACCGGCTTGTCGCGGCGTCCGCGCATTCGGTTTTCCGGATTATTTCCGGAAATCGACATCATGCGTATCGATTTCAAACGAAAATGCGCAATATCCGTTTTATTTCCCATCCGGAAATAAGCGGGGGAAGTGCTGTCGGTTTCGGCGGCCGGAATCGGCCAGGATGCGTCGCGCGCTGATATCGACAGGATGACGGCGGCCGCTCCAGGGCCGCCAGGAGACGCAAGTGAGAAAAGAAGAAGACCAGCTCCATCGCGGGCTGGAAGAGCGGCACATCAATCTGATGGCGCTCGGCGCGACGATCGGCGTGGGCCTGTTTCTCGGCTCGGCGACCGCGATCCGCACCGCCGGCCCGGCCATTCTGCTGACCTACCTGCTGGGCGGCATCGTGATTTTCCTGATCATGCGCGCGCTGGGCGAAATGGCGATCACCAATCCCGTCGCGGGCGCGTTCAGCCGCTATGCGCGCGATTACCTCGGCCCGTTCGCCGGCTATCTGACCGGCTGGACCTACTGGTTTGTCTGGATCGTCACCTGCATGGCCGAGATTACCGCGGTCGCCGTCTACATGCACATGTGGTTCCCAGACGTGCCGAACTGGATCTGGGTGTTCATTTCGCTCGCGATGATGGGCGCGGTGAATTTCATCGCGGTCAAGCTGTACGGCGAATTCGAGTTCTGGTTCGCGCTGATCAAGATCGTCACGATCGTGCTGATGATCATCGGCGGCGGCCTGATGATCACGCTCGGGCTCGGCAACGGCGGCGTCGCGACCGGCATCTCGAACCTCTGGGCGCACGGCGGCTTCATGCCCCACGGATTGTCCGGCGTGATCGGCGCACTACCGATCGTGATGTTCGCGTACCTCGGCGTCGAGATGCTCGGCCTGACGGCGGGCGAGGCGCGCAACCCGGAAAAATCGCTGACCAAGGCAGTGAACTCGGTGTTCTGGCGCGTGCTGATCTTCTACATCGGCGCGCTGTTCGTGATCATGTCGATCTATCCGTGGGATCAGATCGGCACGCAGGGCAGCCCGTTCGTGATGACGTTCTCGCGTCTCGGCATTCCGGCCGCTGCCGGGATCATCAACTTCGTCGTGTTGACGGCCGCGCTGTCGTCGTGCAACAGCGGCCTGTTCAGCACCGCGCGGATGCTCTACAACCTCGCGCAGCAAGGCCAGGCGCCGCGCGTGCTGGGCCGCGTGAACCGCAACGGCGTGCCGGTCTACGGCGTGGCGGTGTCGGTCGCGCTGCTGCTCATCGGCGTGCTGCTGAACTATCTGGCGCCCCAGCACTTGTTCACGTGGCTGACGTCGGTGTCGACGTTCGGCGCGATCTGGACCTGGTGCGTGATCCTGATCGCGCAGCTGCGCTTCCGCCGCACGCTCTCGGCCGGGCAGGTCGCGCGGCTGCCGATCCGCATGCCGTTCTATCCGCTCGGTTCGTATGCCGCGCTCGCGGTGCTCGCGCTCGTCGTCTTGCTGATGGCGCTCACGCCCGATACGCGCGTTGCGCTCGTCATCGGTCCCGTATGGATCGCGCTGCTGGGCGTCGCTTATGCATGCTTCTACGCGAATCGTCCCGTGACGCCGGTGTCGGCGAAGTCGTCGACGTAATAACGCCTCAGGCGCGCCGCCCGGGCGGCGCGCTGTCCCTGCGTGACCTCGGCCAGCGGGCCGGCGTCGCGCGGCCGGCCCGCTTGATCTCGATCATGGCATGGCGGAACCGGCGTTCTATCCTGTTCGCATCGCACGTCCGCGCTTCGCGCAGCCGCATGCCGATGCGCAAGCCCGCCGCATTTCGCCCTCGCGCGAAGCGCCCGGCGTCCTCCCTCGCGGACGACGCGCCTGACCGGAGCCCTCTTCGCCATGCAGACCGACCTCCCATCCCAGCCGATCGCCCGCATCGCGCTTGCCGTCGATTCGACGCCCGAATCGCAGTGCGCCGCGCGGTACGTTCGAACGCTGGTGCGTCCCGGCATGCAGGTACGCATTGTCAGTGTCATCGACAATCCGCGGCTGATGTTGCCCGATATTCCGAGGGTCGACGCGTTGCTTGCCTCCGCGCGCAGCGAAATGACGCACGACGCGCAGGCCGTGCTCGACCGCGTCGTGCCGCTGTTCGCGGATTCCGGCGCGCAGATCGAGCACGGCATCGTCGATGCGTCGGTCGCGGGTGGCACGATCGCCAATGCGCTCGTCGAGGATGCCGCCGCGTGGCATGCCGACATGCTCGTCGTCGGTACGCGCGCGCACCACGGTCTGATGCGGCTGGTCGAAGGGGCGGTGCCGGAGACGCTGACGAAGCGCGCGCGCTGTGCGTTGCTGATCGTGCCCGGGAATTACGACCGGGCGCTCGACACACCGCCGCAGCGGATGATGTTCGCGGTCGACGGCAGCGAACCTTCGCTGCATGCGGTACGGTTCGGCATCGCGCTGGCCACGCCGACCACGCTGCTGTACGCGGCCTATGTCGTGGACCGGGCGGTACGTCTGACGGATATCGTGCCGGTGCGCGCGCTCGAGGACGCGTACCGGACGGAAGGCGAGGGCGCGCTGAACATCGCCGGCGAACTGTTCGACGGGCGCGACAACCCGACCGAGCGCGCGATACTCGAAACGCATCCGACGAGCGACGATGTCGCGCATACGCTGATGCGCGAGGCGGTGCACTGGCAGGCGGACATGCTGGTCGTCGGCACGCATGGACGGCGCGGGCTGGCAGGATGGCTGCTCGGCAGTGTCGCGCGCCGGGTCGCGCATATCGCGCAGGTGCCGGTGCTGCTCGTGCGAAATGGGGGCTGACCGGTGAGCAGGATGCCGCAACGCCGACCACAGGCGCGCATGCGTTTTCAGCGAACGGTACACAGGCGGCGATGCTTGACGAGTCGTTTCGGCGAGTCTAAGTTTCCCAACACGCCGGAGCCGATGCGCGTCAATTCCATCGGCGGACACCGGCGCCGCGCCTTCGGGGAGGCGCGTCATTTCGTCGTATCGTCGGTGCAAAAGCGCTGTGCATCGAACCATTCGCTTCCGGTCCGGCCACGGATCACGACGCCCCGCCGCGGGCGCTCATTGACGTAGCGCAAACGTGCGACAGCGTATCGCGTGCCGCTTCGTCTCCATGTATTTACGCTTCGAATACCGCCACTTTCCTTGTTTCGGCCGAAAGGAGTACGTCGATGTCACGGGACAGTTTGTTCGAGTCGCTGGTACAAGCCGCCGCCAGCCGCTCGATCGGGGAAAACCAGTTGCGCGCCATGCTCGAGGACGAAGTGCGCGCGCTTTCCGCCGATGCGCGCGTGCATGACTACATTCGCGTGTTCGCGATCCGTCGGCTGCGCGAACGGATGCTGTCGGACGATTTCGCAAGCCATGCTCCGCCCGGTCACCCGACCGTTGAACCCGTTCATGCGAGCCATGGTGCCTGACGGCGCTTCGCCGCGGCTGATGCGGCAGGATCGGCCGGATCCTTTGCCCGATCCCGGGCGGATCCTGATCGACACGCAAGGCACTCAATCGGACCCCGTTTAATCTGGCAACGCCGCCCTCAAGAAAGCGCACTTCGCGCCGTTTACTTCGTGAATTCCTTCCACAGGGCGTTCGCGCTCCCTTACCGAGTCGTTGCCATGTTCTCGTCCATTCGCGCACGCATCCTTGCCGCGTGCGTTGCCATCGTCGCGTTTGCGCTCATCGCCAGCACCCTGATCAACTATTTTGTCGCCAAGTCGTACAACGACGACGCGATCGACCGGAATCTCACGTCTGTCGCAAATGGCCACGTCGTCGGCATCGGCGACTGGGTCGCCTCGAAGAGCCGGATGATCGCGTCCCTGCAGGATGCGGCGCTGTCGCCCGATCCGCTGCCCGCATTCAAGCAGATTGCCGCGGCAGGCGGGTTCGTCAACGTCTATGCCGGCTACGCCGACAAGGCGTTCCGGTTTTCCGATCCGACCGGCATCCCGGCCGACTACGATCCGACCGGCCGGCCGTGGTACAAGCAGGCCGCCCAGGCCGGCAAGCCGGTCGTCACGCCGCCTTATATCGACGCGGGCAGCGGCAATCTCGTGGTCACGTTCGCCGTGCCGGTCATCCGCGACGGCGGGGTGAAGGCCGTCGTGTCCGGCGATGTCGCGATGGACAGCGTGATCGCGAACGTCAAGTCGATTCATCCGACGCCGGCCAGCTTCGGCATGCTGATCGACAGCAGCGGCCATATCGTCGCGCACCCCGATTCGAAGCTGACGCTCAAGCCGGTGGCGGACGTCGCACCGGATCTCGGCGGCATCAATCCGGCCTCATTGGCAACTGCCGCCGCGCCGGTCGAAGTGCGCGTCGGCGGAGACGCGAATCTGGTCCGTGCGCAGCCAGTGCCGGGCACCGACTGGTTCGCGGTCGTCGCGCTCGACAAATCCGATGCGACGGCAGGCATGCGTTCGCTGCTCTCCGCCTCGCTGGTGACGCTCGTCGTGATCGTCGGCATCGCCTCGCTGATCATCGGCGCGCTCACGACCACCGCGTTTCGCCGTCTGTCACAGGTTCGTCAGGCGATGGCGGCGATCGGTTCCGGTAGCGGCGACCTGACGCAGCGCCTGCCGGCAGACGGCCGCGACGAAGTCGCCGATATCGCCCGCTCGTTCAACGCCTTCGTCGACAAGTTGCAACACGTGATGCTGCAGATCCGCGACGCGAGCGAATCGGTGCGCACCGCCGCGAACGAGATTGCGGCCGGCAACCTCGACCTGTCGTCGCGTACCGAATCGGCGGCGGCGAGCCTCGAGGAGACGGCTGCATCGATGGAGGAGATCACCGCGACGGTCGGACAGTCGGCCTCGGCGGCCGGCCAGGCCGACGAGCGCGCGGCGGCGGCGTCGAAGATCGCGTCACACGGCGGCGTGGTGGTCGCGGACGTGGTGGCGACGATGGAAAAGATCGAGGAAGCGTCCGGACGGATCGGCGACATCATCGGTGTCATCGACGGCATCGCGTTCCAGACCAACATTCTCGCGCTGAACGCCGCCGTCGAAGC
>NZ_JAHACR010000228.1 GCF_018375725.1 Burkholderia sp. | reverse complement strand
TTCGGCGCCGAGCGTGCGCAGGATTTCCATCTTCTCCGGCGATTGCGTTTCGGGAATGACGATCATGCAACGATAGCCGCGCGCCGCGCAGATGTGCGCGAGACCGATGCCGGTGTTGCCCGCCGTGCCCTCGACGACCGTGCCGCCAGTTCGGAGCGTGCCGCGCCGCTCGGCGTCCCGGATGATATACAGCGCCGCGCGATCCTTGACCGAACCGCCCGGATTCATGAATTCCGCCTTGCCCAGAATCTCGCAGCCGGTCTCCTCGCTGAGCTTTGCCAGCCGGATCAGCGGCGTACGGCCCACGCAGTCGACGAAACCTTGTCGCACGTCCATCACCGCCTCCTCGCCTTCCTCATCGTTCGCGCGCCACACAACGAAAGCATAGGAGACTGGCGCCGAGTCCGCGCGGCGCTTTCGTCTCGCTCTGCCACGTACTAAGCTTGGAAAGCCATTTCGGCGCATCGCCAGACGAGGTTCGACATGCTGCAATTGCATACCGTTGCCATCGAGAAGCCTGAGGCGGTGAACCTGATTCTCGGCCAGACGCATTTCATCAAGTCTGTCGAGGACATTCACGAAGCGCTGGTCGGCACCGTGCCGGGCATCCGGTTCGGGCTCGCGTTTTGCGAGGCGTCCGGCAAGCGCCTCGTGCGGCACTCGGGCACCGATGCGGATCTGGTCGCGCTCGCGTGCCGCAATGCGACCGCAATCGGCGCCGGGCACAGCTTCATCGTATTTCTCGGCGATGGCGTCTTCCCGGTCAACGTCCTGAATGCGATCAAGGCGGTGCCGGAAGTCTGCCGCATCTATTGCGCGAGCGCGAACCCGACCGAAGTGATCGTCGCCGAAACGGCGCAAGGCCGTGGCATCGTCGGCGTCATCGACGGTTTTCCGCCGCTGGGCGTAGAGAACGACGACGATGTGCGCTGGCGCAAGGAACTGCTGCGCAATATCGGATACAAGGCGTAGCCGCGCCGCCGAGGGTTGGTTTCTTCGCAAGACATGCATGAGCGCCCCACTCGCCCCTGACGCTAACTTGCAGGTTCAGCCGCCTTTCCTGTAGACGTTTGGCTGAGGGAGATGCGGCGCGATGTCGTTTGAGATTAGGCTGGCTTGAAAACGCTAGACCGTTAGTTGCGTATATGGATTAGTGGCAATCAGTCATGCAGTACCGCATGGCGGTCATGTCATTTCATGCCCGTCAAATTGACATGTAATCCGGTCGATCATTGCCGTGCATTCGGCGTGCCGGCCCGCATTATCCGGCGGGCGCTATCCCCGCGCACGTCGTCACGGGCCGCACACACTGCCCTATACTGATCCGGCTGCCGCCATGCGAACGCGCGCGACAGCCTCCCCTCATTCGCGGCAGCCTTTCCCGATACCTGGAGCAATTGCATGCATTACCAGTTGATCTACGAGCTCGTCGATGACTATCTCGCTCGACGCGACGCGTTTCGCGCCGAGCATCTCGCCCTCGCGCATGCCGCGACCGAGCGTGGCGAACTGTTGATGGCGGGCGCGTTCGCCGATCCCGCCGATCAGGCGGTGCTCGTCTTCGCGGGTGACTCGCCGGAAGCGGCGGAATCGTTCGCGCACGCCGACCCTTATGTGCAGAACGGCCTCGTCAAGTCCTGGCGCGTGCGTCCGTGGCGTGTCGTGGCGGGCAGGCACGCGCCGCCACGCTAGGCGCGCGCCCCCCGTGCCGTCATATCCATCCGGCGCGCCTGAAGCGTCGCCACAGCACGAAATCGGTCACGAACATCAAGCCGAGGCAGCCGAAGTAACCGTACTTCCAGTGCAGCTCCGGAATGTTGCTGAAGTTCATCCCATAGATCCCGGCAATCATCGTCGGCACGGCGAACAGGGCGGCGAATGCGCCGAGGCGCTTCGTCACCTCGTTCTCGGCCAGCGAGATCATCCCGAGATTGACCTGAATTGCCGTCACGACCATTTCGCGCCGCCCTTCGATCGTTTTCACGATCCGCTGCAGATGGTCGTACACGTCGCGGAAGTAATGCTCCATGCCGCTGCAGACCTGCGGAATACGGCCGCCCGTCAGTTTGGCCAGCGGCTCGAGCAGCGGCGCGGTGTGCTGGTACAGCAACACGAGCCGTCGCTTCAATGAATAGAGATCCTCGATGATCGCGCGCGACGACGCGAGTGTCGCCTTCGTGAAAATGCGATCCTCCAGTTCCTCCAGCTCGGCGCCGAGCGCTTCGAGCGTCGGGAAATAGCGGTCGACGACCTGATCCATCAGCGCATAGAAAACGAAGGCCGATCCCTCGCGCAACAAATGCGGCTCGCGCTCGCAGCGTCTGCGCACGTCGCGGAAGTTCTGCTCCATATGACTGCGGACCGACAGGACATAGTTCGGGCCGACGAAGATGTTCAGCTCGCCCACCTGCAGTTCGCCGTCACCGTCGAGTTCGACCGTATGCAGCACCGCAAACAGCGAATCGCCATACTCCTCGATCTTCGGCCGCTGATGGCCCTTGCGGGCATCCTCGAGCGCCAGTTCGTGCAGCCGGAATTCCTCGCCCATCAACTCGAGTTCCTCGGGCGTCGGATCCTTCAAGGCGACCCAGACAAAGCACTCGGGTTTCGCGACATAGTCGCTGATGGTCTCGATATCGATGTCGGCCAGCTTGCGGCCGTCCTGGTATGCAGCGCAGTTGATCAGCATGTCGTCCGTCGATTGCCCGTGTTGCCGGTATCGCTGCAGTTTACCGGTTTGTGGCGCAGTCCTGTCCGGCAACCCGCCCGGCTTGCACCCCGCACCGATATTGGTCATGATCGGTTTGCGTGCAGCGCAGCATGCGCAGGCCCGCGTCCCGGCATGTCCGGGGTTCGCCCGTCAAGGAGACAGCAATGCGGTATTTCTCATGGATGCTCGGGATCGGCGTCGCACTCGGGTTCGGCATCATCAACACGATGTGGCTCGACGCGGATCGCGCATTCGCGCTCGACGCGAAGCGCACCGGCGCATCGCGCAGCGAATCGGGGAGTATGAATTCGTGACGCATCTGGTGTTCTTCTGCGGCCATGCCGGCACCGGCAAGACGACGCTCGCGAAACGCCTCATCGGGCCGCTGATGCAGGCGACCGGGGAGCCCTTCTGCCTGCTCGACAAAGATACGCTGTACGGCCGCTACAGCTCGGCCGCGATGGACGCCCTCACCCACGACCCGAACGACCGGGACAGTCCGCTCTACCTCAGACATCTGCGTGATCCCGAGTACCAGGGCCTGCTCGACACCGCGCGCGAAAACCTGACGCTCGGCATCAGCGCGATCGTGGTCGGCCCGTTGTCCCGCGAAGTGCGCGACCGGCGGCTGCTCGATCGTCAATGGCTCGGCATCGGGCCGGACGTTTCATTGACCATCGTCTGGGTGCATACGTCCGAGGCGGTCGCGCGCCAGCGCATCATCGCGCGCGGCAACCCGAACGACGCCTACAAGCTCGCGCACTGGGACGAATACCGGCAACGCCGCTTCTTGCCGGCCGGCGGCGAATGCGAGGGCATCGTGATGTTCGACAACACGGCGCCGACCGACGCGGATATCGAAGCGCTGTTTCAGCGTATCGTCCCGCCGGCCGCCGCGATCGTGCCGCCCCTGCACGCCTGACACAACAACGCCGGGTGCCATACCGCACACCCGGCGTGATTGCCTCGTGCCTTGAGAGACTCAGGCAAGCACGTGCATGCGCGCCAGCGTGCCACCGTCGTACAGCTTGCCGAAGCGGTTCGCGAGGAACGCCTTCAGCGGCACCCGTTCCTGCGGGATGAAGCCGTTTTGCGGCAGCACCTTTTCGCGGAACAAGTCCAGCACCGCGCACATCGCGCCGGCCGTCGTGATCTGGATCGCGCTCATCGGCATCCCGCAGACCTCCTTCGCGAAGATCTTGCGCGTGAACACGTCCTGCACCAGCTGGCCGTCCTTCACGCCCGTGACCGTGACGAACACGAGCACGACGTCCTGCTTGGTCGACGGCACGGCGCGGCGCATGATCGACTTCAGCGTGTCGCGGTCCGTCGACAGGCGCAGGTCTTCCAGCAGGAACTGCACGAGATCGCGGTGGCCCGGATAGCGAACCGACTTGTAGTCGAGCGTTTCGACCTTGCCAGACAGCGTCTCGCACAGCGTGCCGAGGCCGCCCGACGTGTTGAACGCTTCGTATTCGGTGCCGTCGAGCGAGAAATGCTCGAGGCCTTCGAGCGGCTGCACCCATTGCTTGCGGCCGTCGCGGATCGCCTCGCACGGCTGGCAGTATTCGTTGATCAGGCCGTCGACGCTCCACGTGAGGTTGTACTTCAGCGCGTTGGTCGGGTACTCGGGCAATGCGCCGACGCGCATCTTCACGTCGCGCACTTCGGTGAACCCGTTGACGAGTTCGTGTGCGGCAATGCCGATAAAGCCCGGCGCGAGGCCGCACTGCGGCATGAACGCGCGCTCCGAACCGTCGGCCAGCTCGCGGATCGCATGCGTTGCGCGCACGTCTTCGGTCAGGTCGAAATAATGGACACCCGCAGCTTTCGCGGCGGCGGCGACGTTGACGGCGAGGTAGTACGGCAGCGCATTGACGAGCGCATCGAAACCCTTGACCGCCTCGCGGATGGCGTTCGCATCGGCCGAATCGACACGTTGCGTCACGATGCCTTCGCGTGCGAGCTTGGCGAGCGCGTCCGCGTCGCGGTCGAATGCGACGACTTCGTAGTCGCCGGTTTCACGCAGCATGTGAGCAATGGTGTGGCCGATCAGACCTGCGCCGACGATGGCGATTTTCATGCGCTTATCTCCTGACATGTTGGATGAGTGTTGTGTACGGCGTCGAGCCATGGACACAGTCTAGAGACGAGCAAAATCAGTTCCAAGACGAAAAATGATGCGAAATGACGTTATGTTTCGCCGAAACGGCGATACATCCTGACGAATTGTCGAAATGCGTAGAAAATCGCGTCCGACAGCCCGGAAGAGACTGCCCGCATCGCATGTCATTCATGAGGAGAATCGGCTACGAACCGCGGCGACGAAACGCATCGCGCGGTAATGGGCGGGTACGCGCCAATGGCAAGGACGGAGAGATGACCGGACCGGTCGCGCGCCCATGCATGTTCGGACGCATGATGCGCCGGATGACGAACGGAACACGCGCCGCGTCCGCGAACCAGCCGTCAGCTCGTGCAGATGCAGCCGGTCAACCGCCGATCGTGCCGCGATCGATCTTGCGTGAAAGGATGATTGATGTCGTCGTGCGCTCGACGCCTTCGAGCGCTCCGATCTGGTCGAGCAGGTCGTTGAGCCGTTCCGGCGAATCGGCGCGCAGCCACGCGACGTAGTCGTATTCGCCGCTGACCGCGCACAGCAATTGCACCTCGGGCATCCGGTCGAGCTTCTTCAACACGTCCTTGCCGTATTTCGGCGCGAGGATGATGCCGACATAAGCGTAGATGCTCGCATCGAGCACGTCCTGTCCGAGCCGTACGCTGTAGCCGGCAATCACGTTCGTCCGTTCGAGACGCGCAATGCGCGCGACGACGGTCGTGCGCGCGACATCGAGCTGGCGCGCGAGATCCGCAACGCTTGCGCGCGCATCGGCTTGCAGCAGTGCGACGAGCTGGCGGTCGAGATCGTCGAGTTGATCGAGGCGAGGAGGACGCATGGGGCAAGCGAAGCGCGGGCGGAAATGAACGTGACGCGATGATAGCGCCGAACGCATGCGCACGACCATTTGCCGCTCAACCCGACAAATGTATCCGCATCCATTCCGATTCGTTTCGGATGTAAGCAAGTGTCGCATCCGCGCCCGCGCGTCATTCCACGTGCTACTAATAAGCCTAGCGACGCGAGATGTGCGGGCGCCGCAGAAGCGCCTGAGCCCGCTCGCAAGACACCACACCGGAGAAGTCACCATGAAGAAGATTTCGCTCACCCTGGCCGCCCTCGTCGTGGCGACCGGCGCATTCGCGCAGACTCAGGCGCCCGCCCAAGCGGCCGCGACCGCCGCATCGGCCCCGACCTCCGCGCAGCGCGCGGCGCGTCACGAAGCGCGCATCGAGGAACGCGTCGCGTACCTGCACAGCCAGCTGAAGATCACGCCGGCGCAGGAACCGCAATGGAAGACCTTCGCCGACACGATGCGCGAAAACGGCCAGACGATGGGCCGCCTGTATCACGAGCGGATGGAAAATCGCAACGTGTCCGCGATCGACGACATCAAGCAGTATGCGGCGCTCGCCCAGGCGAATGCCGACGGTGCGAAGAAGCTCGCCGACGCGTTCGCGCCGCTCTACGCGAGCTTCCCGGCCGACCAGAAGGCGCTGGCCGATACGACGTTCCGCAGCTGGCTCCACGGCGGACATCACGCGAAGGGCAACGCTGCGCCCGGCACGGCGGCGAGCTCGCCCGCGAAGCCCTGACGGTCGGCAGAGCTTCGCCGCCCTGCCCGCTTCCGTCTGGCCGGACGGCAGGCACGCTCCGATCCGACACGCTTCGACACCGGCGCGCTGTGCGCGCACAGCGCGCCGGTTTCACGTTAAGCTTGCGGCCTTTTCCCGCCTTTCATCGCCATGCTCGAACTTACCCAACTCGATCTCAGTACCGATCCGCAGGCCCGGCGCGTCATCAAGGACGAAACGGTCACGGTCGCCTTCGCGGCCGGCGACGGCGAACTGATGAGTCTTGAAGGTCCGAACCGCTATGTCGCCGGCGATGCGCTGATCACCGGTTCGACCGGCGACCGCTGGGTCGTGTCACGCGCGCGCTTCGACGCGAAATACCTGCCCGCCGATCCGGCTGTCGCGCACGGCGAGCCGGGCCCCTACCGCAACCGTCCGTCGATCGTGCTCGCGAAACGGATGGACGAACCGTTCACGATCGCGCGCTCGGCCAACGGCGACACGCTGCGCGGCACGGCCGGCGACTGGGTCATGCAGTACGCCCCCGGCGATTACGGCGTCGTGCAGGCGCAGCGCTTCGCGCAGGTCTACCGCGACGCCGACTGACCGGCTCGTTCGCGCCGCTTACGCGAACGCGTCGTCCAGTTCGATCTCCGCGTCGCGCGGCACGGCCTCGCCGCCCGCGTGACGCTCCTCGAGCGAACCCAGCATCGCGTCGACATACGCATGCAGCACCGCATGGCTGCGCGCGCGCT
>NZ_JAHACR010000227.1 GCF_018375725.1 Burkholderia sp. | reverse complement strand
GAAGCGGCCGTCGGCGGTCAGGTTGTCCTTGAAGAAACGATTGCGTGCGCCGGGAATATGCCCCCCGACGGGATCGATCGTTTCGTTTTCACCGCGGTAGCGATCCGGGGCGCGCGCGTCGATGACGACCCGCGCACGGGTCGTGAGGTTCGCGAGTACGGCTTGCGCATCGACCGTCGATTCGAGCGGCGGCAGCGCGCGGAAGTCGCCGCGCGAGACGCGCGGCACTTCGGTCGTCAATGGCTGGCCGGCGGCTTCCCATGCCTGCAGGCCGCCATCGAGGACGGCGACCGAATCGTGGCCGAGCCAGCGCAGCAGCCACCACAGGCGCGCAGCATAGGCGCCGCCTTGCGCGTCGTAGACGACAACCTGCTGCCCTTGCTTCAGCCCGCGGTCGGCGAGCGTCGAGACGAGCGCATCGCGCGACGGCAGCGGATGGCGACCGTTGGTGCCGGTCTTCCGGCCGGACAGATCGCGATCGAGATGAAGATATTGGGCGCCGGGAATGTGCCCGGCCGCATAGGCGGCTTCGCCCGCGCCGGTATTCGTGAGATCGAAGCGGCAGTCGAACAGCGCGATGCTGTCGGGCGCGGTGGCGAGAAGTTCGGCGAGATTGGCCGCGGAAATGAGTGTGGTGTAATGAGTATGGGTCATGACGGCTCCCGATTGGGCAAACGGCCGGATACTCTAAGTCTAAACAAAAAAGGCGGGCCGAAGCCCGCCTTTTCGTCATGCATCGCGGTGCCGAAGCCGCACCGGCGCCGAGCGTCAGATGTCGCCGAGCTGACGGCGCAGGAATTCGTGGAAGTGCTGCATACCGTCTTCCATCGGGCTTTGATACGGCCCGACCTGCGATTCGCCGCGCTCCATCAGCGCACGACGGCCCGCATCCATGCGCATTGCGATCTCGTCGTCCTCGATGGCGGTTTCCATGTATGCGGCACGCTCGGCCTCGACGAATTCGCGCTCGAACAGCGCAATTTCCTCGGGGTAATAGAACTCGACGATGTTGGTCGTCTTCTGCGGCCCGCGCGGAATCAGCCACGACACGACGAGCACGTGCGGATACCACTCGATCATCAGGCCCGGGTAATAGACCATCCAGATCGCGCCGAACTCCGGCGGCACGCCGTTGCGGAACTTGAGGACCTGCTCGTGCCACTTCTGGTATGTCGGGCTGCCCGGTTTCGAGAGTCCATGATGCACGCCGACCGTCTGCACGCTGTACCAGTCGCCGAACTCCCACTTGAGATCGTCGCACGACACGAAGCTGCCGAGGCCCGGGTGGAACGGGACGACGTGGTAATCCTCGAGATAGACCTCGATGAACGTCTTCCAGTTGTAATTGCACTCGTGGACTTCGACGTGATCGAACTGGTACTCGGAGAAATCGAAGTGATGCTTCGTGCCGAGATTCGCCAGATCCCGCGCGATGTTCCGGCCTTCCGCCTCGAACAGCATCCCTTGCCAGTTCTGCAGCGGGGATTTGCCGAGATTCAGGCAGGGCTTGTCAGGGAAGTGGGGCGCGCCGAGCAGCTGGCCTTCCAGATCGTATGTCCAGCGATGCAGCGGGCACACGATATTCTGCGCGTGACCGCGCCCGTTCAGCATGATCGCCTGCCGGTGGCGGCAGACGTTTGACAGCAGTTCGATCTGGTCCGCTTGCCCGCGAACCAGTACGCGGCCTTCGTTCTCCGATGGCAGCGCAAAATAATTCCCCGCTTCGGGCACCATCAATTCGTGCCCGACGTAGCGAGGTCCTTGCTTGAAAAGTGTTTCGATTTCGCGCGCCAGGAGCGCCTCATCGAAGTAAGCCGTGACTGGAAGCTGGCTGTGTGCCGACTTCAACTGAAGCGCGTCGCTCAGATTGGACATTCCCACTCCCGGTGAAAGCGTGAAAGCAGTGAACAACCCAACCATCGAAAAATCGATTTAGGGAAACGGGGTATTATACCTAGTTCGCTCCGCGAGGGGCAGCTTAAGTGTCTGATTTGTGTCAAAATTTCCCGGCGCAGGCACGCCAGGATGCGCAATGCGCATCTGATGCAGGGTCGGAGTGCATGCCGGGTGCGGCATGTCGTCAGGTTGAAAAGGCCGCTTTTGCCGTAGAATGTGCGACTTGCTTTGAATTTTGATACCCGTCCATGGCGAAAACCGCATCTTCCGGCGCCGCGCCGCACGGCAGCGGCGCCGAACCATTGCCGGACAATTACGAGACAGCGCTTGCGGAACTCGAAACGCTGGTTGCCCGGATGGAAAGCGGCGCGTTGAGTCTCGAGGATTCGCTTGCAGCGTACCGCCGCGGCGCGATACTTGTTGCTTTTTGCCAACAGCAGCTCGAGAAAGTGGAGCAGCAGGTGCGTGTGCTCGACGGTACGGCCCTGAAGCCGCTTTCGGCCGGGGGAACGGCCGCCACGGACAGCGAAGACGACGATCTATGACATTCGAACAATGGATGCGGTCCGTGCTCGACCGCGTCGAGGACGCACTCGGCCACTATCTGCCGGCTGACACTGTGGTGCCCGCGCAACTCCACGAAGCGATGCGCTACGCGGTCCTCGGGGGCGGCAAACGCGTTCGCCCGCTGCTGTGCCATGCAGCCGGCGAGCTGACCGGCGCGTCCGAGGCGGCGCGCAACGCGGCGTCGGCGGCGCTGGAGATGATCCACGTCTATTCGCTCGTGCACGATGACATGCCGTGCATGGACGACGACGCGCTGCGCCGCGGCAAGCCGACCGTCCACGTGAAGTACGACGAGCCAACCGCTCTGCTGGTCGGCGACGCGCTGCAGTCGCAGGCATTCGTCGCGCTGACGGACGCCGATGCGCTCGCGCCGGCCCAGCAGGCCGCGCTCGTGCGCGAATTGGCGCTCGCGAGCGGTTCGGTCGGCATGGCCGGCGGCCAGGCGATCGATCTGGCGAGCGTCGGCCACAAGCTGACGCGCGAGCAGCTCGAGACGATGCACCGCATGAAGACGGGCGCGCTGCTGCGCGCCGCCGTGCGGATGGGTGCGCTGGCAGGCGAGACGCCGTCCGCGGACGCGATGGCCGCGCTCGATGCCTACTCGGCTGCGGTGGGACTGGCGTTCCAGGTCGTCGACGACATCCTGGACGTGACGACCGACTCCGCGACGCTCGGCAAGACGGCCGGCAAGGACGCGGCGAACGACAAGCCGACCTACGTGTCGATCCTCGGCCTCGATGCGTCGCGCGAGCTGGCCGCCCAGCTGCGCACCGACGCGCACGCCGCGCTGGAACCTTTCGGCGCGCGCGCGCAGCGTCTCGCCGAACTTGCCGACCTGGTGGTGAACCGGGTCAGCTGACGCGAAAGCCCGCCGCCGCGCACACGCTACGGGTGCGTGCCGTAGAAAATGCGGGCGCGTTTGATTTCCTACAATGGAACGACGATGTACGACTTGCTGAAAACTATCGACGATCCGGCCGATCTGCGCCGTCTCGACCGTCGCCAACTGCAACCGCTCGCCGACGAGCTGCGCGCGTTCGTGCTCGACAGCGTGTCGAAGACGGGCGGCCATTTGTCGTCCAACCTCGGCACGGTCGAGCTGACGATCGCGTTGCACTATGTGTTCAATACGCCGAACGATCGCATCGTCTGGGACGTGGGGCACCAGACCTATCCGCACAAGATCCTGACGGGTCGCCGCGACCAGATGCACACGCTGCGCCAGTTCGATGGCATCTCGGGCTTCCCGCGCCGTTCTGAATCGGAGTACGACACGTTCGGCACCGCGCACTCGAGCACGTCGATCTCGGCCGCGCTCGGCATGGCGATCGGCAGCAAGCTCGAGGGCGACGACCGCTACTCGATCGCCGTGATCGGTGACGGCGCAATGACGGCCGGCATGGCGTTCGAAGCGATGAACAACGCGGGCGTGTGCGAGGACGCGAAACTGCTCGTGATCCTCAACGACAACGACATGTCGATTTCGCCGCCGGTCGGCGCGCTGAACCGCCACCTCGCGCGCCTGATGTCGGGCCGCTTCTATGCGGCAGCGCGTGCGGGTGTCGAGCGCGTGCTGAGCGTCGCACCGCCGGTGCTCGAACTCGCGCGCAAGCTCGAGGAGCACGCGAAGGGCATGGTCGTCCCGGCGACGCTGTTCGAGGAATTCGGCTTCAACTACATCGGCCCGATCGACGGTCACGATCTCGATTCGCTGATCCCGACGCTGCAAAACATCAAGGAACTGCGCGGCCCGCAATTCCTGCACGTCGTGACGAAGAAGGGGCAGGGCTACAAGCTGGCCGAGGCCGATCCGGTGCTTTACCACGGCCCGGGCAAGTTCAATCCGGCAGAAGGCATCAAGCCGTCGGCGACCCCGGCGAAGAAGACCTACACGCAAGTGTTCGGCGAGTGGCTGTGCGATGCGGCGGAGCGTGATTCGCGCGTCGTCGGCATCACGCCCGCAATGCGCGAAGGTTCGGGCATGGTCGAATTCGAGAAGCGCTTCCCGGATCGCTACTACGACGTCGGCATCGCCGAGCAGCACGCGGTGACGTTCGCGGGCGGCCTGGCGGCCGAAGGCATGAAGCCGGTCGTCGCGATCTACTCGACGTTCCTGCAGCGCGCATACGATCAGCTGATCCACGACGTCGCGCTCCAGAACTTGCCGGTCGTGTTTGCGATCGACCGTGCGGGTATCGTCGGCGCGGACGGCGCGACGCACGCGGGCGCGTACGATCTCGCGTTCATGCGCTGCATTCCGAACATGACGATCATGGCCGCATCCGACGAAGACGAATGCCGTCAGATGCTCCACACGGCACTGCAGCAGCCGAACCCGACCGCGGTGCGTTATGCGCGTGGCGCGGGCACCGGCGTGCCGACGGTGAAGGCATTCACCGAGATCCCGATCGGCAAGGGCGAGGTGCGTCGCCGTACGTCGCAGCCGGAAGGCAAGCGGATTGCGATCCTTGCGTTCGGCACGATGGTTGCGCCGTCGCTGGCTGCTGCGGAAGAGCTCGACGCGACGGTCGCGAACATGCGCTTCGTCAAGCCGGTCGACGCCGAGCTCGTGCGCGAACTGGCCGAAACGCACGACGCGATCGTGACGGTCGAGGAAGGCTGCGTGATGGGCGGTGCGGGTTCCGCATGCATGGAAGCCCTGGCGGCGAGTGGGGTTATCCGGCCCGTACTACAATTGGGCCTCCCTGACCAGTTCGTCGATCATGGCGATCCCGCGAAGCTGCTGTCGCTGTGCGGCCTCGACGCCGCGGGCATCGCGAAATCGATTCGTGAACGCTTTCTGAGTCCGGCGGTCGACACCGCCGGCCAGGCCAAGCGCGTCGCGTAAGCCGGCGCCGCCACGTGCGGCGTCGATGCGGCGCGGGTGGTGCACTCCGGTCTTTCTATTGATGCGGAAAACATGGGCCTGCGGGCCCATGTTGTTTTTCCGGCTGCCGTTCGCGGTGGCGCGCGCGAATCGTAAGCGCGCGGCTTATAAGGATTGAACAAGATGAACCAGATGAATCCCGCCTTCGTGATGCCCGACGTGCAGAGCACGGTGGATACCCGTCAGATTCCGATTCAGCGCGTGGGCGTGAAGGCGGTCCGGCATCCGTTGACGGTGCGCACGGAGAGCGGTGACGTGCAGCCGACCGTTGGTGTCTGGAACCTCGATGTCCATCTGCCGGCGGAGCAAAAGGGCACGCACATGTCGCGTTTTGTCGCGCTGCTCGAAGAGCATCGCGCGCCGCTGACGATCGAGCAGTTCCGTGCGATGCTCGCGTCGATGCTGGAAAGGCTCGAGGCCGAGGCCGGCCGCATCGAGGTGACGTTCCCGTATTTCGTGAACAAGACGGCGCCGGTGTCGGGCGTGCAGAGCCTGCTGGACTACGAAGTGACGCTGGCCGGCGAATCCCGCGGCGGTGCGACGCGTCTGTTCATGAAGGTGATGGTGCCGGTTACGAGCCTTTGCCCGTGCTCGAAGAAAATTTCGCAGTACGGCGCCCATAACCAGCGTTCGCACGTGACGATCGACGCCGAACTCGCCGCCGAGCTGCCGGTCGACGCATTGATCCGGATTGCCGAGGAGGAGGCGTCGTGCGAGCTGTGGGGGCTGTTGAAGCGCCCGGACGAGAAGTTCGTCACCGAGCGTGCGTACGAGAATCCGAAGTTCGTCGAGGATCTGGTGCGCGACGTTGCGCGCCGGCTCGATCAGGACGAGCGCATTGCGGCCTACGTGCTGGAAGCGGAAAACTTCGAATCGATCCACAATCACAGCGCATATGCGCTGATCGAGCGCGACAAGCGCCGCGCCGTGTAACGCGATCGTTTCGTTCAGCTGGAAAAATGGCCGCCCGAATCGGGCGGCCTTTTTTTCGGGCGGCGTGCGTAGTGCGGCGCGATCAGCGTGCGAGCGAAGCCAGATCCCAGCGCGGCTTCACGGTGAACGCGTAATCGGCGCATGCCTGTTCCGGCCAGCGTGCGAGGCGCAGCGCGCCCGCGAGCGCGATCATTGCGCCATTGTCGGTGCAGAGCGCGAGATCCGGGTAATGCACGTCGAAGCCGCGCTTCGCGGCTGCCGCCGATAGCGCGGCGCGCAACTGGCGGTTTGCGCCGACGCCGCCTGCGACGACGAGACGCTTGAGTCTCGTCTTCTTGAGTGCGGCGAGCGATTTCGCGACGAGCACGTCGACGGCTGCATCGACGAAGCCGTGTGCGAGATCGGCCTTCGCGCGTGCGAGCGCGTCGCCGGACAGCCCGGCCGCCTCGAATTTCTTCATCTGCGTCAGCACGGCGGTTTTCAGGCCGCTGAAGCTGAAGTCGAGATCGCCGGAATGCAGCATCGGGCGAGGCAGCACCACCGCGCCCGGCGTGCCGGTTTCCGCAAGCTTCGAGACTTCCGGGCCGCCGGGATAGCCGAGGCCGATCAGCTTGGCGGTCTTGTCGAAGGCTTCGACGGCCGCGTCGTCGAGCGTCTCGCCGAGCGTCTCGTAGACGCCGACGTCGGTCACCCGCATCAGCTGCGTATGGCCGCCCGACACGAGCAGCGCCACGAACGGGAATGGCGGCGGTTCGTCGACGAGCAGCGGCGACAGCAGGTGGCCTTCGAGATGATGGATGCCGACGGTCGGCTTGTTCCACGCCAGGGCGAGCGCGTTCGCGATGCTGGCGCCGACCAGCAGCGCACCGGCGAGGCCCGGG
>NZ_JAHACR010000226.1 GCF_018375725.1 Burkholderia sp. | reverse complement strand
GGGAGACACCGATGCACAGTCGCGCGCGTGCGCGCCGCCGGCTCAGCGTGCGGCGGGCGCCGCGATCAAGGCGTCGACCGTGTCGACGAGGCTCGTCACGCGGGCGCGGATGGCGGCATTCGAGCCGACCATCGCCAGCGAGCCGGCCATGATCCGGTAGATCCGTTTGCGCAGCACCTTCGCCGGGCGCGCGGGGTCGAGCCACGCATCGTGGCGCGCCAGCAGTTCGAGCGTTTCGAGACCGATCAGGATCGGCCACAGGCACGCCAGCCGCAGCCGCACGAAGCGTCGGGGGATGGCGAGCGTGTACAGGCAGGCATCGCGGTATTGCGCAAGCGCGACGCGCAGCAGGTCGAACAGCACGCCGCGCGCACGCTGCGACGCATCGGGCGACAGCAGCTCGGCGACACTGAGCCCGTATTCGGCCAGCACGTCCTGCGGCAGGTAGCAACGGCCGATCCGCAAGTCCTTCGCGCAGTCGCGCAGGATGTTGGTCATCTGCAGCGCCTTGCCGAAGCGAATCCCCTTCTCCCGCATGTCCGGCAGATTCCATTTGCGCGCCGCGCGCGTGTGCGCGCCGGTCATGTCGGTCCAGAATTCACCGACGCAGCCGGCGACGAGATACGTGTAGCGATCGAGCGCATCGCGCGTCGTGAGCGCGGCGACCTGCCCCGACCGCTCGTCCGGGAACGTGCACAGGTCGAACTCCATGCCCGACGTCAGCGTCGCGACGACCTTGCGGATCGCCGCGCCATCCGCGCCCGATTGGGCGCGCAACAGCGCGAGCATCGGCTGCATCGAGCCGAGCAGGATGTGCTCGTGCGAATCGGCCTGCATCCGCGTGACATCATCGAGTTCGCGCGACAGCACGGCGCCGTCGTCAAGATTTTCGACGTTGTCGCGCAACATCGTCAGCAGGGCGGCACGCCGTTCGGGCGCGACCAGTGCGGTGTCGGCAATCGTATCGGCCGCGCGCGCGAGCAGGTACGCCAGGCCGACCGGATCGCGCATGCCGTCGGGCAGCACGCGCAACGTCAGGTAGAAAGACCGGGAAACGTTCTTCAGAAGTTCGCCGAGCAGGTAGGCGGGATCGTGATGGGTCGTCATGTGTCGGGAAAATCGGCGGAGCGCGGGCGCCGGACGCGTGCCGCGCCCCGCGCCCGCGCCCGCCTGCGAGTCGCCGCATCCGCGCGTCCGGCCGGCGGTCCGCCCGGCGCGGGGATGCAAAAGTCCCGCAAGTGTAGTGCATCCTGCGCGCCGCCAGCCTCATGATTGACGTGCAGGCAGTCATGGCCCGGCTCCGATGGCGGGTTCCGGGTACGATGCGGCACAACATGACGAACGCCTTTCAGGCGGTCTGGCACAATCGCGCTTCGACTTTCCCCGCCATCGTCATCAGAAGCCAGCGCCATGCCAATCATCAGTGAACTCTTCGTTTATCCGATCAAGTCCTGCGCCGGCATGTCGCTGCATCGCGCGCAATTGCTCGAGACCGGCCTCGCCTACGACCGGCACTGGATGGTGACCCGCGCCGACGGCCAGATGATCACGCAGCGCACGCATCCGCAACTGGCACGCGTGCGCACCGCATTCGACGACGACATTCTCGTCATCACCGCGCCCGGCATGCCCGAACTGCGTACGCCGCTTGCCGCGGACGGCGCGGCCGCCAGGATGACCGCGACCGTCTGGAACGACACCGTCGACGCGTTCGATACTGGCGTCGACAGCTCCGCCTGGTTCACCGGCTACCTCGGCATGCCGGCCAGGCTCGCGCGCTTCGCGCCCGATGCGCGGCGCGCGTGCAGCCGCAAATGGACGGGCGAGTTCGACGCATCGACCCAGTTCGCGGACGGCTACCCGTTGCTCGTGATTGGTCAGGCATCGCTGGACGACCTGAATGCGCGTCTCGCCGCGAAGGGCGCGCCGGCGATCCCGTTCGATCGCTTCCGGCCGAATCTCGTCGTGAGCGGCCTCGACGCCTACGCGGAAGACTACGTCGAGCATTTCGACGCACAGTCGGACGGAACGTCCATGCGGTTGCGGCTCGTGAAGCTGTGCACGCGCTGCCCGGTGCCGACGATCGACCAGCAGACCGGCGCGCCCAACCCGGCATGGCCACACGAACCGACCGACACCATGCAGGCCTACCGCGCGCATCCGCGCTTCGACGGCGCGCTGACGTTCGGCAATAACGCAATCGTCGTCAGCGGCGCAGGCGGCTTCCTGGAAGTCGGCCAGACGCTCGATGCGGAACTCGGCTTCGGCGACTGAACAGGTTCGCGGGTGATCGGTGCACGCCTGTTTCACACCTGAAATGCCTCATCTGCGCGTCACAACCGCGATTACCCTGACAGGCGAAATTTGTCACAGCCGCCTGTTAAGATTGGCGCCTTCCCCGACACCCGTGTCTCCCGATGAACGCCATGCTCGATCACCGCAATCTGGCCATGCTGTTGCTCGAAGCCCGCGAAACGTTGATGGGCCTGTTCCGCCCCATTCTCAAGGAATTCGCGCTGACGGAGCAGCAATGGCGGATCATCCGCGTGCTCGATGGCGAAGCGGCGAACGCGCTGGAAGCGGGACAGATCGCCCGGCGTTGCTGCATCCTGAGCCCGAGCCTGACGGGCGTGCTCGAGCGCATGGAGCGTGACGGCCTGATCCTGCGTACGCGCGCCCCGGAGGATCAGCGCAGGCTGCTGGTCAGCCTGACGCCGCAAAGCCGGGAACTGGTATCGGAAATCGGCCCGCGCATCGACGAGCAATACCGCCTGCTGACGGATCGCTTCGGCGCGGCAGCGCTCGACGATGTCTACCGGGCGCTCGATCGCCTGATCGAATTCGGCCACCGCGCGTGACACGCGCATCCGCCACACTGCGCCACCCGTTCGTTTCGATGCTGCGCCACCGCGCGACATAAACACGCGGACATGCGTCACGCCGCGCGTCTCGCCACCGCAACGCGGCGCCGGCATGGCATGCCGCGCCATTCTCGATCACAGCTTTATGTCGAAAATCCATTTCTCCCGTTATTGCGCCTTGCGTTTTGCACGAGCCTATCTAGACTGAAGAAGTCTTAACGGTCGAATCTGTCATTTTCTTAAAGGGGGACGAGCCAATGCGCCTCACGATTCGTATCAATGGCAGCGATTCGGCGACTCGGCATGCATTCGCAGTGCTGTGGGTCGACACTGACGAAGGGCTGTGGTCTCGCGAAGCGCATCAGGGTTTCAATCTGCCGACCTGGGGCAAGGTCAAGGACGTCGAGGGCGCGATGGCGCTCTGCGCGGCCGACGGCGGCAAGGCCGTATGCCGGCTCCAGGGGCTGTCGTTCGATACGGCCAGCCACGAACACGGCGCAGCCGTGATGGAGGGCAGCCAGGCAAAAAATGCATGGCAACTGCAGGAAGTCGATACCTGCACGATCGAGCCGGAATACAAGGAATTTATTTCCGTCGACCGGTAGATTTTTTTGTCATTTATCGTCTGCAGGCGTCGGGGTTATTTGGGTTTTATCCGTATTTTTTACGCGTTTCGATTATCCATCGCCCCGCCCGGGGCGTTTTTATTTCCGCGAACGATGTAAATAAGGGCCGGACAAAACCGCGCCTGCTCCCCTCTATATCCGGTGATCACCGCGTCTCGCGCACGCATCCGGCTCCGCCCACCACGCCCACTTTCATCGCAGGCGCACGCACCGATTGACGGGAAAAATAACATTTCCCAAACATACTTATTACTCATTCATTACAATCGCATTATTCTGACTGACAGTCCGTGGCCCCGGCGCCCGGAACCGCTCCGCGTGAAAAAGAAGACCCACCCCGCCGATCCGTACGCCACCGCGACGAAAAACCCCGTGCTGGCGTCGCGCCTGCCGATGTGGCGCTCGAAGTTCGTCCTGATCCTCATGTTCCTCGCCTTCGCGTCGCTGCTCGGCCGCGCGTTCTGGATACAGATCGCCAACCAGGATTTCTATGCCGGCCAGGGCCAGAAGCGCTATCAGCGCACGATCGAACTCGATGCAATGCGGGGCCGCATCGTCGATCGCAACGGCGCGCTGCTCGCCGTCAGCCTGTCGACCTACGAAATCTGGGCGAATCCGAAGCAGGTTGCCGAGGCCGACTATGCGGCACTCGCGACACTGCTCGACATGCCGCTCGCCGAATTGCGACGCCGCATGAACAACGAACGTTCGTTCGTGCTGCTCAAGCGCCAGGTCGATGCCGATACCGCCAGCCGGATCGACAAGCGCTCGATCGGCGGTGTCACGCAGATCGCCGATTCGAAGCGCTACTACCCCGAAGGCGAATCGGCCGCGCACGTGGTCGGGTTCACGAACAACGAGGACAAGGGCCAGGAAGGCGTCGAGCTCGCCGCCAACCATCCGCTGTCGGGTACGGCCGGGCAGCGCGAGGTGATCCGCGACCGGCTCGGACGCATCGTGTCGGACACGCGTCCGCTCGTGCCCGCGCAGCACGGTGCGACCATCGCGCTCACGATCGACCGGCGCATCCAGCAGCTCGCATACGCGAGCCTGAAATCGGCGGTGGTCGCGAACAACGCGCAGGCAGGCAGCGTCGTTGTCCTCGACGCGCGGAACGGCGAAATCCTCGCGCTCGCCAACTATCCGACTTTCGACCCGAACGACCGCACGCGCCTCACCGGCCAGCAACTGCGCAATCGCGCGGTGATCGACACGTTCGAACCGGGCTCGACGATCAAGCCGCTCGTCGTCGCGCTGTCGATCGACGAAGGCAAGGTACGCCCGCAGACAATCATCAACACGTCGCCCGGCACCTACAAGATCGGGCCGGCCGTGATTCACGACACGTCCAACCATGGCGCGCTGACCGTCGCGCAAGCGCTGCAGAAGTCGAGCAACGTCGCGCTTGCAAAGCTCGCGCTGAACCTGCCGGCCGAAACCATCTGGAACAAGTATCAGGAATACGGCATCGGCCGCGCGCCGGAGCTGACCTTTCCCGGTGTCGCGTCGGGCCGGCTGCGGCCGTACAAGCGCTGGCGGCCGATCGAGCAGGCGACGATGGCGTATGGCTATGGTCTGTCGATGTCGCTGTTGCAGATCGCACAGGTGTACACCGCGTATGCCGGCGACGGCACGCTGCATCCGGTCTCGCTGCTTCGGAACGACAACGATCAGAAAACGCTGGACGCGCATCGCGGCCATCGCGTGACGTCGCCGCAGACTGCCGCGTCGATCCGGTCGATGCTCGAGATGGCGGTTGGCGAAGGCGGCACGGGGCGCGCCGCGCGCGTGGACGGCTACCGGATCGGCGGCAAGACCGGTACCGCGCGCAAGCAGGTCGGCGCGTCGTATGCGAAAGGCAAATACCGCGCACTCTTCGCGGGGATGGCGCCGATGAGCCACCCGCGCCTGATCGTCGCCGTGATGATCGACGAGCCGAACGGCAAGGGCTATTACGGCGGTACGGTGGCCGGACCGGTGTTTTCGTCCGTGGCGAGCGGCTCGCTGCAACTGCTCGGCGTACCGCCGGACGCGCCCGTCACGCAGGACCGGCTCGCGCCGCCGAAGGCCGGCGCGTAGGCGCGGCGCGAAGCCGGGCGCTGAGTGCAGTCAGGACGCGTGCGCGGCCGGCCTCGCCATGCGCCCGAGCACGTGATCCATCATCCCGCGCGCCAGCTCGCTCTCGCTCATGAACACCGTCCCGACGCCCTCGCTTTCGAGCAGCGCGGCCTCATCGGCGCTGTTCGTGCACAGTGCGACCTCGAGCGACGGATTGAGCGTGCGCGAAATCTCGACGATTCGCCGCACGTCGAATGCGTCCGGGAGCGTCACGACCAGCATCCCTGCGCGGGCGATATGCGCCTGCACCAGCACGATCGGCTCGATCGCATCGCCGGAGACCGCAGCGACGCCATCGGCACGCAGCTTCTCGACCAATTCCCGATTCTGCTCGACGACCACATACGCGACCCCGCGTGCACCGAGCGCCTGCGCGATCCGGGCGCCGACGCGCCCGTAACCGACAATCACGACCTGCCCGGTCAGTTGCGCCTGCGGCGTCGACATCGGCAGCGCGGCGAGCGGATCGTCGCGCGCCTCGAGCCGGCGCGCGAATGCGGAATGTGCGCGGATCCACGCGAGCGCGGGCTCGATGGCGGCGAACGCGAGCGAATTCAGTGCGATCGAGATCAGCGCGACCGCGAGAATCAGGTTCTGCCCTTCGGACGACAGCAGCCCGAGCGCATGGCCGAGGCCGGCGAGAATGAATGAGAACTCGCCGATCTGGGCAAGGCCCGCGCCGACGATCAGCGCCGTATTGAGCGGATAGCGAAACGCGAGCACCAGCGCGACCGCGGCGAGCGTCTTGCCGACGAGCACGATCGCCGCGACTTCGATGACATGCAGCGGCTCGTTGAGCAGCACGTTCGGATCGAACAGCATCCCGACGGAGATGAAAAACAGCACGGAGAATGCGTCGCGCAACGGCAGCGTCTCGTCGGCCGCGCGGCGGCTGAATTCCGACTCGCGCATCATCATCCCGGCGAAGAACGCGCCGAGCGCGAACGACACGTCGAACAGCTTCGCCGCGCCGAAAGCGACGCCGACCGCCGCCGCGACCATGCACAGCGTGAACAGCTCGCGCGAGCCGGTGCGCGCGACGAGCCAGAGCAGGCGTGGAAACACGCGCTTGCCGACGACAAGCATCAGCGCGATGAACGCGGCCACCTTCAGCATCGTCACGCCGAGCGTCCCCCAGACGCTTCCGCCCGGCGCGCTGCCGGCGGGCGAGCCGCCGAGCAGCCCGGCCAGCGGCGGCATCAAGACGAGCACGACCACCATCACGAGATCCTCGACGACCATCCAGCCGACCGCGATGCGTCCGTTGACGGTCTCGACGAGCCCGCGCCCCTCCAGCGCGCGCAGCAGCACGACCGTGCTCGCCACTGACAATGCGAGGCCGAACACGAGCGCCGCGCCGATGCCCCAGCCCCACAGCGTCGCGAGCGCACCGCCGAGCAGCGTCGCGGGAACCTTGGGAAGTCCGGCGGGCACGATCGCCGCAAGCGCCAGCAGGGGTATGCTCACCCAGACTACCACCCAGTCCTCGACCCGGAATTGTTCCATCCATTTTTTCATAAGGCGTTCGGTTTTTCAGTATTAGAATATGCCGGAAAGCATCAGCGCAACCACATTGCGGCCGGAGACGTCGCGGGCAGCGTAATCTTCGTAGGTATAGTTCAGCTGGCAGC
>NZ_JAHACR010000225.1 GCF_018375725.1 Burkholderia sp. | reverse complement strand
GATAAACGTGGTTTTCTTCATCATCATTTTCTTGTTGACCTCCCGCCCCACGCCATGCGCACGACGGTATTGAATCGATGGCCCATCATAGAAAGGGCCGAATGCGGCAAGCAAATCGATTTACCTCGTGTTACAGCAGACACAATGTCGAGATATTGCGCGTGACGCGGCGCGCCATGCGCGCGACATTGTCCCGGGCCGCGCGGGAGGCACCCCGCTCAGGTAGAATTGACGGATTAAACCGGCGCAGCACGCGCCGCCCAAACCTGACCATTTCCGCATGAGCACCGAACGCAACGACGCCCCCGCGGCCTCCAACTTCATCCGCAACATCATCGACGACGACAACCGCACGGCCAAATGGGGCAGCCGCGTCGAGACGCGCTTTCCGCCCGAGCCGAACGGCTACCTGCACATCGGTCACGCGAAGAGCATCTGCCTGAATTTCAGCATCGCCCGCGACTACGGCGGTGTCTGCCACCTGCGTTTCGACGACACGAACCCGGAAAAGGAAAGCATCGAATACGTCGACTCGATCGTCGATTCCGTGCGCTGGCTCGGCTTCGACTGGCGCAAGGACGCGGTCGACCACCAGTATTTCGCGAGCGACTACTACGACAAGCTGTACGAATTCGCCGAGCTGCTGATCAAGCGCGGCAAGGCCTACGTCGACAGCCAGAGCGCGGAAGAGATGCGCGCGAACCGCGGCTCGCTGACGGAAGGCGGCAAGCCGTCGCCGTACCGCGAGCGCTCGGCCGAGGAGAACCTCGACCTGTTCCGCCGGATGAAGGCCGGCGAGTTCAAGGAAGGCGAGCATGTGCTGCGCGCGAAGATCGACATGGCTTCGCCGAACATGAACATGCGCGATCCGGTCATCTACCGGATCCGTTATGCGCACCACTACCGCACGGGCGATGCATGGTGCGTGTATCCGATGTACGACTACACGCACTGCATCTCGGATGCGCTCGAGAACATCACGCATTCGCTGTGCACGCTCGAATTCGAGGATCATCGCCCGCTGTACGACTGGGTGCTGAACGAACTGGCCGACGCCGGCGTATTCACGCGCCCGCTGCCGCAGCAGATCGAATTCTCGCGCCTGAACCTGACCTATGCGATCACCAGCAAGCGCAAGCTGCTGCAGCTCGTCACCGAAGGTCACGTCGACGGCTGGGACGACCCGCGCATGCCGACGATCGTCGGCGTGCGCCGCCGCGGCTTCACGCCGGAAAGCATCCATCTGTTCTGCGAGCGGATCGGCGTGACGAAGGTCGATTCGTGGATCGACATGAGCGTGTTCGAAGGCGCGCTGCGCGACGATCTCGACGAAAAGGCCGCGCGCACGGTCGCGGTGCTCGATCCGCTGAAGCTCATCATCGACAACTATCCGGAAGACCTGGAAGAAGCGTGCACGGCGCCCGTGCATCCGCATCATCCGGAGCGCGGCGTGCGCACGTTCCCGATCTCGCGCGAGCTGTGGATCGAACGCGAGGACTTCAACGAAAATCCGCCGAAGGGCTATTTCCGTCTGTTCCCCGGCAACAAGGTGCGGCTGCGCTACGGCTACGTGATCGAATGCACCGGCTTCGACAAGGACGCCGACGGCAACGTCACCGCCGTGCACTGCAACTACTTCCCGGACAGCAAGTCGGGCACCGAAGGCGCGAACACCTACAAGGTCAAGGGCAACATCCACTGGGTCAGCGCGAAGCATGCGCAGGCCGCGGAAGTGCGCATCTACGACCGACTGTTCAAGGAGCCGCATCCGGACGCGGGCGGCGCGAACTTCCTCGAGGCGCTGAACCCGGATTCGAAGAAGATCGTGCACGCGTACGTTGAACCGGGCGCCGGCGACGTCGCGCCGGAAACCCGCCTCCAGTTCGAGCGTCACGGCTACTTTGTCGCGGATCGCTACGACTCGAAGCCGGGCAAGCCGGTGTTCAACCGGATCGTCGGGTTGCGCGACAGCTGGGGCAAGCCGGCCTGACGCATCGCACGGCCTGCCCGCACGCCGCTTCCGGCGCGCGGGCGGGCCGTCTGTCTCTCCATCAATGACATCGTCCGGCCGTCGCGGGACGGCTCAAAGCGTGCGATGCAGCTCGGCGAGCGACAGCCTGGTCCGGAACAGCCGCGCGAGACTGCGGCTCGCATAAGCATCGATTTCGTCGGGCACGGTCCAGCGGTACGCGTCCATTTCGGGAATCATCGAGCCGTCGCGCCGGCTCGGAAACAGCGACGTGCACGTGCACTGCGCGACGTCCACCTCGCCATCGGCGACACGCGTCGCGAACAGGTGCAAGTCCTTCTCGCGCCGGTATTCGAAGCGGCCGAGATCGACGAGCCGCTCGGGCGCCAGCACGATGCCGGTTTCCTCGCGCAGCTCGCGCAACGCGGCTTCGATCGGCAATTCGCCCGGCTCGCCCTGCCCCTTCGGAATGTCCCAGTGCGTCGTGTCCGTCGCGTGCGCGAGGAACACGCGGCCCGCATCGTCGAGGATCACAATGCCGCACGACAACGTGCGTGGCGCGCCGCCCTGTCTCATGGATGTGATGCGAACGGGCGGGCGATCAACGCTTCTGCAGCTGCCACTTGCCCGCGGCAGTCTTGCAATAGACCGGCCGGAGCGTCATCGTCTGCCCCTTCGCCTCGATCTCCGTCTTGATCTCGCGGCAGGTCTTGCCGTCGCGGTCGGCCGTCGCGGGCGTGAGCTTCGCGTCGATCTGCGTGCTGCGCCCGTCGTTCTTCCACTCGACCGTCTCGCCGTCCTTGCCGTCATTGCGCACCTGCTGCACGGCCTTCGACAACGATGCGATGTCCGCCTTGCTGAAATAGCTGATCGGCGTGTCGGTCAGGAAGTTCAGGTTGCTCTGCGCCTGCGCGGGCAGCACGGCGGCAACGCACGCGGCGCTGGCCAGCACGCGCGCGACGAAGGAAGGGGATGTACGCATCGACATGTTGTTCTCCTTGGCTGATCGATCGAACGGCGCGGCACGGCATGGCGTCTCGGCGCGCACGTCAGCGAGCGAGCATAGCACGCCCGCCCCGCTCAGCGGCTCGCCGGCGTCGATCCGGCCTGATAGACGTCGGTCAGCATCTGCTGGAATGCCTCGAACGCGCGCAGCACCGCATCGAGCGTGGCCTGATCGTTGGCGAGCACCTGCGCGACGACGCACTCAAGGCAAATGACGGTCAGCCAATGGGCGACCTGACCCACGCGCTGACGCTGAGCGCGCAGTAAGGGCTGAACGGGCCGGCGCGACATGCCATCTGCACCCCCAGCATCAAGCAGCACAGCCGTCCGGTTCGGATCCCGTCGTGTGCAAAACAGGACAAAAGACGCGGAAAACCCTACACTTGTCCGCGACCAGCTCGCCTTTCGACCAGGTTCCGCCTGGGGTCAGAACGACCAGCAATGCGGGCCTGATTTCAATCGGTTTCGACAAGCCCGGCGCGCGCCGCCCGCTTTCCGCAGCCGCACGGTAAAGAAGTCACTGAATGCCCAGCAGCCATCCCGCCCTCCCGCTTTCCCGACTTGAAGCGCATGACACCGCGCCGTCAGCGAATGCGGATGAGCGAACGCGCCGCCAACTGGTCAATCCGGCATGGCTCGCTGCGCTGACGGCGGGCTTGCCGGTCGACACGCCTCCGGCACGGGCCTGGCGGCTGTTCGAGGTCGGCTACGGCGACGCCGCGGCTTTTGCGCGGGGACACATTCCCGGGGCAAATTACATCGACACCGCGGAGCTCGAGCGCGGCCCGTTGTGGAACAAGGTTCCCGACCATGAACTGCTGAGCGCGCTGCCTGCCCACGGCATCTGCCGCGACACCACGGTCATTCTTTACGGCCGCAGCACCCTCGCGGCAGCGCGGGCCGCCCACCTGATGCTGTACGCAGGCGTGTCGGATGTGCGCCTGCTCGACGGCGGCCTCGCGGCGTGGCAGGCCGCCGGCGGCGCGATGGAGACGGGGATGCCGCGCGGCTTCCCGGCGCTTGCCGATTTCGGCGCGCGCCGGCCCCTTCGCCCCGACTACCTGATGGATACCGGGCAGGCGCGGCAGCTGCTGGCGCGGCAAGACGGCGTGCTGGTCAGCGTCCGCACCTGGAGCGAGTTCGTCGGCCGGACTTCGGGCTACGACTATATCGAGGCCCGGGGTGATATTCCCGGCGCACGCTGGGGGCGTGCCGGCCGCGACGGCGACGTGCAAAGCATGAGCGACTACCAGCGCCTGGACGGCACGATGAAACCGCATGCCGAGATCCTGGCGTTCTGGCGGCAGGCCGGCATCCACCCCGGACGCCGCATCGCGTTCTATTGCGGCACCGGATGGCGTGCCTCGCTCGCATTTTTTTACGCGTGGCTGATGCGCTGGGAATGCATCAGCGTCTATGACGGCGGCTGGTGTGAATGGAGCCGCGATCCTGCCAATCCCGTGGCAACCGGCCTGCGCGTGGCGCGCCCTTGCGTCACCAACCGTACTTGAGCTCGACGCCGACGTAGTCGGCGTTGTGGCCGCCCGCCTGCCGTTCGCGCGGCTTCATTGCCCCGCCCCGCGCAATCCCATCAGTTGCGCAAGCGTCGGCCAGCGCTCGAGCGCCTCGTTATAGGCGCGGCGCGCCTGTTCGTCGACATAGCGCTCAGGATCGAGCGCGGGCAAGTGCCGCGCGAGGCCGAGCACGTCATTCGGCTGCGACAGGCGATCGTCGTCGCCTTCGCCGGCCAGGATTACTGTTCGTCGATCCATACGCCGTCCGGAGTTTTCACCGCGTAACCCGTCGCCGTCTGCATCGTGACGGTCCCCTCGTTCTCGCCGACCATGCGCGTGCGCGGCAGATCCGCTGCGTAATGCGGCAGCGTCACGCCCGGCTTGAACGGACTGCTCGACACGAGATTCGACAGCAGCTGCGACAGCGCGAGAAAGCTGGTCGGCGTGTCGATCACGGTCGTCGCGCCGTGATCGCCCTGAAAGCCGACGAGCCGCACGCCGACCGGCACATGCACGATGCGCGGCGTCGGAATCTCGCGCAGGCCCGCGATCTGGTTCTTGTCGCCGCGCAGCGCCGCGCCGTGCTCCGGCACGAACACGATGACCGCGCGCCGCCCGGACGCCGCGATCAGGTCCGACAGCCGGTCGACATCGTTCATCAGCTTCGTCGCGCGCTGCGGATACGAATCGATGCTCGACAGCGCGCTGCCGACGACGCGGTTGCCGTCGTGCAGGCTGATCGTGTTGTAGTACAGCGCGACCGGCCCCGGTGTCGCGGCACGTTGCGCGTACCAGTTCGCAAGCGTGCCGTAGTCGTCCTTGATCGGCGAGCCGTCGAACGCGTGCATCGCGACCGGCGCAGCGGCGTTCGACATCATCGGCGAGTCGGGCACGCCGAGGTTGTCCTGGATCACCTGCAGGAAGTTGTCGAAATGGCCGTCGTGGTTCAGCAGCGACTGCGTGGTGTAGCCGGCGCGCGCAAGCTGCGCGAACAGGTGGCACTGCTGCGGCGCGGAGTTGTAGAGGTCGTTGTGCGCTTCCTGCCCACATGTCGCGCGCAGCACGCGAATCGCAGCCGGGCCGCTGTAGCTCGCCGCCGAGCTGAAATTCGTGAACAGGTAGTCGAAACGGCTCAGCATCGGATGATTCCGTACCTTGGCGGCGTCGAGATCGTCCCACGACAGTGAACACACATGCAGCACGATCACGTCGAACTGCGACGCCGGATCGTCGCCGAGCTGGCCGAACCCGACCTGCCGCTGCGATTCGCGCGCACGGAACGCCGCGAGCGCCGCGTTGTGGTCTTCCGGCTGACCGGTGCGCGTCGCGCCCGGCGACTGCGCCTGCGCATTGCCCGCGATGCGCACCAGCATCCCGCTGCCCGCCTGCCAGACCGGCAGCACCACGAGTGCGATCAGTACGATCGTCGCGACGCGCAGCCAGCGATTGACGACGAAATACACGACGACCGCGCCGATCGCGGCCAGCACCACGAGCGGCGGCAGGACGCGCGGCAGCAGTTCCATCCAGTATTCGAAACGGAACGTGCTCATCTCACCGGCCGCCTCGACCAGCCTTGCGAGCGGCGGCACGTGCGCCTCGTGCGCGAGCAGCGGGACAGCGATCGCCACCGCGGCGATCTGCCGGACGATGCGCAGCGCGCGCCGCCTGACCGGCGCACTCGCCGCGAGCGCCAGCGCGAACGCAAGATTCGCGAGCCATATCGGCTGCAGATGGCCGGTCGCGAACAGGTAGAACTTCAGGATGAAATACAGATTCCAGAACGTCATCGAGACGACTCCATCATGAGCGGCGCCACATGTCAGTCATGCCGGCGATCCATGGCCAGCATCGACTGCACACTGCGTGATGCGCCTTTCAGCAGGCGCGCATACCCTTCGGCGCCCACCCTCAACACTTCCTTCAGACCGCTCAACGGCGTATCGGCGCGCTCGCGGGTATGCCAGTCGAGCCACGCGTCGGCGCGGCCGAACGTGCACTGCACGAGCTGGCGCTCCTGCTCGAGCGTCAGCGCGTCGAAGCTGACACCGAGGTGCGCCGGCGTCACGCGGCACACCCGCACCGGGAAATGAAACGACCGGTCGCCGCGGCTCACGCACACCGACAACGTGTCGCCGACCGCGAGCTTCACGCCCGGCACCGCTTCGAGCCCGAGGCCGCCCGCCGAATAGTCGCTCGTGAAGCATGCGACCGTCGTGCCGTCGGCCAGCAGCAAGGTGGCGGGCACGCGCATCGCGATCCGGTGCGTGACGCGCACCTGCTTCGCCTCGCGCGCGACCGCGAGCGCCGCACCGAGCATCGCGAGGTTGTAGACGGTCCAGCCCATCGTGATCAGGACCGTCGCCGCTTCATCGCCCTGATCGGCGATCAGCCGCCAGACGCCCGCGGCGATCGCGATCGCGTTCACCGCGAGCAGCACGAGATACGGCTTCGACGTCGACCAGTCGACATACCCCTCCTCGATCTTGCCGCCCTTGTCGGTCACGTTGAACTTGCCGTGCTTCGGGCTCAGGAATGCAATGGTCGTCGGCAGCGCGATGTACCACGCCAGCACCGATTCGTAGACCTCCGCCCAGAACGAATGGCGGAAACGGCCCTGCATCCGCGAGTTCGCGATGTTCGCCAGCACGAGATACGGCACCACGTAGCTCGCGAGCGCGACGGCCGACGCATTGATGAAGTACAGGTGGAAGAACAGGTAAGCGAGCGGCATCGTCAGGAAGACCAGCCGCGGGATGCCGTAGAAT
>NZ_JAHACR010000224.1 GCF_018375725.1 Burkholderia sp. | reverse complement strand
CGAATCACCCGTCCGGCCGCCTGCACGACCTTCTGCAAGCCGGGATACAGGTAAATGTAGTCGTATCCGTTGCCGAAACGCACGTCCATCGCCCGGCGCATCTGTTCGTTGACGTCGTTGAGCTGCGGCAGCCCGAGCGTCGCGATGAACGCGCCGATCAGCCGTTCGCCCGCCAGATCCACGCCCTCCGAGAACGCGCCGCCCAATACCGCAAAGCCGACCCCGCGCCCGCCTGCCTCAAACCGGGCGAGGAAAGCATCGCGCTCGGCTTCGTCCATGCCAGGCGCCTGCGCCCATACCGGCACGTCCGGATATCGCTCGCGCATCAGCGCGACGACGCGCTGCAGGTAATCGAAACTGCTCAGGAAACTCAGGTAGTTGCCTGGGCGCGCGGCATATTGCTCCGCGATCAGGTCGGCGATCGGCCCGAGCGAGCGGTCCCGGTCGCGCCAGCGCGTCGAGACGTGGCTCGCCACGCGCACGGTCAGCTGCTCGGCGCGGAACGGCCCTTCGACGTCGAGACAGCCGGTGTCGTCCGGCAGCCCGAGCGTATCGCGGTAGAAATCGAACGGATTCAACGTGCCGGAAAACAGCACGGTCGCGCGCGCGGCAGCGTAACGCGGCGCGAGAAAACCGGCCGGGATCACATTGCGCACGCACAGCGTCGATTGCAGGCGGCGCCGGCGGCCCGAAGGTGCGACGCCGTCGAGCGCCGGTTGCCGCGGCGCGCTCGCATCGTGCAGCGTGACGTCGAAGATCGACGCGTCGTCGAATGCCTCGGCGAGCGCACCGAACTGGATCGCATCGAAATGGAAACGCAGCAGCGCGTCGTCGTTCGCGCGGGGCGTCTCCGCGAGATGCTCGCCGATGGCCGAGACCAGATTCTGCAGCGCGGACACGATCGGCCCCGGCACGTCCGGGTAGGCCGCATAGCGTGCGTCCTGGGCGCGGTTCACCGCCCCCCACGCGCGGCCGAGCCGCTCGAACGCCTTGCGCAGCGCCGGCGGCGCCGCATCGCGCGCCGCCGAGAAATCGAACGGATCGAGCGACGCGCTATACATCTTGCGCGCGCGGTCGAGCAGATTGTGCGCCTCGTCGACCAGCACGCCCACCCGCCACTGATTCTCTTGCGCGAGCGCATGCAGCATCGCGCTGCCGTCGTAGTAGTAGTTGTAATCGCCGATCACCATGTCGGACCAGCGCGCCAGCTCCTGTGCGAGGTAGTACGGACAGACATCGTGCGCCAGCGCGGCGGACCGCACCCCGCCCCGATCGAGCAGGCCGCCGGCAATCGCCGCGCCGCGGGCGGCGGGAAGCCGGTCGTAGAAGCCGCGTGCGAGCGGGCACGACTCGCCGTGGCACGCGCGGTCCGGATGTTCGCAGGCCTTGTCGCGCGCGACCAGTTCCAGCACGCGCAGCGGCAGCGCCGGCGTGCCGGCGCCGAGCGTCGTGACGGCATCGAGCGCGAGCGCGCGGCCCGGCGTCTTTGCAGTCAGGAAAAAGATGTGATCGAGCCGGCCCTCTCCACATGCCTTGAGGAGCGGGAACACCGTGCCCAGCGTCTTGCCGATGCCGGTCGGCGCCTGCGCAATCAGGCAGCGTTCGTCGCGCGCCGCGCGATAGACCGCGACCGCCAGCTCGCGCTGGCCGCTGCGGAACTGCGCATGCGGAAACTGCAGCGCACGCAGCGCGGCATCGCGTGCGTCGCGGTGCGCCGTCTCGCGCTCCGCCCAGTCGACAAAACAGGCGCACTGCGCATCGAAGAAGGCCGCCAGCGCGTTCGCCGTCAACACCTCCGTCAGCACGGTCTCGCGTTCGGCGTCGATATCGAAATAGACCAGCGCGACGGTCACTTCCGCCAGCCCGCGCGATTCGCAGATCAGGTGTCCGTACACCTTCGCCTGTGCCCAGTGCAGCGCACGATGATTTTCAGGCATCGCATCCAGATCGCCGCGATACGTCTTGATTTCCTCCAGACGGTTCGACACGGGATCGTAGCCGTCCGCGCGGCCGCGTACCGTCAGCGTGCGCCACGTGCCCGTCAGCGAAATCTCCGTCTCGTAGCGCGCGCCGCGACGCGACGTCACCGCGCCGTGTCCCGCCATCCCTTCGAGCGCCGTCGGCGCGGGTGTGAAACGCAGGTCGAGATCGCCCCGCCGTGCCGTGAACTCGCACATCGCGCGTACCGCGACGACGTAACTCATGCGGATATCCCCGCCGTATCGGCCTCGGACGCGTTGACGTTCGCCCATTCGACATCGACGACGCGCACGGGCATCCCGTGATCGAGACAATATGCGAGCCAGCGTGTCTGGTTGTCCTGCAGCCGGTCGCCCGGCCCTTTCACTTCGATCAATTCGTAGCGCCGTTCGGCCGGCCAGAAGCGAACGAGATCGGGCAGCCCCGAGCGATTGCCGCGGATGTCGGCCAGCAGGCGCGTGAACCAGAGCCGCAAATGCGTGGGCGGCAGGCACGCCAGCGCCTCGTCGAGCAGCTCGGGACTCAGTACGCCCCAGAACACGAACGGCGATTGCAGGCCCATCTTCGTCACATAGTGCCGGCGGATCGTATCCCGGTATGCCCCGCTGTCGAGCTCGGCGAAGCATGCGGCGAACGCTTCGGCGCGCCGTGCGGCGAAATCGGGCGCATGCAGGTCGGCGGGGCCGCGCTGGAACGGGTGGAAGAATGCGCCCGGCACCGACGCGAACACGGGCGCCCAGCACAGCAGCCCGAATAGCGAGTTGATCAGCGTGTTTTCGACGTAATGCACCGGCGCATCGGGCTGCGCGAGGTGGTCGCGCACCGCGTATTCGACACTGACACAGGCGTCCGGCCTGGCGAGTACGAGTGTCTCGCGCGGCACGCCGGGCGCCGCGCCTGCGCGATCCGCCGCATGGCCGAGCCGTCGCTGCAGGCGCGGCAGCATCCGTTCGACGCGCTGCCTTTCTTCATCGCTCTCATAAGCGCCGCGCGCATCGAGCGCCAGCGCCAACGCGTCGCGGTCGCGTCCGCAGCGCTCGAGCACCCTGATTCGCCGATGCCGGCTGCCGGGCCACGCACTGCGCGCATAGGCGTCCAGCGCGAGCGGCCATGCGCTGCGCCGCTCGCATGCCTGCCCGAGCGCGAACAGCAGCTTCGCACGGCGCGTCCCCAGCCACGCCTGCGCGCATTCCACCGCATCGATCCGATCGAGGAGCGTGTCGTACGGTGCGTCGTCGGGCCACGTTTCGAGCGCGTCGCGACAAGCGTGCAGCGCGAGGTAGGCATCGACGTCGTCCCGGCGCTGGAACGCACGCGACGACGGCGCGAACGGCACGCTTTCGTACTGGAACACACCGAGATCGGCGAGGACGAATTCGCTCCAGTCCTGATGCAGATTACCGAAGAACATCAGACGCAGCCGGTCGCACAGCGCGCCGACCGTCACGCGCAGCACGCGATCGTCGGCGTCGGGAAACCAGGCGTCGTACGATTGTTCCGCCGCATGCCCGGCCCGCAGCCGTTCGAGCCATTCGTGCTTGCGGCCGCCGCCCGCGGCGGGAAAGATCCGCGACAGTTCGGCCTTGGTGGACAGCGCAAAGATCGCGTCGAGCGTCAGCGCCGGCGTGGGGTCGACCCAGCCGAGCGCGACGAGCGGTTCGGCGGCCGCGAGCGGACAGCCGATTTCCTCGTAGACGAGCTTGCTCGCGCGGAAGTCCGGCCCGTTGCGCATCAGCATCCGCACGAGCAGCGCGCGCGACGCCTGCGGCACTTGCGCGAACGCGTGCAGGAATGCCCGCTCGGCGGGATCCAGCAGGTCGTCGTAGCGCACGCCGAGCCAGGCCAGCGCGCGCTCGAAATTGGTCAGGTAGTAGAACGCCTGGGCGGGCGGCGGAAAAGGCGTCACGGGGAAAATGTCGATAACTGTACGTTTGTACAGCCGTGGATGATAGCAAATGTCCGGGCAGGGGTCGTCCGGCTATGGGCGCGCCGCCTTGCCCGGCATGCCCTGTGGTCGGGCCGCGATCGGCATGCGGTGGCATGGATGCCCGCCGCATACGGCGCTGGCGGGCACGTCGGCGTACGCGCACAATCGAAGGCACACGCCGCGGATTCGTGCGTCCGTTTTCTCAGCGGCATCCGGCGAACCGCGGCGGTACGAAAAGGCGGCTGCCGCCGGAGGAGCCAGTGATGTCGCGTCGCACGCCATTGCCTGCATCGCATGAAAGCGGCGGACACGCTTCGCCGACCGCGACGCGCGGCCCGGACGCGCCGCATGCCGCAGCCCGCTGGTCGCAGAACGTCACCGAACACAGCGATGCGCTCGACCTCGAGCCCGGCACATTCACGCACGAAGCGCCGGAGGAGATCGCGCAAGCCCTGAAGCGCGCCGCCGAGCGCAGTACGCGCCGCAAGGGAACACCGTTTCAGTCGGCAATGTCGATGCTCAACTTCTACATCAACCGTGCCGGCACCCATTTGCCGCAGGCGCGCCGCGATACGCTCGAGCGCGCCAAGCAGAAGTTGCGCGAGGCGTTCGGGCGCGATCGCTGAGCCGTCACAGCGGGGCGATGCCGGTATCCGGATCGGTCAGCCCGTATGCGGCATGCCGCGCTCAAGGTCAAGGCGATCGGCGCGGCGAATTTCTGCGCCCAGCGCTTCGCGCACACAGACATCGAACTCGATGATTTCCATCAAGGATCGTCGACACGGTCGCGATGTAATCAGGTTATTCAATCCGGCGACTGCCTGCGAGACGAGCGATGAAACTGACTTTCCTGGGTGCCACCGAAACCGTGACGGGATCGAAATACCTGATCGAGCACGCCGATCGCCGCATCCTGATCGATTGCGGTCTTTTCCAGGGCACGAAAAACCTTCGCCTGCGCAACTGGAACCCGCTTCCCTTCGCGCCCGACACGCTGGATGCCGTGATCCTCACTCACGCCCATCTCGACCACAGCGGCTATTTGCCGGTGCTCGCGCGTGACGGTTATCGCGGGCCCGTGTATTGCACCCGCGCGACTGCGGCCTTATGCGAAATCATGCTCGCCGACAGTGCCAGATTGCAGGAGGAGGAAGCGGACTTCGCAAATCGCCACGGCTATTCCAGGCATCACCCGGCGTTACCGCTCTATACATCGGACGATGCCCAGCGTGCCCTGCGTCTGCTGAAGCCCTGCAATTTCGACGAATCCGTCGAACTGGGCGGCGGCCTGTCGTTCCGGCTGCAATCCGCAGGGCACATCCTGGGCGCCGCGAGCATCGTGCTGAGCTACGCACAGAAAATACTGGCTTTCTCGGGCGACCTGGGCCGGCGTGCCGATCCGATCATGCGGCCGCCGACGCCGCTTGCCCACGCCGATTATCTGGTTGTCGAGTCGACCTATGGCGACCGCCTGCATCCCGACGCCGATCCGGAGCGCGAGCTGGCCGCGATGTTCGTCAGGACGTTTTCGCGTGGCGGCGTGGTCGTGATTCCGAGTTTCACCGTCGGACGTGCGCAGGAGATCCTGCACTACATCGCCCGGCTGAAGGCGGCCGGGCAGATGCCACCCGTGCCGGTGTACCTCGACAGCCCGATGGCGATGGACGTGACGGAGATCTACTGCCGCGACCTGCGGGATCACCGGCTAAGCGCATCGGAAGCCAACGCGCTCTGTCACGCGGCGACCATGATCCGTACGATCGAGCAGTCGAAAGCCATCGCCGAGCACCGAGGTCCGATGGTCATCATCGCCGGCAGCGGCATGGCGACCGGGGGACGTGTGCTGCATCACCTGAGCCGCTATGCGCCCGACAGCCGGAACACGATCGCACTCGTCGGTTATCAGGCGGCCGGCACGCGGGGCGCGGCGCTCGCCGCGCACGAGCCGAGCGTGAAGATTCACGGCGAATACGTGCGCGTGCGCGCGCGAGTCGAAACGATTCCCGCCCTGTCCGCGCATGCGGACTACCAGGAAATCCTCGGGTGGCTCGGCGCGATGACGCGGCCGCCGAAGCGAACGTTCATCACGCACGGTGAACCGGCTGCCGCGGATGCGATGCGGCGCAGAATCGAGGAGACGCTGAACTGGCGCTGCGAGGTGCCGACATATCTGCAGACGGTCGATCTGGACGAGGAGAACACGACAAGCGGCGGTTCGACTTCGGTCGAGCGCGCGTGACCGGCACATTCAGCTTGCCGCAGCCATGCCGGAGGCATGTGCCGCGCCTGCAGCGCACTGGCGATCGGGCGTAGCCCATGCGACATCGCAGCCCGGCTCCGCGGCCGGGTCGCGGTCGCCCTCGTCCCCACGATCGCCACGCGTCTCATCCTCGACGCTGCACATATTCGCCCGATAGCGTAGGCTTTCTTGGAATCATCTGATCGCGGTTCCGCTCCACCCGGACAACGTCGCATGCGTCCTGCACATGGCGTCCCGGTTCGTCACCGCGCAGGGCATGCGCGCGCCGGCATGACGGGCACGCACGATCGCCGTGCGGTATCACCCCATCGTTCGAAGGAGGCTTCACCATGATTGCTCACGATTCCGGCGCCCGACGCCATGCAACGCAAGCCCACCCCGGCGGACGGCGCCGCGAACGCCCCGAGGACAAGACCGACGAGCGCCTTGACGAGGCGCTCGAAGAAACCTTCCCGGCCAGCGATCCCACCGCGGCGGGCGGCCCGACCCGCATCGATCCGGCAAAGCCGGCAAGCGGACACGCGCCGCGCAAGCACGAGACACCGCCCGCATCGCGCGGTCGCGGCTGACACAGCCGCCTGCGCGCCCGTCCGTGACGCCGCCGCGCGCGGTGCCCTTACGGCCCGTCGCCGTTCATGCCGCGCAGCGCGCCGCACGTCGCCGCCGCGTCAGGCGACCTTGAACTGCCCGACCGTCGACGCCAGCGCGTTCGCCTGCGTCTGCAATGCAGAAGCCGCCGCGGTCGACTGTTCGACGAGTGCCGCGTTCTGCTGCACCATCTCGTCGAGCTGCGTGACCGCGCGATTGACTTCCTGAATGCCACGCGTCTGTTCATTCGACGCGTGCGTGATTTCGGAGATGATCGTCGTCACGTTGGCCACGTTCGACACGATTTCACGCATCGTCTCGCCGGCCTGCCGAACTTGCCCCGACCCGGCCTCGACGCTCGCCACCGTCGATTCGACCAGCACCTTCACTTCGCGCGCGGCCTGCGCGCTACGCTGCGCGAGGTTGCGCACTTCCTGCGCGACGACCGCGAAGCCGCGGCCCTGCTCGCCCGCGCGCGCCGCTTCGACGGCGGCGTTCAGCGCGAGAATGT
>NZ_JAHACR010000223.1 GCF_018375725.1 Burkholderia sp. | reverse complement strand
TACGGCGTTGCGCCCGATTGGGTTTCGCGAAGCGTGCGGTGTGTGGACGCCGTGCTTTGAAGCCGTGTTCGAAGGTGCCCTATGGCCGCCGGCCCCGTCGTTCGGGCCCAAGCGCCTCTTCAGGCAATTCTCCCCGCCATCGTTCTCGCTCCAGCGTGCTTGTGACAACACAACAAGGCGCGGCCTGTCGTCGCCCCCGCCCTTGCGACTGACACCCGCAAGGCGCCGGCAGCAGAGCCGCCTGGAGTCGTTCATGAAACGCATGCTGTTCAATGCGACGCAGCAGGAAGAATTGCGCGTCGCCATCGTCGATGGGCAGAAGCTCATCGATATCGACATCGAGACCGCCGGCCGCGAACAGCGCAAGGGCAACATCTACAAGGGCGTCATCACCCGCATCGAGCCCTCGCTCGAAGCCTGCTTCGTCAATTACGGCGAGGACCGCCACGGCTTCCTCCCGTTCAAGGAAGTCGCCCGCCAGTATTTCCGGGAAGGCGTCGACATGCGTTCCGCGCGCATCCAGGACGCGCTGCGCGAAGGCCAGGAACTGATCGTCCAGGTCGAGAAGGAAGAGCGCGGCAACAAGGGCGCGGCCCTCACGACGTTCATCTCGCTCGCCGGCCGTTACCTCGTGCTGATGCCGAACAACCCGCGCGGCGGCGGCGTGTCGCGCCGCATCGAGGGCGACGAGCGCCAGGAACTGCGCGAAACGATGGCGCAGCTGCAGATTCCCGACGGCATGAGCATGATTGCCCGCACCGCAGGCATCGGCCGCAGCGCCGAGGAACTGCAATGGGATCTGAACTACCTGCTGCAGCTCTGGCGCGCGATCGAAGCCGCGTCGCAGAGCGGTCGCGCAGGCGAGCCGATGCTGATCTATCTGGAATCGAGCCTCGTGATCCGCGCGATCCGGGACTATTTCCAGCCGGACATCGGCGAAATCCTGATCGATACGACCGAGATCCATGATCAGGCCCGCGCCTTCATGGATATCGTGATGCCTGACAACGTCGCGAAGGTGAAGCGCTATCACGACGATGTGCCGCTCTTCTCCCGCTTCCAGATCGAGCACCAGATCGAAACGGCGTACTCGCGCACGGTGCCGCTGCCGTCCGGCGGCGCAATCGTGATCGACCACACCGAAGCGCTCGTCGCGATCGACGTGAACTCGGCGCGCGCGACCAAGGGCGCGGACATCGAGGAAACGGCGACCCGCACGAACCTCGAAGCGGCCGACGAAGTCGCGCGCCAGCTGCGTCTGCGCGACCTGGGCGGCCTGATCGTGATCGATTTCATCGACATGGAATCGGCGAAGAGCCAGCGTGAAGTCGAGCAGCGCCTGAAGGACGCGCTCAAGCACGACCGGGCGCGCGTACAGATGGGCAAGATCTCCCGCTTCGGCCTGATGGAGCTGTCGCGCCAGCGTCTGCGTCCGGCGCTGTCCGAAGGCAGCCACGTGACCTGCCCGCGCTGCAACGGCACCGGCCATATCCGCGATACCGAATCGTCCGCGCTGCAAGTGCTGCGGATCATTCAGGAAGAGGCGATGAAGGAAAACACCGCGGCGATCCACTGCCAGGTGCCGGTCGAGGTGACCGCCTTCCTGCTCAACGAAAAGCGTCAGGAAATCAACAAGATCGAGTCGCGCTTCAAGGTCGGCATCGTGCTGATCCCGAACAAGCATCTCGATACGCCGCACTACAAGCTCGAGCGCCTGCGCCACGACGACGCGCGCCTCGAGGATCCGCGCGCATCGTGGAAGATGGCCGAGGAAGCCGCCCGCGAGCTGGAGTCGGAAACCGGCTACAGCAAGCGCGCGGCCGAAGTGAAGCCGAAGCAGGAAGCCGCAGTGAAGGGCATCACGCCCGAGCGTCCGGCACCGAGCCCGGCGCCGCAGCGTCCGGCCGAGCCGGCGCCCGCGCCGGCACCGGCAACGGGCGGCGGCTTCTTCGGCTGGCTGAAGGGCTTGTTCGGCATGCAGCCTGCGCCCGCGCCGGCGCCGGCACCCGCGAAGGAACAGGCCGCACGCCCGGCCCGCGAGCGAACCGAGAAGACCGAGCAGCGCGGCGAACGCGGTGGCGATCGCAACCGTAACCGCCGTGGCGGCGCGCAGCAGCAAGCCGGCCGCGATCAGGCTGCCGCAGGCCGTGGCCAGCAGCCGCGCCCGGAGCGCGAAGGCAAGGAAGCGCGTGAACCGCGCGAGCAGCGCGAACCGCGTGAAGCCCGTGCCCAACGCGAGCCGCGTGAAGCCCGCGAGGGCCGCGAAACCCGCGAACCGCGCGAGACTCGTGAACCGCGTGAGACCCGGGAACCCCGCGAAGCGCGTGAGCCCCGCGAAGCTCGTGAACCACGCGAGGCACGCGAACCGCGGGAAAGCCGCGAGCGCATCGAGCAGCCGGAAGCCGTCGAGGCCACCGGTCGCGGCGAACGCCGTGAGCGCGGCGAGCGCCGCAAGCCGGTTCAGCACGCAGCGACGCTCGAGACCGTCAATCGTGGCGAAAGCGTGGCGCATGCAGAGCCCGCAGCGGACAAGATCGCTGCCGCCCTGCCCGGCGCCGAGGTGATGGCAGACGCGGAAGCCGGTGCGCGCGACGGCGAGGAACGCCGCCGCCGCCGCCGCGGCCGTCGTGGCGGTCGTCGCGAGCGTGACGAGGAAGGCGCGATCGTCGCCCAGGCCGTCGAAGGCGTTGAAGGCGTCGAAGGTGAAACCTTCGCAGCGCCGGCAACCGAGCCGACCCCGCTCGCCGCACCGGCCGCTGCGCCGGCTGCCGCCGTCGTCGTGGCAGCAGCAGGCGCCGTCGTCACGGAAGCCGTGCATGCGGAAAAGGCCGAAGCGGTCGCAACGCACGCACCGGCAGCCGCCGAAGCGCAACCGGAGCCGGTCCGCACCGAGGCCGTGACGGCCATCGTCGCGGCCGAGACCGCAGCGCAACCGGCAGAAGCACCGGTGGCAGCACCGGTCGTCGCCGAGGCGCCTGCCGCCGTCGAAGCGCCGCAGCCCGCGCCCGTCGCAGAAGCTGCACCGGCAGTCGAGCCGGAACCGGCGCCCGCGGTCGAAGTCGTGGCTGCATCGTTTGTCGCAACGCAAGTCCGGCGAGTCGCCGCCGCGCCCGAGGCAGCCAGCCTCGAAACGGTGCTCGCACAGGCCGGGCTCGTCTGGGTGAATACGGACGCGGACAAGTTCCGTGCCGCCCAGGACGCCGCTGCGCAAATTGCAAAGCCGGTTCGCGCGCCGCGTGAACGCCGGCCGCTGCCGCCCGTCGATGAGACGCCGATGCAGCAAGTGGAAACGACGCATCACTGATCGCGTCCGACCGCAACGAAAAAACCCGCTCCGGCGGGTTTTTTCATATCCGCCGGGCGGGCGCGCCCGCCCGGCGGCCTGGCACGACGCTTGCGGCTACAATAGAAACCTGGCTCGCACCTATTTCGATATGTCCCGACGCATCATTCCCCTCACCGATGTCAGCGCGGTTCCGGACGTCTCCGGCGCGGCGCACACACCCGACGGCGTTCTGCACGATACGCTGGCGCGGCCGCTGCGCGACCTGCGCATCTCGGTGACAGACCGCTGCAATTTCCGTTGCGTGTACTGCATGCCACGCGCGATCTTCGACAAGGACTACGCGTTCCTGCCGCACAGCGCACTGCTGACGCTCGAGGAAATCGAGCGTCTCACGCGACTTTTTGTCGCACACGGCGTCGAGAAAATCCGTATCACCGGCGGCGAGCCGCTCCTGCGCAAGAACCTCGAATTCCTGATCGAACGCCTCGCGCGGATGACGACGCACGCAGGACGCCCGCTCGACCTGACGCTGACCACCAACGGCTCGCTGCTCGCGCGCAAGGCGCGCGCGCTGAAGGATGCCGGCCTCACGCGCGTGACGGTCAGTCTCGACGCGCTCGACGACACCCTGTTCAAACGCATGAACGATGCCGATTTCGCGAGCGCCGACGTGCTCGAAGGCATCTTCGCCGCGCAGGCGGCCGGCCTCGAGCCGGTCAAGGTCAACATGGTCGTCAAGCGCGGCACGAACGACGGCGAAATCCTGCCGATGGCGAAGCGGTTTCGCGGCACGGGCATCGTGCTGCGCTTCATCGAATACATGGATGTCGGCACCTCGAACGGCTGGAACATGACGGAAGTGCTGCCGTCCGCCGAGGTCATCGCACGGATCGCCGAGCATTTCCCGCTCGTCCCGCTCGAGGCCCACAGCGCGGCCGAGACCGCCCAGCGCTGGGGCTACGCGGACGGCGCGGGCGAGATCGGCGTGATCTCGAGCGTCACGCAGGCATTTTGCGGCGACTGCACGCGCGCGCGCCTGTCGACGGAAGGCAAGCTGTATCTGTGCCTGTTCGCGACGGGCGGCCATGATCTGCGCGCGCTGGTTCGCAACGGCGCGAGCGACACCGAGATCTCGACCGCAATCGCCCGCATCTGGCAACAACGCACCGACCGCTATTCGCAGCTGCGCGGCAGCGCATCGTCCGAAGCCGCCGCAGAAGGCACGGGCAAGCGCGTTGAAATGTCGTACATCGGCGGCTGAGCGCCACCATGCACGAATCCACCACGCCCTCGATCACCGGCCTGCTGTTGGCAGGTGGCCGCGCAACACGCATGGACGGCGTCGACAAGGGCCTGCAGCTGCTGGACGGCACGCCGCTCGCGCTGCACGTGCTGCGCCGTCTCACCCCGCAGGTCGATGAGACCGTGATCAGCGCGAACCGCCATCCCGACCGCTATGCCGAACTCGGTGCACCGTTCCGCGCGCGCGTCGTGCCGGACGCAACGCCCGATTTCCCCGGACCGCTCGCCGGCCTGCTTGCGGGCATGCGCGCAGCGCGCACGCCGCTTATCGCCTGCGCGCCCTGCGATTCGCCGTTTCTGCCGGCCGATCTCATCGCACGACTCCACGCGGCGCTCGTCGCACAGCACGCGGACATCGCGATGGCGGTCACCGTCGACGCGCAACAGCATCGCTCGGTGCAACCGACATTCGCACTGTTGCGCACTGCGCTCGCCGATGACCTCGCCGACCGGCTCGCGGCGGGCGATCGCAAAGTCCGTGCGTGGTACGCACGCCACAAGACGGTCGAAGTCGCGTTTCACGACGAGCGTGCGTTTTACAATGCCAACTCTTGGCAGGAACTCGCCGCGCTCGCCCATCGCTGACGGCGCCGGGCCGGTTCCCGCGCGCCGCCCGTCGCATGCGTTGCGACGCTCCCGCGCCGCCAGCCGCATGCCGGCCACCAACCCGATACGCCTTGCGGCACAGCCCGATTCATGACCACACACCCCTCGTCCGCTTCCCGCCCTGCTCCCGCTCACGATGCCTCGCTATCGCTCGCCGACGCGCAGGCGCTCGCGTGCCGCTTCGCGGTGCCGGTCGAAGCGTGCGACACCGTTCCGCTGCGCCGCGCACCGGGCCGCGTGCTCGCGATCGACGTGCTGGCGCCGTTCGACATTCCCGCCTACGACAACTCGGCGATGGACGGCTATGCGTTCGACGGCGCATCGCTCGCCCACGCCGCGCCTGACGGCCAGGTCGCATTGACGGTCGCAGGCTCGGCCTTCGCAGGCCATCCGTTCGACGGCGCGGTGCCGCCGCACAGCTGCATCCGCATCATGACCGGCGCACAGCTGCCCGCCGGCTGCGACACCGTGATTCCGCAGGAACGCGTGAACGCACAGGCCGACACAATCCGCTTCGCCACGCGCGACATATCGCGCGGTGCGAACTGCCGCAAAGCCGGCGAAGATCTTGCGCGCGGCGCGCAAGCGCTCGTGGCGGGCCGCATCCTGCGCCCGGCAGATATCGGCCTGCTCGCGTCGTTCGGCATCGCGGAGATCACGGTGCGCCGCCGCTTGCGCGTCGCCGTGTTTTCGACCGGCGACGAACTGCGCGCGCCGGGCGAGCCGCTCGATCGCGGCACGCTGTACGACAGCAATCGCGACATGCTGATCGCGATGCTCGAACGCCTCGACGCCGAGCCGATCGACCTCGGCATCGTGCGCGACGATCCGGCCGCGCTCGAGGCAGCGCTGAACGATGCGCTCGCCGCAGGCGCCGATGCGGTGATCACGTCGGGTGGCGTGTCGGTCGGCGAAGCCGATTTCACGCGCGACGTGCTGGCGCGGCTCGGCAACGTCACGTTCGCCAGTCTCGCGCTGCGGCCCGGACGGCCGCTCGCATGCGGTACGCTCGCGCCGCAAACCGCCGGCGCGCGCAGCGCCCTGTTCTTTGGCCTGCCCGGCAATCCGGTCGCGTCCGCGGTGACGTTCCACTCGATCGTGCGGCCTGCTCTGCTGACGATGGCCGGCGCGCACGTGCCGCCGCCGGTCATGATCCGCGCGCGCAGCACACAGGCACTGAAGAAGCGCCCCGGCCGCACCGAATACCTGCGCGGCATCGCGACGCGCGACACCGACGGCAGCTGGCGCGTCGCACCGGCCGGCTCCCAAAGCTCCGCATCGCTGAGCGGGCTCGCGTCCGCCAATTGCTTCATCGTGCTCGGGCACGACGAAGGCGCGATCGACGCCGGCGCAACAGTCGATATCCTGCCGTTCGACGGCCTGATCTGAATTCCATCTTCGGCACATCCTTACGGGGGCAATCCGCACATGAAAAAACAAATATCGTCGATCGCCGCGGGGCAGACCGCCAAGGCGCTGATTCTCGTCTACCTGACCTTCAGCGTGCCGATCGTCGTGCTCGGCATCCTCGTCGCGTATGTCCGCTACGGCATGGTCGAACTGAGCACGATCCTGAGCGCGCTGCTGCTGAACGCGCTTATCGGCTTCGTGCTCCTGTGGATCGCATGTCACGCGTACAACTGGGTCGCGTCGCGCTTCGGCGGCATCGAAATCGTGCTGTCCGACCCGCCGGAGGAAGCATGAGCGGCGCAGCCGTCATCCGTGCGGCCGAGCCCCGCGACGTCGGCACCATCCTCGCGCTGATGCGCGAACTGGCCGAATTCGAGAAGCTCACGCATCTGTTCGTCGCCACCGAGGACGATCTCGCCGATGCGCTGTTCGGCACGCGCCCGGCGGCCGAAGCGCTGGTCGCCGAGCGCGACGGCACACTCGTCGGCTATGCGCTGTTCTTCCACAACTACTCGACGTTCCTTGGCCGCCGCGGCCTGTATCTCGAGGATCTCTATGTACAGCCGTCGCAACGCGGCACGGGGCTCGGCACCGCGATGCTCCGGCAGCTCGCGGCGCTCGCCGTCGAGCGCCGCTGCGCACGCTTCGAATGGTCGGTGCTCGACTGGAACCAGCCCGCGATCGACTT
>NZ_JAHACR010000222.1 GCF_018375725.1 Burkholderia sp. | reverse complement strand
AAGCCCCGCGATCGCGGGGCTTTCGATGCTGCAGCAATACGCAACGGTATTACTGAGCCTTTTGCACTTCTTGCGTGCCGACCACTTCCACTTCCACGCGACGATCCGGTGCGAGGCAGGAGATCAGCTGCTTGCGGTTCTTCTGGTTGCAGCCCGTCGTGACCGGGTTGCGCTTGCCCTTGCCTTCCGTGTAGATCTTGTTGGCCGGGATGCCCTTGCTGACCAGGTACGACTTCACGGCTTGCGCGCGGCGCAGCGACAGACGGTCGTTGTACTTGTCCGAGCCGATGCGGTCGGTGTAGCCCGTTGCAACGACGACTTCCGTGTTCATGCCCTGGATCTTGCCTGCCAGGTCGTCCAGCTTCTGCTTGCCCAGCGGCTTGAGCGTTGCCTTGTCGAAGTCGAACAGTGCGTCAGCCTGGTACGTGATCTTCTGGCTCGTGATTGCCGGAGCCGGTGCAACCGGAGCCGGTGCCGGTGCCTGGGCGACCAGTGCGCCATCGCATTTTGCGTTGGCGGTGACCGGCGTCCAGAACGCATCGCGCCAGCAAAGCTCGTTCGTGCCGTTCATCCACACGTATTCGCCGGTACCATTCACCCAGTTGTCATTCACGGCTTGTCGCGACGCCGGCACCGACTGTGCCGAAGCGGATGCAGCCATAACTGCGGTAGCTGCAATGAACGCGAGCTTTGAAAGTTTATTCATATTTCTCCTCTCGAAATTGAGATTACCGCAGGTTTACTGCGAGCCTGTTGACGATGACAAGTCATACATTGCTCGAAGTATAACATTGGTGCGGCACAAAAAACGCGGCGCCGCTCTGTGTAGACTTCGAGCAGCGTCTAACTTTCAGTGCGTTGGCATTTTGCCATATCGTTCCCTTCCTACGAAAAAAAATCCTCCCCACCCCAACATCGCCTATCCGATTGTGGTGCATGCGCAACACCGGCCTGCCGCAACTTTTAGAGATTGTCAAGCATCTGGCACGAGGATTGCGCGCCATGCATGCATGGCGCTTTCGTGCGCGACACCGCAGACAATTCCGGCGCGCCGCCGCGTCAATGCGATATCGATAGCCGCCGTATACATTCTTGGCATTCTTATATAGAGGGGATGGTGATCTGGCGGAAAAACGGCGCATGTTAGAATCTCGCGTTGCGTTGCCCAGGCAGCGCCCACGCGAAAGGCGTTTCCGTCTTCGCTCCGAATAGATACGAATACATGGATCAATTCGCCAAAGAGACCCTGCCCACCTCCCTCGAGGAGGAAATGCGCCGTTCGTATCTCGATTACGCGATGAGCGTGATCGTCGGACGTGCCCTTCCGGATGTCCGCGATGGCCTGAAGCCCGTGCACCGGCGTGTACTGTTCGCGATGCACGAACTGAACAACGACTGGAACCGTGCGTACAAGAAATCGGCGCGTATCGTCGGCGACGTGATCGGTAAATATCACCCGCACGGCGACAGCGCGGTCTACGAAACGATTGTGCGGATGGCGCAGGACTTTTCGCTGCGCTACATGCTGGTCGACGGGCAAGGCAATTTCGGCTCGATCGACGGCGACAACGCCGCCGCCATGCGTTACACCGAAATTCGCATGGCGAAGATCGGTCACGAGCTGCTTGCCGACATCGACAAGGACACCGTCGACTTCGGCCCGAACTACGACGGCAGCGAAATGCAGCCGCTGATCCTGCCTGCGCGGATCCCGAACCTGCTGATCAACGGCTCGTCGGGTATCGCGGTCGGCATGGCGACCAACATCCCGCCGCACAACCTGAACGAAGTCGTCGACGCGTGCCAGCACCTGCTGCACAACCCCGAGACAACGATCGACGAACTGATCGAGATCATTCCGGCGCCGGACTTCCCGACGGCCGGCATCATCTACGGCGTCGCCGGCGTGCGCGACGGCTACCGCACCGGTCGCGGCCGCGTCGTGATGCGCGCGGCCACGCACTTCGAGGAAATCGACCGCGGCCAGCGCACGGCGATCATCGTCGACGAGCTGCCGTATCAGGTGAACAAGCGCTCGCTGCTCGAGCGCATCGCCGAGCTGGTCAACGACAAGAAGCTCGAAGGCATCTCCGACATCCGCGACGAGTCCGACAAGAGCGGCATGCGCGTCGTGATCGAGCTGAAGCGCGGCGAAGTGCCGGAAGTGGTGCTGAACAACCTGTACAAGGCGACGCAGTTGCAGGACACGTTCGGCATGAACATGGTCGCGCTGGTCGACGGCCAGCCGAAGCTGCTGAACCTGAAGGAAATCCTTCAGTGCTTCCTGTCGCACCGTCGCGAAGTGCTGACGCGCCGGACGGTGTACGAACTGCGCAAGGCGCGCGAGCGCGGTCACGTGCTCGAGGGCCTGGCCGTCGCGCTGGCGAATATCGACGAATTCATCGCGATCATCAAGGCCGCGCCGACACCGCCGATCGCGAAGCAGGAGCTGATGTCGAAGGCGTGGGATTCGTCGCTCGTACGCGAAATGCTCACGCGCGCGGAAACCGACAACGCCGCCGCGGGCGGCCGCGGCGCTTACCGTCCGGAAGGGCTGAGTCCCGCGTTCGGCATGCAGGGCGACGGCCTGTACAAGCTGTCGGACACGCAGGCCCAGGAAATCCTGCAGATGCGTCTGCAACGCCTGACCGGCCTCGAGCAGGACAAGATCATCGGCGAATACCGCGATGTGATGGCGCAGATCGCCGACCTGCTGGACATCCTCGCGCGCCCCGAGCGGATCACGGTGATGATCGGCGAGGAGCTGACCACGGTGAAGGCCGAATTCGGCGACGCGCGCCGCTCGAAGATCGAGCTGAACGCGACCGAGCTGAACACCGAGGATCTGATCACGCCGCAGGACATGGTCGTCACGATGTCGCACGCGGGCTACGTGAAGTCGCAGCCGCTGTCCGAATACCGCGCGCAAAAGCGCGGCGGCCGCGGCAAGCAGGCGACGCAGATGAAGGAAGACGACTGGATCGAGACGCTCTTCATCGCGAACACGCACGACTACATGCTGTGCTTCTCGAACCGCGGCCGCGTGTACTGGATCAAAGTCTACGAGGTGCCGCAGGGCTCGCGCAACGCGCGCGGCCGGCCGATCGTCAACATGTTCCCGCTGCAGGACGGCGAGAAGATCAACGTGGTGCTGCCGGTCAAGGAGTTCTCGGCCGACAAGTTCGTGTTCATGACGACCTCGCTCGGCACCGTGAAGAAGACGCCGCTCGAGGCGTTCAGCCGTCCGATGAAGAAGGGCATCATCGCGGTTGGTCTCGATGACGGCGATTTCCTGATCGGCGCGGCGATCACCGACGGCGCGCACGACGTGATGCTGTTCTCCGACGCCGGCAAGGCCGTGCGCTTTGACGAGAACGACGTGCGTCCGATGGGCCGCGAGGCGCGCGGCGTGCGCGGCATGCAGCTGGAGGATGGGCAGCAGGTCATCGCGATGCTGGTGGCGGGCGGCGAGGAGCAGTCGGTGCTCACCGCGACCGAAAACGGCTACGGCAAGCGCACCCCGATCACCGAGTACACGCGTCACGGCCGCGGCACGAAGGGCATGATCGCGATCCAGACGTCCGAACGCAACGGCAAGGTGGTCGCCGCGACGCTCGTCGACGCGGAGGATCAGATCATGCTGATCACGACGGCGGGCGTCCTGATCCGCACGCGTGTTTCGGAGATTCGCGAGATGGGGCGCGCGACGCAAGGTGTTACACTCATCAGTCTCGACGAGGGTACCAAGCTCTCCGGCCTGCAGCAGATCGCAGAAGCCGAGGAGGGCGACGGCGAGGCCGACGAGGCGTCGGACGGCGAAGCCTGACCGGATGTGACTCTCGAGCAGCCGCATGCGCGGCGCGCGCCACAACAGGCGCAGCGCAGCGCGGCGCATGCGGCGAGAACCATTGATATTTCCAAGAAGGGAGTGATGATGCAAAAGCAATTCAAGCAACTGGTCCTGCTGGCTGCAATGGTGCCGACGTTCGCGATGGCGCAAGCGCTGTCGAATTCCGCACCGGCAGCGGCGGCAGCTGCGCCGATCGACGCCGACAAGAAGGCAGCGATCAAGGAGCTGCTCGAAGCGATTGACGCGCCGAAGCTCGTCTCGGCAATCGGCAACAGCGCCGAAATGCAGGCAAAGCAGCTGGTTCCGGCGATCCTGTCGGATGCGCTGTCGGAAAACAAGACGCTGACCGACAAGCAGAAGCAGGCTGCGGTTCCGGCGCTGCAGAAGAACGCCGTGCCGAAGCTGGTCGACGGCGCAGGCAAGGTCTTCGCGACGCAGGCGTTCAACAACGACGCGATGTCGGCGCAGTACGACGCGTACGCGAAGTACTACAGCACGTCGGAAATCAAGGATCTGACGACGTTCTACAAGAGCCCGACCGGTCGCAAGTTCATCCAGGTGCAGGATCAGGTCGGCCGCGACGTGGTCAACGGCCTGATGCAGAAGTACATGCCGCAAGCGATCCAGGCGACGCGCGTGCAGGCCGACAAGGAAGTGTCGGCAGTCAAGCCGGGCAAGTAAGCCGGTCGTGCTGTCCGTCCCTGGCCGTGTGGCCGGGTTTGGCGGCAGCGTGACGACAGTGCGATAATGGCCGTTTGCGCGCGAGCGCAAGCGGCCATTCCTTTTCTGGCGCGGTTCAATTGCCGGCGGCGTGCCGGTCGCGTCCCTCCCGAGGTTTTCACGATGCGCGTCTTTAATTTCTCCGCCGGTCCCGCGGCGATGCCGGAAGAAGTGCTGCGGCAAGCCGCCGACGAGATGCTCGACTGGCACGGCAGCGGCATGAGCGTGATGGAGATGAGTCATCGCGGCAAGGAATTCATGTCGATCCACGAGGCGGCGCTCGCCGATCTGCGTGAGCTGCTCGACGTGCCGGCGAGCCACCGTATCCTGTTTCTGCAAGGCGGCGGCATCGCGGAAAACGCGATCGTGCCGATGAACCTGCTCGGCGCACGCAAGACGGCCGATTTCGTCGTGACGGGTTCGTGGTCGCAAAAGTCGTTCAGCGAAGCGAAGAAATACGGCACGCCGCACCTCGCGGCGACCGGCAAGACCGCGGACGGCTTCACCCGCGCACCGGCGCGCAGCGAATGGCAGCTGTCGGACGATCCGGCCTACGTGCATCTGTGCACGAACGAGACGATCGACGGCGTCGAGACGTTCGAGATTCCCGACCTCGGCGACGTGCCGCTCGTCGCAGACGTGTCGTCGCACATCCTGTCGCGCCCGATGGACGTCGCGAAATACGGCGTGCTGTTCGGTGGCGCGCAGAAAAATATCGGCATGGCGGGTGTCACGCTCGTGATCGTGCGCGAGGATCTGCTCGACCGCGCGCTGTCGATCTGCCCGTCCGCATTCGAATGGAAGACCATTGCCGCGAACAACTCGCTGTACAACACGCCGCCGACCTACGCGATCTACATCGCCGGCCTCGTATTCCAGTGGTTGAAGCGGCAGGGCGGCCTGAAGGCGATCGAGGCCCGCAATATCGAAAAGGCGAAGCTGCTCTACGACACGATCGACGCGAGCAGTTTCTATCTGAACAAGGTCGAGCCGTCGGCGCGTTCGCGGATGAACGTGCCCTTTTTTCTGGCCGACGAATCGCGCAATGAAGACTTCCTTGCCGGCGCAAAGGCGCGCGGGCTGCTGCAGCTGAAGGGCCACAAGTCCGTCGGCGGCATGCGGGCGTCGATCTACAACGCGGTGCCGCTCGAGGGCGTGAAGGCGCTCGTCGAGTACATGAAGGATTTCGAGCAGCACCGCGCCTGACGGCGGCGGTGCCGGTCAACTGCACGGCAGAACGCATGGACGACGAACTGAATTCCCGCTTGAAACCGCTGCGCGACCGCATCGATGCGATCGACGCGCAGCTGATCGCGCTCCTGAACCAGCGCGCCGCGGTGGCGCTGGAGGTGGGCGAGGTCAAGAAGCATTACAACGCGCCGGTGTTCCGGCCGGAGCGCGAGCTGCAGGTCATCACGCGCCTGCAGGACATGAGCGCGGGCCCGCTTGCGAGCGAGCACATCAGCGCGATCTGGCGCGAGATCATGGCCGCGAGCCGCGCGCTCGAGCAGACGATCCACGTGGCGTTCCTCGGGCCGGTCGGCACATACAGCGAACAGGCGATGTTCGAGTATTTCGGCCAGTCGATCGAGGGGCTGCCATGCCCGTCGATCGACGAGGTGTTTCGCTCGGTCGAGGCGGGCGCCGCGGCATTCGGCATCGCCCCGGTCGAGAATTCGACCGAGGGCGCGGTGTCGCGCACACTCGATCTGCTGTTGCAGACCCAGCTTTTGATTTGCGGCGAGCTGGCGTTGCCGATCCACCACAACCTGCTCACGCAGAGCGGCACGCTGGACGGCGTGCGGCGTGTCTGCGCGCATGCGCAGGCGCTCGCGCAGTGCCAGCACTGGCTGGCGGCGAACGCGCCGCAACTCGAGCGGCAGGCGGTCGCGAGCAATGCAGAGGCTGCGCGCCTCGCGGCGGCCGATCCGACGGTCGCGGCGATCGCGGGGGATCGCGCAGCCGCGCATTATGGTCTGCAGATCGCATTCGCGATGATTCAGGACGATCCGCACAACCGCACGCGCTTTGTGATCATCGGCAAGCAACCGGCCGGCCCGAGCGGTTACGACCAGACGTCGCTGATCGTGTCCGTGAAGAACGAGCCGGGCGCGGTGTTCAAGCTGCTCGAGCCGCTCGCGCAGCACGGCGTGTCGATGACGCGCTTCGAGTCGCGCCCCGCGCGTGTCGGAACGTGGGAATACTACTTCTACATCGATATCGAAGGGCACCGGGACGACGCGTCGGTCGCGGCTGCGCTGAAGGCGCTCGGCGAAAAGGCCGCGTTCCTGAAGGTTCTCGGTTCGTATCCGCGCGCGCGCTGACGCGGCGCGCGGGGATTGCTGCGGCCCGACTGAGCGGGCGTCGCGATTCCGGCGCGCAAGTCGCGCCGCGATGGACAAGGCAGGCCGGTCGGCACTGTCGAAGGCGGGGGCGGGCGGTATCCGGCGCGTGTCGTGCGCCGGCTGCCGGCCGGATGCCCGGGATCTGGATCTCCGCGTGTCTTGGCGTCAAGCCGGCACGCTTCACTTGGCTCTTGTCGTGTCAGGCTTTGCATTCAACAAACTGGTCATTTTCGGCGTCGGCCTGATCGGCGGATCGCTGGCCCGCGCGCTGCGCGAGCGTGCGCCGGGCGGTGCGGGCGAGGTCGTCGGCGTCGGGCGGTCGGCCGCCTCGGTTGCGCGCGCCCAGGCGCTCGGCGTGATCGATCGCGCGGTGGCGC
>NZ_JAHACR010000221.1 GCF_018375725.1 Burkholderia sp. | reverse complement strand
GTTGAGCGCCTTGCGGGTGATGACGGGCTCGACCGTCACGGTCAGGTCTTCCGCGTTGATCGACAGCACGCGGTTCATCTCGGACACATCGAGCGACACGCCGCCGCGCACGGCGAGCAGATGTCCTTCGAGCGACGAGCCCGCGCCATACGGAATCAGCGGCACGCTGTACGGCGCGCAGAGCGACACGACCTGACGCACGTCGTCGGCGCAGTGCGCGAACACGACGACATCGGGCAATTGCGGATCGAATGGCGATTCGTCTCGGCCGTGATGGGCGCGCACCGCCTCGGACGTCGACACGCGCTCGCCGAAGGCGGCGCGCAGCGCATCGAGCAGGGCGGGAGGAAGCGGGCGGCGGGTTGCGGCCGGTGGGACGGGGTAATTCACGCAAGTCTCCAGTGTCTCTACCAACCAGAGTGGGCGCTTTGGCGCGTGCTCCGGTTCCATGCAAAGCTGCCGGCGCCCGGGGCGAGTGCTGCAGCGTTTTCCCGTCCCGTGCCCCGTACTTACGCTGGTTCCGTACCAGGTTTTACAGCGAGTCAGCCGGCTGACGCCACAAGACGGATTGATTCATTCTACGCTGGAACATCTGCTGCGAGCCGCGCGGCGGGCTGCGATAATCGGCGTTCACCGCAATCAGGGCCGCGATCCGGCCGCGTACGAGAGGATTTTCCATGGGCAACCGTTTGAGCAAGATCGCCACGCGCACCGGCGACGACGGCACCACCGGATTGGGCGATGGACGCCGCGTCGGCAAGGACGATGTGCGGATCGCTGCGATCGGCGATGTCGACGAACTGAATTCGAACGTTGGCGTGCTGCTCGCGGAGCCGCTGCCGGACGACGTGCGTGCGGTGCTCGTCACGATCCAGCACGACCTCTTCGATCTGGGCGGCGAGCTGTGCGTTCCCGGCCATACGGTGCTCGGCGATGCGCATCTGGCGCGTCTCGACCAGTGGCTTGCCGACTACAATGCGACGCTGCCGCCGCTGAAGGAATTCATTTTGCCGGGCGGCGCGCGAACCGCGGCGCTGGCGCATGTGTGCCGGACGGTGTGCCGGCGTGCGGAGCGCTCGATCGTTGCGCTCGGCCGAATCGAGGCGCTGCACGAGACGCCGCGCCGGTATGTGAACCGGCTGTCCGATCTGCTCTTCGTGCTGGCGCGGGTGCTGAATCGTGCGGCCGGCGGTGCGGACGTGCTCTGGGAACGCGGGCGCGCGCAATGAGATGCGCGGGCGGTGATCGGCCGCCCGCTCAAGGGGATGCGACAATTTGCCCGGGGCGACGTCGAATCTTAAAGATGTATTGTGTGCGCATGTTTAACGGAGAATGAACATGACCCACATCACCGCCGACCAGATGGCCCGTGTGAAGGCTACCGCCCCTGTCCTCGCCGAGCATGGCGCGACGATCACGAAGCACTTCTACGCGCGCATGTTCGCGCACCATCCCGAGCTGAAGAACCTGTTCAACCAGACGCATCAGAAAACGGGCAGCCAGCAGGAGACGCTTGCGAAGGCGGTGTACGCATACGCGGCAAACATCGACAATCTCGGTGCGCTCGGCGGTGCGGTGTCGCATATCTCGAACAAGCATGCGAGCATGAACATCCGTCCTGAGCATTACCCGATCGTCGGCGAGAATCTGCTCGCATCGATCGTCGAAGTGCTCGGCGACGCCGTTGATACAGACACGCTCGAAGCGTGGCGCGTCGCGTACGGCCAGCTCGCGCAGATCCTGATCGGCGCCGAGGCCGACCTGTACGCTGGCGCGGCGTGGAGCGGTTTCCGTCCGTTCAAGGTCGAGCGCAAGGTGCGCGAGAGCGACGAAATCACGTCGTTCTATCTGGTGCCGACGGATGGCGGTGCGGCGCCGTCGTTCGAGCCGGGTCAGTACGTGACGGTGAAGCGCTTCGTCGGCGATCTCGGAGTCGACCAGCCGCGCCAGTACAGCCTGTCCGACGCGCCGAACGGCAAGTGGCTGCGCATCTCGGTGAAGCGCGAGGCGGGCAAGCCCGACGCGATTCCGGCCGGCAAGGTGTCGACGCTGATGCACGATGGCGTCGAGGAAGGCGCGATCGTCGAAGTCACCGCGCCGATGGGTGTCTTCACGCTGAAGCGCGGTGTGGATACGCCGGTCGTGCTGATCTCGGGCGGGGTCGGCATTACGCCGATGGTGTCGATGGCCGCGACGCTGCTCGCCGATGGCGGCAAGCGCGACGTGCGCTTTATCCACTCGTGCCGCTCGAGCGCCGTGCACGCGTTCCGCGACTGGCTGAACGACACGGTGCGTGCGAATGCGAACATGACGCGCACGGTGCTGTACGACGTCGTCGGTCCGAACGACCGCGAGGGCATCGACTACGATCTCGAAGGGCGGCTCACGCCGGCGCGCATCGAGCAATACGCGCTCGTGCCGGACGCCGACTACTACATCTGCGGCCCGATCGGGTTCATGAAGGCGTTGCGCGATGCACTCGTCGCGCTGGGCGTCGCGCCGGAGCGCGTGCATACCGAGATCTTCGGTTCGGGCGCGGTCGAGTGACGCGCTAGCCTTCAGTCACCCAGGAACGACAAAGCCCGGCGCGCGCCGGGCTTTGTTCTTCGTGCTCGATCCGTGCAGGATGCGCGGCGGCCCGACCCGGAACGGGCGGCGGCGCGGGCATCCTGGCGCGAATCAGTTGCCGCTGCCGCGTGCGACGCGGCGCGCCTTGACCGATTCCGCGAGGCCTTCGAGCACCTTGACGCTGTCGTTCCAGTCGATGCACGCATCGGTGATGCTCTGGCCGTAGGTCAGCGGGCAGCCTTCCTTCAGGTCCTGACGGCCCGCGACAAGGTGCGACTCGATCATCACGCCGACAATGCGCTCGTCGCCTGCCGCGACCTGGCGGCCGACGTCCGCGCATACCGGGATCTGGTTCTCGTGATTCTTCGAGCTGTTCGCGTGGCTCGCGTCGATCATCAGGCGCGTGGCGAGGCCCGCCTTGCTGATGTCCGTGCATGCGGCGTTCACGCTGTCGGCGTCGTAGTTCGGCGTCTTGCCGCCGCGCAGGATCACGTGGCAGTCCTCGTTGCCGGCCGTCGACACGATCGCCGAATGGCCGCCCTTCGTCACCGACAGGAAGTGGTGCGGCTGCGACGCGGCCTTGATCGCGTCGACCGCGATCTTCAGGTTGCCGTCGGTGCCGTTCTTGAAGCCGACCGGGCACGACAGCCCCGACGCCAGCTCGCGGTGCACCTGCGATTCCGTCGTGCGCGCGCCGATCGCGCCCCACGAGACCAGGTCCGCGATGTATTGCGGGCTGATCATGTCGAGGTATTCGGTCGCGGCGGGCAGCCCCATTTCGTTGATCTGCAGCAGCAACTCGCGCGCGGCGCGCAGGCCGTCGTTGATCTTGAAGCTGTTGTCGAGGTGCGGATCGTTGATCAGCCCCTTCCAGCCTACCGTCGTGCGCGGCTTCTCGAAGTACACGCGCATCACGATTTCCAGTTCGTTCTTGAAGCGCGCGCGCTCCTTCGTCAGACGCTCCGCATACTCGAGTGCCGCCTTCGTGTCGTGGATCGAGCACGGCCCGATCACGACGATCAGCCGGTCGTCCATCCCGTGCAGGATCCGGTGCATCGACTGCCGCGCGTTGTAGATCAGTTCGGACGCGGCTTCGGAGCACGCGAACTCGCGGATCAGGTGGGCGGGCGGCGTCAGTTCCTTGAGCTCGCGGATGCGGACGTCGTCGGTATTGTGCGGGGGCATGCTGTTCTCCTGGTTCGGTGTGGCCGTCCGGTCAGTGCGCGTGCGGCAGATTCGTCAATTCAAGCGATTCAGTCGGTTCGGCCGGGGCGGCGGGACAGCGGCTGCGGCGGCCGGGGCGAAGGGAAGGGCGAAAAAAAACCGCCGGGTTCGCCGGCGGTTTTCGGGAATTTCGGTTGCGCTTGGTGCGCCATCAACCCTCTCGATCCGCCAGCGGTCTGAGATGCCAGAAAAAATAAAAGTAAAACTTGGCGGACATGACGGGGATGGTTGCGTCAAAAAGGTTGATTTGCGATTTATACCCGCTCAAAGCGCGGCTGGCAATCCGGTGACACAAAAAATGCGGACAATCCGCGCATTTTTCCGAAAATGCGCGGATTGCCTGCGCGTCGATGCGGTTATGCCGTACCGCCGACCGTCATCTTGTCGATCCGGAGCGTCGGCTGGCCGACGCCGACCGGCACGCTCTGACCCTCCTTGCCGCACACGCCGACACCCGTATCGAGCGACATGTCGTTGCCGATCATGCTGACGTACTTCAGCGATTCCGGGCCGCTGCCGATCAGCGTGGCGCCCTTGACCGGGTACGAGATCTTGCCGTTCTCGATCATGTACGCCTCGGACGCGGAGAACACGAACTTGCCGTTCGTGATGTCGACCTGGCCGCCGCCGAAGTTGACCGCGTACAGCCCGTTCTTCACCGACGCGATGATTTCCTGCGGATCCTTGTCGCCGTTCAGCATGTAGGTATTCGTCATGCGCGGCATCGGCAGCGCCGCATACGACTCGCGTCGCGCGTTGCCCGTGACCGGCATCTTCATCAGGCGCGCGTTCAGCGTGTCCTGCATGTAGCCGGTCAGGATGCCGTCCTCGATCAGCGTCGTGCACTGCGTCGGATTGCCTTCGTCGTCGATGTTGAGCGAGCCGCGCCGGTTCGGCAGCGTGCCGTCGTCGACGACCGTGACGCCCTTCGCCGCGACCTGTTCGCCCATGCGGCCGGCGAATGCCGACGAGCCCTTGCGGTTGAAGTCGCCTTCCAGCCCGTGACCGATCGCCTCATGCAGCAGCACGCCCGGCCAGCCCGGCCCGAGTACGACCGTCATCGCGCCGGCCGGCGCGGGGCGGGCGTCGAGATTGACGAGCGCCGCGTGCACCGCGTCGTCGACATAGCGCGACAATACGTCGTCGGTGAAGATGCCGTAGTCGAAGCGGCCGCCGCCGCCGCCCGAACCGATCTCGCGTCGGCCGTTCTGTTCGGCGATCACCGTCACCGATACGCGCACGAGCGGGCGGATGTCCGCCGCGAGCGCGCCGTCGCTGCGCGCGACCAGCACGACGTCGTATTCGCCCGCGAGACCCGCCATCACTTGCGTGATGCGCGGATCGCGGCTGCGCGCCATCTGCTCGATACGCTCGAGCAGCTTGACCTTCGCGGTCGCGTCGAGCGAGGCGAGCGGATCGGACGGCAGGTACAGGTCGCGGCCCGAAATGCCCTTGAGCGACGTGGCGGCCTTCATCTTCTGACGGCCGCCGCCCGCGGCCGCGATCGCCTTGGTGGCGGCCGCGGCCTGTGCGATCGCCTCGGGCGACAGGTCGTCCGAGTACGCGAACGCGGTGCGGTCGCCCGCGACCGCGCGCACGCCGACACCCTGGTCGATGCTGAAGCTGCCCGATTTCACGATGCCTTCCTCGAGGCTCCACGCTTCGCTGCGCGTCGCCTGGAAGTACAGGTCCGCATAGTCGACGCGATGCGTGAAGATGTCGGCGATCGTGCGGGTCAGAAGCGTTTCGTCCAGGCCGTAGGGCGTGAGCAGGATGTCCTTCGCGACCGCCAGGTTGCGGATGCCGGGTTCGATGATGTTCATGCGGATATCGGGAATTCTCAAAAAGTTGTCGGGTGCGCTCTCTCGGGATAGATGGGTCGCGCGCGCCGGGGATTCAAGGGGCCGCCCGGGCAGGGCGGGCCGCTCAGGCGAGCACGCGATGCCGCCACGCGGGCAGGCTCTCGCGCACCTCGTTGATGCGTTTCGGGTCGAGCACGCCGCTCACGACGCTTGCACCGACGTCGCGAACCGCGACGATGTCTCCCCACGGATCGACCAGCATGCTGTGGCCCCACGTGCGCCGGCCGTTTTCATGCTTGCCGCCCTGCGCGGCCGCGAGCACGTAGCACTGATTCTCGACCGCCCGCGCGCGCAGCAGCATTTCCCAGTGCGCGCGGCCGGTGGTGTAGGTGAATGCCGAGGGCACGACGACGAGCGCGCAGTCGCCCATCTTGCGGTACAGCTCCGGAAAGCGCAGATCGTAACAGACCGACAGCCCGACACGGCCGAACGGCGCGTCGAACGTGACGACCGAGCCGCCGGGACGGATCGTGCGTGCCTCATCGAACGATTCGTCGCCTTTGGCGAAATTGAACAGGTGGATCTTGTCGTAGCGGGCCACCTCGCGGCCGGACGGATCGAACACGAGGGTCGTGTTCAGCACGCGATCCGGCTCGGGCGCCTTCAGCGGCAGCGTGCCGCCGATCACCCAGATGCCGTGGCGGCGCGCCGCATCGGCGAGGAAACGCTGGATCGGGCCATCGCCGTAAGGCTCGGCGAGCGCGAGCTTGTCGGTGTCCTGGTGGCCCATGAAGCAGAAATATTCGGGCAGCAGCACCAGTTGCGCGCCTTCTCCGGCTGCTTCCGCGATCAGGCGGCGGGCCTCGGCGAGATTGCGCGCGACGTCCGGCGTGCTCACCATCTGCAGCGCGGCGACCCGAACGGGCGTGGTGAGAGGAGCGTGGTCGGTCATCGCAATCGGTAGCGTCATAAATGGGGGGCGACCGCGCGCTTCAGTGACTCGCCGCGCCGGCCGCGTCGTGATTCATCTTACCCTGATCGCCCCGGACCCGCTCGACGTGCGGATGCGCCCACGAACCGGTGATCGCATAGTCGAGCGCGAAGGCGTGCTGGAGCGTCTGCGACAGCGCGAGATCGGCCGCCAGCACGCCGAGGCCGAGCAGCGGATTGACGATCGCGGCCGCGATCGCGGCCGTGCCGGCGCCGATCTTCGGCGCGACGTGCGCGTGCAGATCCTGCGTCTCCGCGTGGAGATCGACCACGCCCTTTATCGTGACCTTCGCGGGCGACGTCGTCATTTCGAAATCGTCGGTCCGCGCGATGCCGTTGACGATCCGGCCGGTGCCCGAGATCTTGTCGAACGACAGGCCCTTGCCGGCCACGCCCCGGAAGTCGAGCGTCAGAAAGCGCGCGAGGCTCTGCAGGCTCAGCACGCCGAGCAGCTTCGCGGCGCCCGGATCGACCTTCAGGATCTTGCCGTGCTCGAGATCGAGTGCGAGCTGGCCGTTCAGCGTCTGGTAATCGAGCGCCGCCGGGCCGCCGCGCCAGGCGACCTTGCCGGTCAGCGTGCCGTGGCCGTCCTCGATCGTGCGCGGCAGGCCGACGCGCTCGAGCAGTTCACCGGCGTTGCCGATGTCGAGCTTGAAGTCGAAAGCGGTACGGCGCGGCGCGATCGTGTCGTCGGCGCCGCGCGCGAGCGCGA
>NZ_JAHACR010000220.1 GCF_018375725.1 Burkholderia sp. | reverse complement strand
CGAGCAACTGATTCCCTATGTGCGCGTCATGGGTTTCACGCACGTCGAGTTCACGCCGATCGCCGAGTATCCGTTCGGCGGCTCGTGGGGCTATCAGCCCTTGTCGCCGTTCGCGCCGTCCGCGCGCTTCGGTCCACCGGAGGGCTTCGCGCGCTTTGTCGCGCATGCACATGCGGCCGGCGTTGGCGTGATCGTCGACTGGGTGCCCGCGCATTTTCCCGACGATCCGCACGGCCTCGTGCATTTCGACGGCAGTGCGCTTTACGAACATGCGGACCCGCGCGAAGGCGTGCATCCCGACTGGCACACGCGCGTATTCAATCTCGGGCGGCACGAGGTCGGCGCGTTCCTCATCGCGTCGGCGCTCGCGTGGACGCGTCGCTATCACGTCGACGGGATTCGTGTCGATGCGGTCGCCTCCATGCTCTACCGCGACTACTCGCGCGCGGCCGGCGAATGGGTGCCGAACGTGCACGGCGGCCGCGAAAATCTCGAATCAGTCGCATTCCTGCGTCAACTGAACGACACGCTGCACGGCGACGCCGCACCAGCCGGCGTCGCGACGTTCGCGGAAGAGTCGACCGCCTGGCCCGGCGTGACGGCATCGACCGAAGCAGGCGGTCTCGGCTTCGACTTCAAATGGAACATGGGCTGGATGCACGACACGCTCGCGTACCTGCGCGAGAATCCGATCCATCGCCGCTATCACCATGACCGGATGACGTTCGGGCTTCTCTACGCATTCTCCGAACGGTTCGTGCTGCCGCTGTCGCACGACGAGGTCGTGCACGGCAAGGGTTCGCTCCTCGCCAAGATGCCGGGCGACGTGTGGCAGCGGTTCGCGACGCTGCGCGCATACTTCGGCTTCATGTGGGCGCATCCGGGCAAGAAGCTGCTGTTCATGGGCGGCGAATTCGCGCAGTGGGCCGAGTTCGCGCACGACGAGAGTCCGGATTGGGAACTGCTCGACACCCCCGCGCATCGTGGCGTGCAGCGGCTCGTACGGGACCTGAACCAGACGTACGCGACGGAGCCGGCGCTCCACGCACTCGACTGTGACGCCGAAGGCTTCACATGGTTGATCGGAGACGATTGCGACAACAACGTGTTCGCGTTCGTGCGGCGCGACGACGCGGGGCGCATGATCGTCGCCGTCTGCAACTTCGCGCCGGTGGTGCGCACCGACTACCGGCTCGGGTTGCCCGCGCCCGGCCGCTGGCGCGAATTCGTGAACACCGATGCGGCCGTGTACGGGGGAAGCAACGTCGGCAACGACGGTGCGGCATGGGCCGATCACGCGCCCGCACACGGCATGGCCTGGTCGGCGACGCTGCGCCTGCCGCCGCTCGCGACGCTGTGGCTGCGCCCGGATTGAGCCGTGCGAAGCCCGGGAGATCCGCCTCATGGCCGCCCTGCCCGATCGTCTCGAACCCGGTCACAGCTATCCGTCCGGCGCGCGCTGGGATGGCATCGGGGTCAACTTCGCGGTGTTCTCGGCCCATGCACACCGTCTCCAGCTCTGCCTGTTCGATCCGGACGGACGCCGGGAGCTGGTGCGTCTCGACCTGCCCGAATGCACGGACGAGGTGTGGCACGGCTATCTGCCGGGCGCACATCCCGGCACGGTATACGGATTGCGCGCCGACGGCCCGTATCAGCCGCACGATGGTCATCGCTTCAATCCGGCCAAGCTGCTGCTCGATCCCTACGCACGCAAACTGATCGGCCAGTTCCGCTGGTCCGACGCGTTGTTCGGCTACCGGCTACATTCGAACCGCGCGGATCTGTCGATGGACCGGCGCGATTCGGCACCCGCGATGCCGAAGTGCGTCGTGGTGGATGAGTCGTTCGACTGGCGCGACGACCGGCGCCCCGGCGTGCCGTGGCACGACACGCTGATCTACGAAACCCACGTGCGCGGCGCGTCGATGCGCCGCCGCAGCTTGCACTTGCCCGAACGCGGCACGTTTTCGGCACTCGCTTCGCCGGAATTCGTGGCGCACCTGCATGCGCTCGGCGTAACGACCGTCGAACTGCTGCCCGTGCAGGCGTTCCTGCAAAACCGTGCGCTCGTCGACCGCGGCTTGCGCAATTACTGGGGCTACGACACCGCCGCGTTTTTCGCGCCGGAACCTGCGTATCTTTCGACCCGGCACCTCGACGAGATGCGCATCGCGATCCGCCAGCTCCATGCCGCCGGAATCGAAGTGGTGCTCGATGTCGTCTATAACCATACCTGCGAGGGCAACCAGCTGGGCCCGACGCTGTCATGGCGCGGACTCGACAACGCGAGCTATTACAAGCTCGTGCCGGGCAATGCCCGTTATCACGTCGATGAAACGGGTTGCGGCAATACGCTGAACCTCACCCATCCGCGCGTATTGCAGATGGTGATGGATTCCCTGCGGTACTGGGCCCTCGCGTTCAACGTCGACGGTTTCCGCTTCGACCTCGGCGTGACGCTCGGCCGCGAGGCGCATGGCTTCGATCCGGGGGCCGGCTTCTTCGACGCGCTGCGGCAGGATCCGGTGCTCGCACAGCGCAAGCTGATCGTCGAACCCTGGGATCTCGGCCCCGACGGCTATCAGCTCGGCCGCCATCCGCCCGGCTTCGCGGAGTGGAACGACCGTTTTCGCGACGTCGTGCGGCGCTACTGGCGCGGCGATCCGGGGCAACGGCCCGAACTCGCAGCGCGCCTTGCGGGCTCGGCCGATCTGTTCAACCACCAGCACCGCAAGACCTGGGCATCGGTCAATTTCGTCACTGCGCACGACGGCTTCACGCTCGCCGATCTGGTCGCCTACGCATCGAAGCACAATGAAGCCAACGGCGAGGGCAACCGTGACGGCCACGACGACAACTACAGCGCGAACTGGGGCGTCGAGGGAGCGACGTGCGACCCCGGTATCCGCGATGTGCGCATGCGCGTCGCACGCTCGATGATCGCGACGCTGTTCGCATCGCTCGGCACGCCGATGCTGCTCGGCGGCGACGAATTCGGCCGGAGTCAGCGCGGCAACAACAACGGCTATTGCCAGGACAACGACCTTTCCTGGCTGGACTGGGACGCCGCGCAGTCCGACGACGGCATCCGGATGACACGCTTCATCAGCCGGCTCGCCGCACTGCGGCGCCTGCATCCCGTGCTGTCCGAGCCACGCTTTCCGTCGGGCGATCGTGACGGCGCCGCCGGCATGCACGAGATCGACTGGTTCGACGAGTGCGGCAGCACACTGGCGCCTCCCGCCTGGGATGACGGCGAGCGCCGCGCACTCACGATGCGGCGCGTCGGTGCCGGCCGCTACGGACGAACCGAGGCGCTGTTGCTGATGCTCAACGCTTCGTCCGGCGCGGTGACGTTCGTGCCGCCGCCGCCCGCGCTCAACTATCGCGTGCTGCTCGATACCGCCAGCCCGGACGCCGTGCCGCGCGCGTGGCCCGCCGGCGGGCTTACGGTCGCGGCGCACGGCGCGGTGATTGCAGTGGCAAACGTGCTGCATGCCGCCCATCCATGAGGATTCGCTCATGCATACGCCCGCCTCCCGTTTCTCCACCGCATGTGCATTCCGGCTGTCGTCCGGCGCGACCTGTCTCGATGCAGCCCATACGCTTTTCCGGCTCTGGGCGCCCGCGAGCCACGCCGTTTCCGTCGAACTCGATGGCGAGCGCGTGCTCGCGATGAGCGCGGCCGGCGCCGGCTGGTTCGAAGCTGTCGCGCCATGCGGCCACGGCACGCTCTATCGCTACCTGCTGGACGGCGGTCTCGCCGTGCCCGATCCCGCGTCCCGCTTCCAGCCGGCCGGCGTGCATGGCCCGAGCGAAGTAATCGACCCGGCCGCCTTTCATTGGCGCCATCGCGCATGGCGCGGCCGGCCATGGCACGAGACGGTGCTCTACGAACTGCATGTCGGGGCATGCGGCGGCTATGCGCGCGTCCAGCACCGCCTCGGCGGACTCGCCAGGCTCGGCGTCACGGCCGTCGAACTGATGCCCGTCAATACGTTTCCAGGCCTGCGCAACTGGGGTTACGACGGCGTGCTGCCGTTTGCGCCCGCCGCGCCCTACGGTCGCCCCGAGGAACTCAAGGCGCTCGTCGATGCCGCGCACGGGCTCGGACTGCAGGTGCTGCTCGACGTCGTCTACAACCATTTCGGGCCAGACGGCAATTGGCTGCCACGTTATGCACCCGAGTTCTTTCGCCATGATCGACACACGGCATGGGGCGCCGCGATCGATTTTTCGTGCCCGCAAGTGCGGGCGTTCTTCATCGAGAACGCGCTGTACTGGCTCGACGAGTACCGCTTCGACGGCCTTCGCATCGACGCCGCGCACGCGATCGGCGACGACACATGGTTGCGCACGCTCGCGCGCCGCGTGCGCAACCATGTCGGCGACGGACGCCACGTGCACCTCGTGCTCGAGAACGAGCACAACACGGCGAGCCTGCTCGGCGCGGACGGCTTCGATGCGCAATGGAACGACGATTTTCACCATAGTGCGCACGTGCTGCTGACGGGCGAGCGCCACGGCTATTACCGGGCGTTCGCCGACGCCCCTGTGCAGCAATTCGCGCGCACGCTCGCCGAAGGCTTCGCGTACCAGGGCGAACCGTCGCCGATCCATGCCGGCGCGCCGCGCGGCGAACCGAGCGCCCATCTGCCGCCGACCGCTTTCGTCGCATTTCTGCAGAACCACGATCAGGTCGGCAACCGCGCGTTCGGCGAGCGGTTGCGCACGCTTGCGAACGAAGACGCGCTGCGCGCGGCGACTGCGCTCATGCTGCTCGCGCCGCAGATTCCGCTGCTGTTCATGGGCGAGGAATGCGGCAGCACGCAGCCGTTTCAGTTCTTTACCGACTATCGCGGCACGCTGGCCGACGCCGTCCGCGAAGGCCGGCGGCGCGAATTCGCGGCCTTTCCCGCATTCGCCGATCCCGAGCATCGCCATGCAATCCCCGATCCGAACGAAGAAGCGACGTTCGCGCGCTCGCGCATCGATGCGCCGGCTGCCGAGCCGCCGGATGCCCGTGCGTGGCGCGGCTTCTATCGAAGCGCGCTGGGGGTGCGTGCAGCATTCGTGACGCCGTATCTGCGGTACGCCCGCGCGCTCGGCGCAACAGTGCTCGCGGGCGCCGACGGCTGCGATGCGCGGGCGCTCGTCGCGCGATGGCGGCTCGACGCGAGCCGCACGCTGACGATCGCGCTGAATCTCGGCGAGCACGCGGCACGGCTGCCTGCGATGCCGTCCGGCAGGATCGTGTTCGAGACGCCGCCGCGCGCGCGGGATCAGCTCGTGGATTGTCTGCTGCCCATCCACACATGCATCGCATGGTGCGATAGCAACGATCCCGCCGACGCGTTGCGTCCGCCGCGCAGCGGCAACCGCAACAGGAGCGAACCGCGATGACGGCCGATGTCCCGATTGCCCTGCTCGCGCGGAAAGCCGGACTCGAGATCGAGTGGACCGATGCGGCAGGCGTCGCCCAGCACGTCGGCGACGATGCTCTGGCGGCACTCGTTGATGCGCTCGGCTGGCCATGCGGCACGGCTGCCGAGCGCGCCGACAGCGCGGCTGCCCTGACCTGCGCCGCCGCGATACCGTCGGCACTCGTCACATGCACGGCCGGCACGCCGCTCGCCTTGCCGTGCAGCGTTGCCCCGCCGGGCGCGCCTTTTCGAATCGCACTCGAAACAGGCGATCATGTCGATGGACGCGTGGCCCGTGCGGGCCGATGCGGCGCACTGCCGCCACTGAGCGAGGCGGGCTACCACGTCCTCGAGGTCGGCACGCGCGGCATCGCGCTCGCCATCGCGCCGCGTGCACGCACATTCTCCGACACGCTGCGCACATGCGGCGCGAACGGCTGCTGGGGCATCGCGGTACAGCTCTATGGACTGCGCCGGGCACATGACGGCGGATGCGGCGATTTCACCGCGCTCGCACAACTCGCGGTCGAGGCCGCGCGGCATGGCGCACAAGCCGTCGCGATCAGCCCGACGCATGCGCTGTTTCCAGCGCGGCCCGAACACGAGAGTCCGTACTCGCCGTCGTCGCGCCGCTGGGTCAATGTCGCGTACATCGACCCCGACGCGATACCGGCCGACGGACCCGCCCGTGCATGGGCCGGCTTCGACGATGTGCGCGACGTGCCGTTGATCGACTGGCCTCGCGTGTTGCCGGCCAGGATGAGCGCGCTGCGCGCACGGTTCGACGACTGGCGTGCGCACGGCAGCGGCACCTTCGACGCGTTTCGCCGTTTTCAGGATGCGGGCGGTGCTGCCCTCGACGCGCACGCCTGCTTCGACGCGCTGCACGCATGCTGCATCCGCGATGGCCTGGGCGCCGACTGGCGCCGCTGGCCCGCGCCGTTGCGCCAACCCACATCGCCGGAAACCCATGCGTTCGCGCGCGCCCACCACGACGCCATCGCATTTCACGCATTCCTGCAGTGGCGTGCGGATTGCGGCCTGGCCGCCGCGCAACGGGCGGCGCGGCGTGCCGGCATGGCGATCGGCCTGATCGCGGATCTGGCGGTCGGCTCGGATCGTGCGGGCAGCGATGCGTGGGTGCACGGCGCGACATTGCTGAACGGCGTTTCGCTCGGCGCGCCGCCCGATATGTTCAATGGCAGCGGTCAGGACTGGGGCGTGACGACATGGACGCCGGATGCGTTGCGTGCTGCCGGCTTCGCGCCATTCATCGATTTGCTTCGCGGCGCGCTTGCGCATGCGGGCGGCATACGCATCGATCACGTACTCGGCTTCGCCCGGATCTGGATCGTGCCGGACGGCGCCCGGCCGCGCGACGGTGCGTATCTGCGCTATCCGTGCGACGACCTGTTGCGGCTCGTCGCGCTCGAAACATCCCGCCATCGCGCGATCGCCATCGGCGAGGATCTCGGCACGGTGCCCGCGGGGTTCCGCGCGCGGCTCGCGTCGCACGGCATCGGCGGCATGCGCGCGTTGTGGTTCGAACGTGACGACGACGGCGCCTTCCGCTTGCCCGACGCGTGGGAGCGGGACGTCGTCGCGACGACATCGACGCACGACCTGCCGACCGTCGCGGGCTGGTGGCAAGGCGTCGATCTGCGCTGGCGGCGCGTCGCCGCGCGGGCGGACAACGACACCGGGCCGGCCGCCGACCGCGAGGCCGAAGCCGGCCCCGACAACGCCGACGGTCGCGAGATCGCGCGCCGAGCGGCCGACCGCGGCGCACTCTGGCACGCGCTGCGGCGGGCGCGATGCGTGCCGGCCGGCCGGGACATGCCGCCATGCGACACCCCGCCCGTCGCGGCGGTGCTCGCCTACGTCGCGCGCAGTCGGTCGTCACT
>NZ_JAHACR010000219.1 GCF_018375725.1 Burkholderia sp. | reverse complement strand
CGCTGGAAGACCGTTGCGCACACCGGCAGGTGCTGCTGCACGCGGGCGTCGTTGACGGCGAATCGATCCGCTGCGGCTATCACGGCTGGACCTACGACTGCTCCGGCCAGTGCGTCGATGTGCCCTACCTCGGCAAGGAGCGCCTGCCCAACGGCGTGCGCGCCTATCCGTGCCGCGAGGTGGAAGGCCTGATCTTCGTCTTTCCCGGCGATGCGACGCTGGCCGACGAGCGGCCGGTTCCCGCGCTGTCGTCGGCCGCCGACAAGGCGTACAAGACGCGCCGCTTCGGCCACGAGGTCAAGTGCCACTACTCGTTCATGCACGAAAACATGATGGACATGAACCACCAGTTCCTGCACCGGCGGCAAATGGGACAAATGCGCGCACGCGTGCTCGGCCGCCGTCGCGGCGACGACTGGGTCGAGGTCGACTATACGTTTACGCGCATGGAGGGCAAGCAGCCCGTCGGCGAGGCACTCGTGTTTGGCGCCAGCAAGAAACCGGGCGACCAGGCCGGCAAGAGCGTGATGACGGTACGCACCGGCTATCCGTACCAGACGCTGCAGATCCGTTCGAGCGAAGGCACGCTCGTGATGGATCTGTGGATCGTCTACGTGCCGCTGGATGCGGCGCAACGCACCAACCGGACGTTCGGCCTGCTGTCCATCCGCAAGCCGGGTTTCCCGTTTGCACTAGACGCGGCATGGCCGCTGCTGGTCTGGTTCACGGAGCGGATCTTCAAGGAGGACCGCTGGATCGTCGAGCGCGAACAGGAAGCGCACGACAAGCAAGGCGCCGACTGGAACCATGAGGTGTTCCCCGTCATCAACGAATTGCGGGATCTGCTGCGCAGCTGCGGCGACCGCACTGTCATTCCGATCCGCGAGATAAACGGCAACGCGTAACGTAGCCGCTGCCCATCGCACGATACCGGGATGCGACCGCCCCGCCGGCGCGGTCGCATCCGCAGTCTCCCTCGCAGTCGCGCGCAAAACCGCCTATGGTGTAACCATCGCCCGAGAACAAGGAGACCCCCATGAAAGCCGCGCTTCTCGCCAGTTCGGTGCTGCTCATGCTTGCCTCGGCAAGCGCGCCGGCCCAGAACGCCCCGGCGATGGCTGCAAACGGCGTGCTCGTCGCCGCGAACGGCATGTCGCTGTATACGTTCGACATGGATGAGCCCAACACCGGCACCAGTGCATGCACCGGCACGTGCCCGACGCTCTGGCCGCCCTACAAGGCGAGCGCAACCGATCATCCCGCCTCGCCCTATTCGACCGTCAAGCGCGACGACGGCAGCCTGCAATGGGCGTACAAGGGCAAGCCGCTCTATTTCTTCGTGCAGGATCGGGCGCAAGGCGACCGCAAAGGCGACGGATTCAGGAACGTCTGGCACGTCGCCGCACCGTAAGCGTCCGACGTCAGAACCCTGCGCTCAACATGCAGCGGCCCGGCCGGATCGTCCGGCCGGGCCGCGCTCGGCTTCGTCACGTGGCGCCGCCGTAACCGGCGGTCGCCACGTCCATTCATGCACCGGCTCAGCGGCTCGACGGAAAGCTGAATACCGTCCCTTCGCGCACGCCGGCCGACGGCCAGCGCTGCGTGATCGTCTTGCGCTTCGTATAGAAACGCACCGCGTCCGGGCCGTATGCATGCAGATCGCCGAACAGCGAGCGCTTCCAGCCGCCGAACGAGTGATACGCAACCGGCACCGGCAGCGGCACGTTGATGCCGACCATGCCGACCTGGATGTTGTCGCTGAAGAAACGCGCCGCTTCGCCGTCCCGCGTAAACAGGCACGTCCCGTTGCCGTATTCGTGCGCGTCGATCAGCGCCATCGCGTCGCCGAGCGATTTGACGCGCACGACGCCCAGCACCGGCCCGAAGATCTCGTGCTGATAGATCGGCATGCCCGGCTGGACGTTGTCGAACAGACACGGGCCCAGGTAGTAGCCGCCGTCGTGGCCGTCGACCTTCACGCCACGGCCGTCGACGACCAGTGTCGCGCCCGCCGCGACGCCCGCGTCGACGAAGCCCGTCACCTTCGCGAAATGCTGCTGCGTGACGAGCGGCCCCATGTCGGTGCCGGGCGCGACGCCCGGGCCGACCTTCATCTTCGCGATTTCGGCCTTCAGCCCCGCGACCACCGCATCGCCGGTCTCGTCACCGATCGCGACCACCAGCGGGATCGCCATGCAGCGCTCGCCGCACGAGCCGTATGCCGCGCCCATCAGGGCATTCACCGCATTGCCGATATCGGCATCCGGCATGACGACCGCGAAATTCTTCGCGCCGCCGAGCGCTTGCACGCGCTTGCCGTGCGCGCAGCCGGTCGTATAGATATATTCGGCGATCGGCGTCGAGCCGACAAAGCTCACCGCCTTCACGCGCGGATCGGCCAGGATCGTGTCGACCGCCTCCTTGTCGCCGTTGACGACGTTCAGCACGCCCGGCGGCAGACCGGCTTCGAGCGCGAGTTCGGCCATCCGCAGCGTCGACGACGGCGTGCGCTCCGACGGCTTCAGCACGAACGTATTGCCGCACGCGACCGCCATCGGCCACATCCACAGCGGCACCATCAGCGGAAAATTGAACGGTGTGATCCCCGCGACCACACCGAGCGGCTGGAACTCGCTCCACGAATCGATCGCCGGGCCGACATTCTTGCTGTGCTCGCCCTTCAGCAGCTCGGGCGCGTAGCTCGCGTATTCGACGTTCTCGATGCCGCGCTGCAGTTCGCCCATCGCGTCGGCGAGCACCTTGCCATGCTCCGCCGTGATCAGCGCGCACAGTTCGTCGGCGTGCTCCTCGAGCAGCGTCTTGAAGCGGCTCATCACGCGTGCGCGCTTCAGCGGCGGCGTGTTGCGCCACGCCGGATACGCCGCCTGCGCAGACGCGATCGCGGCCTCGACGGTCAGCTTGTCGGCGAGCAGGACGCTCTTGTCCGATTCGCCCGTCGCCGGATCGAACACCGGCTGGACGCGGCTGCCGCCGTCGACGCGCTTGCCGTCGATCAGGTGGCCGAGGGTGGAGGTCACGTTGCTATCGTGTTTCATCGCTCAAACTCTTTCGTGAATGCGGTAATCGGAAGTCATGCCGTGCCGGCGGATCAGTCCACTTCGTTCAGGGCGTCGGACAATGCGTTGACCAGGTTGTCGATCTCGCGCTTCTCCGCGATGAACGGCGGCGCAAGCTGGATCGTGTCGCCGCCGTAGCGGACATAGAAGCCCTTCGCCCAGCAGCGCATCGCGATTTCGTACGGACGGCGCGCCGGCTCGCCCGGCACCGCCGCGATCGTGATGCCCGCCGCGAGGCCGCAGTTGCGGATGTCCGCGATATGGCGCTGGCCCTTCAGCCCGTGCACCGCCGCTTCGAAATGCGGCGCGAGTTCGCGCACGCGGCCGATCGCGTTCTCCTGCTCGAGCAGGTCGAGCGCCGCGACGCCCGCCGCGCACGCCACCGGATGCGCCGAGTAGGTATAGCCGTGCGGAAACTCGAGCATGTATTCGGGGCCGCCCGCGGCCATGAACGTGTCGTAGATGTCTTTCTTCGCGATCACCGCGCCGAGCGGCTGCACGCCGTTCGTCACCTGCTTCGCGACGTTCATGATGTCCGGCGTCACGCCGAACGCCTCCGCGCCCGTCATCGCGCCCGCGCGGCCGAAGCCGGTAATGACTTCGTCGAAGATCAGCAGGATGTCGTGCGCGGTGCAGATGTCGCGCAGGCGTTGCAGATAGCCCTTCGGCGGCACGACGACGCCCGCCGAGCCGGAGAACGGCTCGACGATCACCGCGGCGATGTTCGATGCGTCGTGCAGCGCGATCAGGTCGAGCAGCCGGTCCGCCAGTTCTGCGCCGTGCTCCGGCAGGCCGCGCGAGAACCGGTTCTCCGGCAGTTGCGTATGCGGCAGGAAGTCGGCGTCGATGCCCTGGCCGAACAGCTTGCGGTTCGGCCCGATGCCGCCGACCGAGATGCCGCCGAAATTCACGCCGTGGTAGCCCTTCTCGCGGCCGATCAGGCGCGTCTTCGTGCCCTTGCCTTTCGCGCGCCAGTACGCCCGGGCCATTTTCAGCGACGTGTCGGCGGCTTCCGAGCCGGAGCCGGTGAAGAACACGTAGTCGAGGCCGGCCGGCGTCAGCGCCTTGATCCGGTTCGCGAGTTCGAACGACTTCGGGTGGCCGAACTGGAACGCAGGTGCGTAGTCGAGCTGCGCGACCTGGCGGCTCACCGCCTCGACGATCTCCGTCCGACCATGACCGAGACCCGTGCACCAGAGGCCCGACAGGCCGTCGAAGATCTTGCGGCCTTCGCCGTCGGTGTAGTACGCGCCCTGGCCCGACACGATCATGCGCGGGTCGGATTTGAACTGACGATTGCCGGTAAACGGCATCCAGTGCGCATCGAGCCATTCGGCATCGGTACGGACGGTGTCTTCCTGTTGCGGTGCGGTCAGAACGGTCATGTCGGTCAGCGCGGCGCGCCCCTTTGTCGATAAGGATGTTGCGCATTGTCGGGACGCCAATTAGTCTTTTGAATATCGCAATATCAATATTCACTTGCGCATTTATGCAAGCAAAGAAACCGAAGAGCCGGGCGCTGCTCGGGCAGCTCAGCGACATGGACCTGCGCCTGTTGCGGGTGTTCAAGGGCGTCGTGCAATGCGGCGGGATGGCGGCGGCGGAACTGGAGCTGAACATCGGCATTTCGACGATCAGCCGCCACGTGAAGGATCTCGAGACGCGGCTCGGTCTCGTGCTGTGCCGGCGCGGCCGGGCCGGCTTCACGCTGACGCCGGAAGGGCAGACCGTCTACGAGGAAACGCTGCGCCTGCTCGCGTCGATGGAGGCGTTTCGCAGCCGGATCGACGGGATACACGACCGGATGGGCGGCGAGCTGCACATTGCGGTGTTCGACAAGACGGCGACGAACCCGAACGCACGTCTCGGCGACGCGATCCGCCAGTTCGCGGACGAAGCACCGGACGTCGGGCTGAACCTGCATGTCGCATCGATCAACGAGGTCGAGCGCGGCATCATCGACGGCAGCTATCAGGTCGGCATCATTCCGGCGCACCGCAGTTCGGGCAGCCTTGTCTACAGTGAGCTGTTCGGCGAGCGGATGCTGCTCTACTGCGGCCGCCAGCACCCGCTGTTCGGCGTGCCGCACGGCAAGCTGACCTGGAGCGCGATCCGCAAGCATGCGTTCGCCGGGCTCGGCTTTCACTCGCCGAACATGGAGCTGAGCCACCGCGCGAAGCTCACGCGCAGCGCGACCGCGTCCGATCAGGAATCGATCGCGACGCTGATCCTGTCGGGCCGCTATCTCGGCTTCCTGCCCGATCACTACGCAGACAGCTTCGAGCAAAAGGGACTATTGCAGCCGATCGCGCCGCAGCGGTTCCATTACCAGTGCCGGTTCGTCAGCCTGTTGCGGCGCTCGCCGCGGCCGTCGCGCGCGGCGCTGCTGTTTCAGTCATGTCTGGAGGCCGCGCATGCGGCGGCAGGCTCGATGCGTACCGATCCGGGGGGAAACGACACGCGGTGACAAAGACGTCGCATCCGGCTCCGGCTGCGCGGCGACCTCGCGCGGCGCGCGAACCGGCGACGCGGGTCACGATACTGTCCGGCGCGCCCCGCCGCCCTTCCCGTCCGAACGCCCGAATGCCGAAACCGCCCCGGCGACGCCACCTCTGCGATAATCCGGCCTCACATTCAGCCTTCCCCCGCCGTCATGACGCTCCTCCCGGAATCCGGCCTCCAAGCCGCCTTGCCGCCCATCTCCTGCCTGTCCGGCGACGCGCTGCCGTGGCTGCCGATGCACGCTGGCCTGCCCGGTCTCGCGATCAAGTATCTGCACATCCATGCCGCCGAGGACACATTGACCGCGCTGCTCCGCATGCCCGCCGGCCAGGTGCTGCCGCGTCATCGTCATGACGGGCAGGTATTCGTCTATACATTGCAGGGGGCGTGGCGCTACCGTGAATACGACTGGGTCGCGCATGCCGGCTCGACGGTGCTCGAACCGGCCGGATCGATCCATACGCCCGAAACGCTCGCGAGCGGCGATGGCGACGTGATCACGTTCAACGTGATGCGCGGCGATCTGGTGCTGCTCGATGACGACGGTCGCGAAACCGCGCGGGAAAACTGCCGCGTCGCGCTGTTGCGCCAGCGCAAGCACATGCGCGCCGCGCCGGACGCCGCCTGGTTCATCTGTTAGTTGAAGTCGTTTTCCAGGAAGGGCGCGCGCTTCACCGCCCGATCGAGCGTGACGAGCGTTTCGAGCAGCGCGCCCATCCGGTCGAGCGGCACCGCGTTCGGGCCGTCCGACTTGGCTTCGGCCGGGTGCGGGTGTGTCTCCATGAACAGGCCCGCGACGCCCACGGCAACTGCCGCGCGCGCCAGCACCGGCACGAATTCGCGCTGACCGCCCGAGCTCGTGCCCTGCCCGCCCGGCAACTGCACCGAGTGGGTCGCATCGAACACGACCGGCGCGTGCGTTTCGCGCATGATCGCGAGCGAACGCATGTCGGATACGAGGTTGTTGTAGCCGAACGATACGCCGCGCTCGCACGCCATGAAGCGATCTTCCGACAGCCCCGCTTCGCGAGCCGCATCGCGCGCCTTGTCGATCACGTTCTTCATGTCGTGCGGCGCGAGGAACTGGCCCTTCTTGATGTTGACCGGCTTGCCCGAGCGCGCGCAGGCCTGGATGAAGTCGGTCTGCCGGCACAGGAAGGCCGGCGTCTGCAGCACGTCGACCACCGAGGCGACCTGCTCGATCTCCTCGATGGCATGCACGTCGGTCAGCACCGGCAGCCCGAGCTGGCGCTTCACTTCGGACAGGATGCGCAGCCCCTCGTCCATTCCGAGGCCGCGAAACGACTTGCCCGAGCTGCGGTTCGCCTTGTCATAGGACGACTTGTAGATGAACGGAACGTTCAGCTTCTCGCAGATTTCCTTCAGGCGCCCCGCCGTGTCGATCGTAATCTGCTCCGATTCGACGACACAGGTGCCCGCGATCAGGAAAAACGGCTTGTCGAGACCGACCTCGAAATCGCACAGCTTCATGCTTTCACTCCGGCGCGCGCCTGCTTGTTTGCCAGCGCGGCTTCGACGAACGACTTGAACAGCGGGTGACCGTCACGCGGCGTGGACGTGAATTCCGGGTGGAACTGCACACCGACGAACCACGGGTGCATCGAGCGCGGCAGTTCCATCATTTCCGGCAGATTCTCGCTCGGCGTGCGCGCGCTGATGACAAGGCCGCTGGCTTCGAGCTGCGGCACAAAGCGGTTGTTGACCTCGTAGCGGTGGCGGTGACGCTCGTTCACGT
>NZ_JAHACR010000218.1 GCF_018375725.1 Burkholderia sp. | reverse complement strand
GCGGAAGGCAGCAGGAGTCGAACCTACCAGGGAGCGGCTGACGCCCCCTACCGGGTTTGAAGCCCGGCCGCACCACCGGATACGGATGCCTTCCTTCGGCGTGGGATCGACATGCAGACATGCGCGCTACCGCTGCATGCCAATGATTTGATCGCCACGTGCGCAGCATGTCGAAATTGCTGCGGCTGCGCAGTATACCCAACACGGCGGAAGAATTCGAGCTTTTGAATGGCGCGATCGCCGCCAGACGGCAACGCGCCGGTTCAACCGGGCGCGACCGCATCGCGCGTCACGCCCGGGCGCCCGTGTCACTCGTCGGCCGGCAGCTCAGGCCACAGCAGCGGATTCGGCGACCCGCGCCGATAACCGGCATCGGTCATCATCAGGTCGAGCGTCAGGGTCGCGAGATCGTCCGCGAGCGGCTCGAAATCGTAGTCCTTCTCCTGATAGCCGATCTTGCGGTACGTATGGCATTCGTCACACGATTCAGCCTTGATGACGTCGCTGTTGCCTTCGATGCCCTGATACGCGATGCCCTTCGTCGAGTCGCACGACGAGCACTTCACGCGCACCATGTTCCATTCGTTCGCACACAGCCCGCATTGCAGGTAGCGATAGGCGTTGACCAGGCCGCCGATGCGGATCACGCTCGCGACCGGTGCCGACCCGCATACCGGGCACAGGCCCGGCTGGTCGATGTACGGCACGTCGGCCGCCTGCGTGCGCGCGGCGATGTCCGTCCAGACGACCTGCAGCGCGGCCATGATGAACGGCGCGGTAGCCGGGTCGACCTCGGCGACGCGCAACGCGAGAATCGCGTCGGCCTGGGCGTCCAGCTCGGCGGCATCGGCAACGCGCAGCCGGTCGATCAGCTTGGCGAGCGCCGGATTCACGAGCCCCGCCTGCTCGACCCGGTCGAGCAGGCTCTGCAGCACGTCGCGCCACTGCGGATCGCGCTCGCCGGTCAATGCCGGCGCGATCGGCATCGAATGCGCCTGCGCCTGCGCGATCGCCTCGCGGCTCGGCGCCTTCGCCTCGATGGTCTGCAGCACCGCATGCTGCGCGTCGACGAGCACCGCCATCAGCCGCAGATAACCCGCGATCGGGCTGTTGTCAGCCAGCTTGCGCAGACGCGCCGCGCGCGCGGAAAACACGGTCGCCCGTTCCGGCAGCTTGAAACGCGGCGTCTGCGACGGAGATTGCGCGGCGATTTCGCTCGCCTCGAGAATACGTTGAGTCACTTGTGTCACCACGATGCTCAAAAAAACAAGCGCCGGGAACCGGCGCCTGTGGAATCGCCAGCCTCCGTTGCACGGAGGCTGGCACGAGTGGTCGCGCGTCGGCCCGCGACCAGACGGACAGGCGATCCGCTGCCCATCCGTCGGCCCTGCGCGTTACTTCGCGCTCTGCCGCTGCTTCGCGATCTTCTGCTCCGCCATCTCGCGAACCACGGCCCGGAACCACTTCGGGTGGTGCTGAAGCGCCCAGCCGTAGGGCACGTAACCCAGAACCATCGCCTGGACGGAACCCTTCACCCAGATCGCCGCGTAGATATGCACGAGGATCCCCGAGATCAGCACGAATGCCGCGAGCGCGTGCGCAAGCGCCGCGATGCGGATCACCTCGATCGGGAAGTACATCGCGAAATAGCGACGCCAGATCACGATGCCCGACAGCAGCAGGGTGATCATGCAGGCGATGATCGTGAAGAACAGCATCTTCTGGCCGGCGTTGTACTTGCCGACCGGCGGAAGCCCTTCTTCCTTGTTCTGCAGCACGTCGCCGATCTTCAGCAGCCAGTTGATGTCGTCCTTGTCGACCATGTTGGCGTCCCAGTAACGGAACCCCATCACGGCGAACGAGACGAACATCACGAGCCCGATGAACGGATGCAGCACCCGGGTCCACTGGCCGCCGCCGAACAGCTCGGTCAGCCAGAACATCGAGGGATGGAACAGAGCCAGGCCGGACAGCGCCAGCATGATGAACGAGCCAGCCGTGATCCAGTGGTTCCAGCGCTCGTTCGCCGTGTAGCGAACGATCGTGTTGGGTGGTCGATGGCTCATTTCACTTCCTCCTCGATGCGTTTCGCTTCCTCAGCGGCCTTCTCGTCTTCTTCCTTCGTCACGACCTGCGGGCCGAAACGGGTGTAGTGGAAGAAGCCGAACAGTGCCGTGAACGCCAAGCTCGCAACCGCGAGCGGCTTCGCGATACCCTTCCACAGCCACACGAACGCACTGATCTTCGGATTGTCCGGCAGGCCGTGGTACAGCGACGGCTTGTCCGCGTGATGCAGCACGTACATCACGTGCGTGCCCTCGACGCCCTGCGGGTCGTACAGACCCGCGTGCTCGAAGCCACGCTCCTTCAGATCCTCGACGCGCGTCGCGGCCTGCGCCTTCATGTCCTCCTTGGTGCCGAACATGATGGCGCCGGTCGGGCAGGTATGCACGCAAGCGGGTTCCTGTCCCACTGCGACGCGATCCGAGCAGAGCGTGCACTTGTACACGCGGCGGTCCTTCTTCGACACGCGAGGAATGTTGAACGGGCAGCCGGCGATACAGTAGCCGCAGCCGATACAGTTTTCCTCGTGGAAGTCGACGATCCCGTTCGTGTACTGCACGATCGCGCCCGGCGACGGACACGCCTTCAGACAACCCGGATTCTCGCAGTGCATGCAGCCGTCCTTGCGGATCAGCCACTCGAGATTACCGTCCGGGTTCTCGTACTCGGCGAACCGCATGACCGTCCACGAATGCTCGGTCAGGTCACGCGGGTTGTCGTAGACGCCGGTCGTGATGCCGACCTCGTCACGCAGGTCGTTCCACTCCATACAGGCGGTCTGACAGGCCTTGCAGCCGATGCAGCGCGTCACGTCGATCAGCTTCGCGACCGTTCCCGTGGACGGGACACGGTCGCTCGGCGGCGTCACGGTGGTGGCCGACAGGCGCTTGATATCCAGCGATTGCATTGACATTGAATATCTCCCTTACGCCTTCTCGACCTTCACCAGGAACGACTTGAATTCAGGCGTCTGCGAATTGCCGTCGCCGACGGACGGCGTCAGCGTATTCGCGAGATAACCTGGCTTCGTTTCGCCCTTGAAGCCCCAGTGCAGCGGAATACCGACCGTTTGCACCTTCTTGCCATCGACCATCAGCGGCTTGATCCGCTTCGTGACAACCGCCACCGCATAGATATAACCGCGCTTCGACGACACCTTCACGCGGTCGCCGGCCACGACACCCACTTCCTTCGCGAGATCTTCGCCAATCTCGACGAACTGCTCCGGCTGAATGATGGCATTCAGCTTCGCGTGCTTCGTCCAGAAGTGGAAGTGCTCCGTCAGACGATAGGTCGTCGCCGTATGCGGGAACTCGGTGTGCTTGCCCAGCGTAGCCCGGTCGTCCGGGAAAATCCGGGCGGCAGGGTTGTTCAGCACATGCGGGTTGTTCGGATACAGCGGGTTCTTGTCCAGCGGCGTCTCGAACGGCTCGTAGTGCGTCGGGAACGGCCCTTCGTTCATGAACTCCCGCGAGAAGAAGCGCGCGACCCCTTCCGGGTTCATGACGAACGGTCCCATGTCGGATCCGGGCGCTTCATTCGCCTTGTAGTCCGGAACATCGGCGCCGGTCCATGCATGACCGTTCCACTCGAGGATCTTGCGCGACGGGTCGAACGGCTTGCCCTGCACGTCGCACGACGCGCGGTTGTACAGGATCCGCCGGTTGTCAGGCCATGCCCAGCCCCACTTGAGCGTCACGCCCATGTCGGTCGGGTCGGTGGTGTCGCGGCGCGCCATCATGTTGCCGTCCTGCGTCCATGCACCGCAGAAGATCCAGCAACCGCTCGCCGTCGAACCATCGTCCTTCAGCTGCGTGAAGCTCGACAGCTGCTGGCCATGCTTCACGACCTTCGTCGGATCCTTCGGATCCGCCACGTCGGCCAACGCCTTGCCGCTGTACTCCATCGCGATTTCTTCCGGCGTCGGGCTTTCCGGATTGAAATACGGCCAGTTCAGCTTGACGATCGGATCCGGGAACTTGCCGCCGTCCTTCTGGTACATCGCACGGATGCGCGTAAACAGCCCGCCCATGATCTCCAGGTCGCTGCGCGTCTCGCCCGGCCCCGGCGCTGCCTGCCAGTGCCACTGCAGCAGACGGTTGGAGTTCACGAACGAACCGCGCTCCTCGGCGAAGCTGGTCGTCGGCAGGCGGAACACTTCCGTCTGGATGCTCTTCGGATCGGCGACGTTGAAGTCGTCGTACGGCTTCCAGAACTCCGACGTCTCCGTCGCGAGCGGGTCCATCACCACGAGCCACTTCAGCTTGGCGAGCGAGGCCGCCGTCTTTGCCTTGTTGGGCGCCGACGCGAGCGGGTTGAAGCCCTGCGCGATGTAGCCGTTGATCTTGCCCTTGTGCATCAGCTCGATCGTCTGCAACAGGTCGTACGGCTTGTCCAGCTTCGGCAGGTAGTCGTAGCCCCAGTTGTTCTCGGCAGTCGCCGCATCGCCCCACCATGCCTTCATCAGGCTGACGTAGTACGCGCGATAGTTCTTCCAGATGCTGAGCTGGTTCGGACGCAACGGCTCGTGCGTGCGCGTCTTGATGTACTCCTCGTAGCTCTGCTCGTGCTGCAGCGGCAACGTCAGGTAGCCCGGCAGCAGGTTCGTCATCAGACCGAGGTCCGTGAAGCCCTGGATGTTCGAGTGGCCACGCAGCGCGTTCACGCCGCCGCCCGCCACGCCGATGTTGCCGAGCAGCAGCTGCACCATCGCGCCTGCGCGAATCATCTGCGCGCCGACCGTATGGTGGGTCCAGCCGAGTGCGTACAGGATCGTCGCCGAACGGCCTGCGACTGCCGTGGACGCGAGCATCTCGCACACCTTCAGGAACTTGTCCTTCGGCGTGCCGCAGACCTTCTCGACCATCTCCGGCGTGTAGCGCGCGTAATGCTGCTTCATCAGGTTGTACACGCAGCGCGGATGCGTCAGCGTCTCGTCGACCTTGACGTAACCGTCCGGGCCAAGCTCGTAATGCCAGCTCGTCCTGTTCGTATACGCGTGCTTCTCCTCGTTGTAGCCGGAGAAAATACCTTCGTGGAATTCGAAATCCTCACGCACGAGGAACGTGAAGTCCGTGTAGGCCTTCACATAATCGTGCTGGATCTTGTTGTTCGCCAGCAGGTAATGGATGACGCCGCCGAGGAAAACGATGTCCGTGCCGGTACGAATCGGGGCGTAATAATCCGCGACCGATGCAGTACGGTTGAAACGCGGGTCGACAACGACCAGACGCGCCTTGCGGGTCACCTTCGCCTCGACCACCCACTTGAAACCGCAGGGGTGTGCTTCGGCCGGATTGCCGCCCATCACCAAAACCAGATCCGTGTTCTTGATGTCGACCCAATGGTTCGTCATCGATCCACGGCCAAACGTCGGGGCAAGACCTGCCACCGTCGGGCCGTGTCAGACACGCGCCTGGTTATCCAGGGGCAGCAGCCCCATGCTTCGAATGACCTTGTGCGTCAGGTAACCGACTTCGGTCGATGCGCCGGATGCAGCCAGCATGCCGACCGTCGTCCAGCGGTTAACCCGCTCGCCGCCGTCCACCTCGACCAGGTTCGCGTCGCGGTCCGCCTTCATCAGCTTCGCGATGCGATCGAGCGCGTCTTCCCACGAGATCTGAACCCACTTGTCCGAGCCCGGCGCGCGGTATTCCGGCACCATCAGACGGCTCTTGCTGTGGACGAGATCGAGGAGACTCGAGCCCTTCGGGCAGAGCGTACCGCGGTTCACCGGATTGTCCGGGTCGCCCTCGACGTGAATGACAGCCGGCTTGGCGTTTTTCGCGCAGTCACCGAGGGAATACATCAGAATCCCGCATGCGACCGCGCAATAGGGGCAAGTGCCGCGAGTTTCGACTGTACGCGCCAGCTTGTATTGGCGAACCTCCGCGAGCGCATCGGCGGACGAGAATCCCAACAGGGCGAGACTCGATCCGGCCAGCGTCGTGGCGGATACCTTAAGAAACTGGCGCCGGGACATGTTGAGCATGGTGGTCTCGGCAGGAGTTATATTGGGGGAGTACGAATCCGTTCGGCAACGGCAACGATGAGTTACGTTGTTTCTGGATTTTACGACATAGATTGCATCAATGTATTCGGAAGCCTACTTAGATCGGTACAAATCCACTGCAAAAAAAAGAGCACAGATGAATCGCATCGCCTCGACATCGTCTGCATCAAAACGATGAGCGATACAGGTCGAAGTCTAAAGAATGTTTTGCGGGTGGAACGGTACAGATGTGCCAATCTGCCGCGGTACAGGACGCCATCAAGCACAGTGATTCGCGATTGATGCCTCGTTCGAATCGATTCCTGCCTGATGCGAGCGGAATCTCCGTATCGCGATCGAATTTTCAGTGCCGTGACGCATTGTGGCGACCGCAACCGCGACGGACGCCGCGCTTTTGTCGGGCCACGCGGATTGAATGGCATTTATCCGGCATCCGGTTTAATCCGGATACCGGGGCGGGCGTGTCGCCCGTGCGAGGGTTATTCCGAATCCGGCGCCGTATTCGGCTGCCTGAACGGGAACGCATCGAACATCGATTTCGCCTGATTTTGCATCTGCGCCTGCATCTGCACGAACATGTCCTTCGACTGCTCGACGTAGTGGGTCATCACCCCCTGCATCATCGGCGCCTGCACGCCCATGAACTGCGACCAGACTTCGGGGCTCATCGCCCCGGTGTCGCACCGCTTCGCCGACGTCTCCGCGAGCCGGTTCTGGATGTCGATGAACGCCTGGATGTTCTTTTCCAGATAGACGCCCATCATGCCCTGCATCGCATGTCCGTAGAAACGGATGATCTGCGACAGCATCGACGACGAGAACATCGGCACCCCGCCGCTTTCCTCGTCGAGAATGATCTGCAGGAGAATGCTGCGCGTCAGGTCTTCGCCGGTTTTCGCATCGACGACCTTGAGCGCTTCCTGATCGAGCACGAACTGCTTCACGTCGGTCAACGTGATGTAGGTACTGGTTTCGGTATCGTAGAGCCGGCGGTTCGGGTACTTCTTGATGAGCCGCTCGCCTGTTTTCGTTATCGTTGTCATGTCATGCCTTTGAATCCCGGCGCCACGCGGCGGCCTGGCATCCGCGCCTGAAGGCCGCCGTTGCCGCCGGCCCGTCGTGCCCGGCCGGCACGGACGCGAGACCAAGCCGTCCCGACGATGTCCTGCAAAAAAGAATGGCGCCCTTCATCGAGGGCGCCATCGCCTGATTCATCTATGTGGCGGAAGGCAGCAGGAGTCGAACCTACCAGGGAGCGGCTGACGCCCCCTACCGGATTTGAAGCCCGGACGCACCACCGGATACGGATGCCTTCCTTCGGAAATCTGGATGCCTA
>NZ_JAHACR010000217.1 GCF_018375725.1 Burkholderia sp. | reverse complement strand
CAGCGCGGCGCGCATCGACGCTTCGTCGCGCATGTCGCCGGTGACGATCTCGGCGCCGAGATCCGCGACGTTGGTGCGCGGGCTCGTCGGGCGCATGAGCACGCGCACCGCATAGCCCTTTTGCTGCGCGATGCGCGCGACGGCCGAACCGACGAAACCGGAAGCGCCGGTGACCAGAACGAGATCGCGGGATGTGTCAGTCATGCAAGTCCTCATGGCCGCGCGCGTGGCGCGGCAGTTGTGCGTCGTGCGAGATTGTACGTGTTCGGCGCGGCGCGCGACGGCACTGACATGGTGCGGGCGACGCGACTACAATGCCGGGCTTGGACGTAACAGGAGGGCGAGGCCGATGAGCCGCCACGAACAGGACGAAAGGATCGAGACCTACTACGTGCGGGTGCGCGGTGTCGTGCAGGGCGTCGGCTTCCGCCACGCGACGGTGCGCGAGGCGCATGCGCTGAAACTGCGCGGCTGGGTCGCGAACCTCGAGGACGGCAGCGTCGAAGCGATGATTCAGGGTTCCGCCGCGCAGATCGACCGGATGCTCGCGTGGCTGCGTCACGGGCCGCCGGCGGCGCGCGTGACCGAAGTGACCTTCGAGGAGCGGCACACCGACAAGCGCTACGAGCGCTTCCAGCAGCAGTGAACGCGCGGTGACGAGCTACCCGGAAGGGGGACGCGGGATCGCGCTGTCGGTGACGGCGTCGATGCTGTTCGCGCTGATGTCCGCCTACGCGAAACTGCTTGCGCCGCTCACCGGCCTCGACATTTTCGCGTGGCGCATCCTGTGGACCGCGCCGGGCGCGTTTGCGCTGATCGCATTGCGCGGCCGTTGGCCGGCATTCGTCGAGCTCGTCGGGCGGGGCGCACGCGACTGGCGCGTGCTGCTGGCGCTGCCCGCCAGCGCCGCGCTGCTCGGCGTGCAGCTGTGGCTGTTCCTGTGGGCGCCGCTGCACGGACGGATGCTCGAAGTGTCACTCGGCTATTTCCTGCTGCCGCTGACGATGGTGCTCGTCGGCCGCTTCTACTATCACGAACGGCTCGATCCACTGCAATGGGCGGCGGTCGTGTGTGCCGCGCTCGGCGTTGCGCACGAGGTCTGGGCGACGCGTGCATTCGCATGGCCGACGCTGGTGGTAGCGCTCGGTTATCCGCCGTATTTCATGCTGCGCCGCCGGATCAACGCGGATTCGCTTGCGGCGTTCGCGATCGAAGTGGCGCTCCTGTGTCCGATCGCCGGCGCGATGGCCGCGACGAGTGCGACGCAGGTATCCGGCAAACCCGTGCTGTGGGCGCTGTTGCTGCCGGGGCTCGGCGTGCTGAGCACACTCGCGCTTGCGAGCTATCTGAAGGCGAGCCGGATGTTGCCGATGGCGCTGTTCGGGATTCTCGGCTATGTCGAGCCGGTGCTGCTCGTGGCGGTATCGCTGCTGCTGCTCGGCGAGACCCTGACGGTCGCTCAGCTCGCGACCTACGGGCCGATCTGGCTGGCGGTCGCCTTGACCGCGGTGCACAGCATGATGATGTTGCGGCGTCTCCCGACCCGCTGATATCCAACGCCGCTGGCGTTCAATGCGGCGAGCGGAAGCCGGAACCGGGTGTCGCGGACGGGGCGTCAGGCTTGCCGGTGTCGTCCTGCCCGGCATCGGATTCGGCCGGTTCCTTCAGCGTGCGTTCCAGTTCCGCCGCGGCGCGCGCGGCGCGCAACGCGGTGCAGCGTTGCGCCCGGCGGATGTCCGCGAGCAGACGCAGCAGCCGCGTCGTCTTGTTTTTAATCGTCGTCTCCCTGCGCAATCCGCTCCACGTGTGAAGCGTTGCTACCAGTGTAGGACGGCGTTGCGCCGTCCGCAGGGGAATGTCGGCGGCGGGACGCCGCCCGAGGGAAATTACTGAGCCGCCAGCGCCAGTTCTTCGCGTTCGTCCGTGCAGCGCTGATGTTCGCGCGACAGCCGGCGCATCAGCGGCAACAGCAGCAGCGCGATCACCATGCCGGCCGCGGCGAGCCAGCCGAGGCCTTTGAACAGTTCGAGATAGCGCGGCAGCGACTGCACGGCGTCGAGGTCGTGCGACGGCATCTGCGCGAAGTTCGCGACCACGCTGCCGAGATACTGCGACACGCCCGTCGCGACGAAGTACGCGCCCATCATGAAGCCGCTCATCCGCGCCGGCACGTAGCGGGCGATCATCGCGAGGCCGAGGCCGCTGACGAGCAGTTCGCCGAGCGAGTACAGGCCGTAGCCCCACACCATGAACCACGACGACACGCGTCCGTCGACCGCATAGTTGCCGCTGATCGTAAACACGAGGTAGCCCGCGGCGACCGCGCCGAAGCCGAGCGCGTACTTCGCGGCCACCGGGACGTCGCATCCGCGCTTCGAGAGGCCGTTGTAGATCATCACCAGAACCGGGCTCAGCAGCATGATCCAGATCGGGTTGAGCGCCTGGAACTGCGCGGCGCTCCACGTAAACAGCGTCGTGCCGAACAGGATGAAGCGCGGATCGACATTGCGCAGCGCGAACAGCGTCAGCGACGTCGACATCTGCACGTAGAAGATGAAGAACAGGATCACCTGTGCGATCAGCACGAGTGCGGCGATGAGGCCGGCGCGCTCGGAACGCTCCGACTTCGCGATCATGTACGCGAAGATTGCGAGAATCGCGAACGCTGCCGTCCATACGCTCGCGACGGCGAGCGGCTTGTGCTGGAGCACGTAGAGCGTGGCGAGCGCGAGCGCAGCGCCGCCCGCCGCCACCGCGCCGAGACGCCGCCAGTGGATCGGTTCCGCATCGGGCTTCGAGCCGATGTGCGCCAGCGTACGGAACATCAGCGCGAAGTTCAGGATACCGAGCAGCATGCCCGCGCAGCAGACGGCGAATGCGGTATGCCAGCCCCAGTGGTCCTTGATCCACGGCGTCGCGAGCATCGACACCGTCGAGCCGATATTGACCGCCATGTAGTAGATCGTGAATGCGCTGTCGATGCGTGCATCGTCGCCCTCGTAGATCCGCCGCACGAGGTTCGCCGCGTTCGCCTTGAACAGCCCGTTGCCGACCACGATCACGCCGAGCGACGCATACAGGTAGCCGAGCTGGTCGTTCGGCATCGCGAGCATCAGATAGCCGGCGCACAGCACCGCCGCGCCGATGATCATCGTGCGGCGGGTGCCGAGGACCTTGTCGCCGATCCAGCCGCCGATCGACGGCGACGCGTAGACGAGTGCGGTGAACGCGCCCCAGGTCAGGTTCGCATGGCTGTCGGTGAAGCCGAGCTTGTCGACCATGAAGAGGATGAGAAGCGCGGCCATGCCGTAGTAGCCGAACCGCTCCCACATTTCGATGAGGAAGACCGTCGTGAACGATCGGGTTTGCGAAACACGTGAATGCATCATCAATCTCGGTTGAGGCGGGCGGCGCGGGGCGCGTCGCCGGGGTGAATCTGACGCGTCCGCGGCGTGCCGGGCGGGCAGCCGCAAATGCGACGGTAACGATCGGGCGGGCAGCCCCATTTACGGGTCAGACGCCGTTCGACGTCGGCGGCGCAAGTCCTCGGCCGGCACGCGGCTGGTGACGTTTGCGGCTGGGGTTTGTCACGTTCCTGCCACAAAGGGTAATCCCCGATGACGCTGGGGTTTTCAGCAATTTCCGTCTCGTCATGTTTTTGTAAGATCGCCGTCTGAATTTCCTCGGATTCCCGCAAAGCCGCATGCAGCTTGGCTGTGTGGGGGGCGAGTCTGGCAAGATAGCGCGTCGCGCGGCGCGTGCCGGGCTGTGTTTTCCACGCCGGGCAGAACGCCAGCGATCCGCACAAACCCGAAGACTAAGCCAATTCGATCTAACTTAGTTACTTTTCATCAAACATTTTTTGACGACCAATTATCGGCCTGCTATGGTTTCCACCACTGAAAACACGCGGTCTGCCGACGCTGCCGTGGCACTGGGCAGCAAGATTCGTGCGTTGCGTCAGCGTCTGAAACGCACGCTCGACGACACGGCAACCGCCGCGGGTATTTCGAAGCCGTTTCTGTCGCAAGTCGAGCGCGGGCTCGCATCGCCGTCGTTGACGTCGTTGGCGGGCATCGCGCAGGCGCTCGGTGTCACGGTGCAATACTTCGTCGACACGCCGAGCGAGGAGCGTTCGGTTTGCCGGGGCGGGCAGCTGCGTTTTTTCGGCTTTGCCGATTCCGCGAATCTGTTCGCACGGCTCACGAACGTATCGGAAGGGCGTCAGCTCGAGGCGATCCTCGTGCGGATGCCGCCGGGACAGATGCGGTCGGAAGTGACGACGCATGCGGGAGAGGAGTTCCTGTATGTCATCGAGGGGGAGGTGTCGCTGACGCTGGAGGGCAAGTCGTTCACCCTGCTGGCCGGCGACAGCGCGCATTACCAGTCGACGGTCCCGCATAGCTGGGTCAACACCGCACAGGTCGAGTCGGTGGTGGTCTGGGTGGGTACGCCGAGGCTGTTCTAGCAAACAGGTATTCCTTCGTTTACACGATGGGGTATCTGTCGAAAGAAACGTAAGGAATACTAATACATGAGAAACGAGATTCACGGGCCATACTCCGCGCCGCACACGCCGGCGTCCTGCGCGTAACACGCGGCCGACCGCCGCGAACACATTCCGAAAACACCTTCTACGAACTGACACGATGAAAACTTCGCATGCCATGTCGGCCGTGCTGGCCGCGCTCGCCCTGACGACGCATTCCGCGTACGCCGTTACCGTTCCGTCCAATGTGACGCTCGCCGCGCAGCAGGACCTGACGCGTCAGGTGCCGGCCGAAGTCGAATCGCTCGATCCGGCGCATATCGAGTCATGGACCGGCAACACGATCGGTCTCGACCTGTTCGAAGGGCTTGCGCGCATCGACGCGGCGGGCCAGATCGTGCCCGGCGTGGCGCAGTCGTGGGAGCGCAAGACGCCCGAAACGTGGATCTTCAAGCTGCGTCGCGACGCGAAGTGGAGCAACGGCCAGCCCGTGACCGCAGCCGATTTCGTCTATTCGTGGCAGCGCCTCGCCGATCCGAAGACGGGCTCGAAATACACGATCCTCGTCGAATTCGTGAAGAACGCGAAGGACATCATCGCGGGCAAGGCCGCGCCGTCGACGCTCGGCGTGCGTGCGGTCGATCCGTACACGGTCGAAGTAACGACCGACGCACCGGTCGCATTCTTCCCCGAGCTGACCGCGATGGCGCCGCTCGCGCCGGTCAACAAGGATGTCGTGGCGAAGTTCGGCGATGCGTGGACGCGCCCACAGAACATGGTCAGCAACGGCGCGTACTCGCTCGTCGACTGGCAGCCGAACAGCCGCATCGTGATCGCGAAGGACGCGAAGTACTGGAATGCCGGCAAGGTCGTCGTGAACAAGGTCACGTACCTGCCGATCGAGAGCGACGAGACGGCGATGCGCATGTATCAGGCCGGCCAGATCGACTACAGCTATTCGATTCCGTCGGGGATCTTCCAGCAGGTCAGCAAGCAGTTCGGCGGCGAACTGCGTCCGGGCCTGCAACTCGCGACGTACTACTACTACCTGAACAACAAGGATCCGGTGCTGAAGGACAAGCGTGTGCGCCAGGCGCTGTCGATGGTGCTCGATCGCGACGTGCTGACGACGAAGCTCACGCAGGCCGGCGAAAAACCGATGTACGGCCTGATGCCGAAGGGCACGAAGGGCGTACGGGCGCCGTTCACGCCGGAATGGGCGTCGTGGCCGATGGCCAAGCGCGTCGACTACGCGAAGAATCTGCTCAAGCAGGCCGGCTACTCGGACGCGAAGCCGCTGTCGTTCACGCTGACGTACAACACCAACGACCTGCACAAGAAGGTCGCGCTGTTCACGGCGTCCGAGTGGCGCACGAAGCTCGGCATCGACACGAAGCTCGAGAACGTCGAGTTCAAGGTGCTGATGAAGGAGCGCCATGACGGCAAGGTGCAGATCGCGCGCGACGGCTGGTTTGCCGACTACAACGACGCGATGACGTTCTTCGACCTGCTGGAATGCGGCAGCGCGCAGAACACCGTCGCGTACTGCAACAAGAAGGTCGACACGCTCGTCGGCGACGCGAACCAGAAGCTCGACGACAAGGCTCGCACCGAACTGCTCACGCAGGCGCACGATCTCGCGATGGACGACACGCCGATGGTGCCGCTGTTCCAGTACTCGGCCGACCGCCTCGTGAAGCCGTACGTCGGCGGTTATTCGCTGAAGAACGTGGTCGACATGCGTGCTTCGCAAGACATGTACGTGATCAAGCACTGAGCGGAGCGATCATGCTGGCCTACGCACTGAGACGCACGTTGTGGGCGGTGCCGACGATCCTCGCGGTCGTCACCGTCTGCTACCTGCTGCTGCACTTCACGCCGGGCGGTCCGTTCGATACGGAAAAGCAGCTGTCCGCGGCGACGATCGCGAACCTGAACGCGAAGTACCACCTCGACCAACCGCTGTGGAAGCAGTATCTGCTGTATCTCGACGCGCTGATTCACGGCGATCTCGGCCCGTCGTTCCGTTACGTCGACTGGTCGGTCAACGATCTGGTGAAGAAGGCGCTTCCGGTGAGTCTCGGCGTAGGCGGCCTGTCGATTCCGTTCTCGATCGTGCTCGGCGTGCTGCTCGGCACTGTCGCGGCGGTGCGGCGCGACAGCCTGATCGACCGCTTCGTGATGCTGATCGGCAATTTCGGCAACGTGGTGCCGCCGTTCGTGCTCGGCCCGGTGCTCGTGTGGATCTTCGCGATCGTGCTGAAGACGTCGGCCGGCAACGGCTGGCTGCCAGCGGGCGGCTGGGGCGACGGCGGCTGGCAGTACCGGCTGCTGCCGATCGTGCTGCTGACCCTGATCAACATGTCGCTGCTCGCGCGCGTGATGCGCGGCTCGATGATCGAGACGCTGTCGAGCAACTACATCCGCACAGCGCGCGCGAAAGGGCTGCCCGGCACGACGATCGTGCTGCGCCATGCGCTGAAACCCGCACTGATGCCGGTCGTTTCGCTGTTCGGCACGATCTGCATCTCGTCGATCACGGCGGCCGTCGTGACCGAATCGGTGTTCGCGCTGCCGGGCCTCGGCCAGCTCGTCGTCAACGGTGCGATCAACCGCGACTACACGCTGGTGCTCGGCCTTGTCGTGCTGACGACCGTCTGCGCGGTGCTGTTCAACCTGCTGGTCGACCTCGCATACGCGTGGCTCGATCCGCGCATCCGTTATTGAGCGAGGCGAACCGATGACGCCGACTTCTCCCACCGTCGGCCTGCCGCTGCAGGCCGATACGCCGCCGCGCTCGCGCATGCCGCTCTCGCTGGCGATGTACCGCTTCCTGCACAACCGTGCGGCGGTCCTGAGCCTTGCGCTGCTCGCACTCGTCGCGCTCGCATGCTTCGTCGGTCCGTGGCTGTCGCCGAACGATCC
>NZ_JAHACR010000216.1 GCF_018375725.1 Burkholderia sp. | reverse complement strand
TGAGCGCGGCGAATACCTGAAGCGCAAGCTGCTCGAACTGTCGGAAGAGCGCGGCTTCGAAGGCGAGCGCGGCGAAGGTCTGCTGCGCGCGCTGTTGCTCGGCAAGGACATCGGCCCGCAGATCGTCGAGAAGGCGCGCGAGATGCAGCCGGACGGCCTGCTGCTCAACGCGGCGCGCCCGAACCTGCTGCGCTTCATGCCGGCGCTCAATGTGACGAACGAAGAGATCGACCGGATGATGGCGATGCTGCGTACGGTCCTCGACTCGCTCTGAGCAGACCCGTTCGCTGGACGCTGCCGCCGATGATGTCGTCGTTCGTCCGTTCGATCGCGCCGTCGATAGCGAGGCCGCGCCCGGCTGCCTGAGAATCAACCCGCAGGCCGTGCCGGGCAATGCGGATGCATGCCGCGTCGCCCGGCGCTCGCGCCGACGAACGCATGTCGTGGCAAGCCGCCCGCCGCCTGAGCGCGGCGCCCGTGATCCATAAAAAAGCCGCATGCCCGTCAGGACATGCGGCTTTTTCTGCGCCATACGGCTGTCGGGCTTATTCGCCCAGATACGCGGCGCGCACCTTCGGATCGTCGAGCATCTGCTTCGCGTCGCCCGACATCGTCACCGTGCCCGAGTCCATCACGTAGCCGCGGTCCGCCGCCTGCAGCGCGAGACGCGCGTTCTGCTCGACCAGCAGCACCGTGATGCCCTCCTTCGAGATCGTGCGCACGACTTCGAAGATCTTCTCGACCATGATCGGCGACAGACCCATCGACGGCTCGTCGAGCAGCAGCAGCTTCGGCTTGGAGAGAATCGCCCGCGCCATCGCGAGCATCTGCTGCTCGCCGCCCGACAGCGTGCCCGCGAGCTGCGTCGCGCGCTCCTTCAGGCGCGGGAAGAAGCCGAACATCCGGTCGACGTCCTTCTTGATCTGCTCCTTGTCGTTGCGCAGATAGGCGCCCATCTGCATGTTCTCGATGATCGACATCCGCGCGAAGATCCCGCGGCCTTCCGGCACCATCGCGAGGCCGCGCTTGAGCAACTCGTGCGACGGCACGCCCTTGATCGACTTGCCGTCGTATTCGATGTCGCCCGCCGAATACGGCTTCAGGCCGGTGATCGCCTTCATCGTGGTCGTCTTGCCCGCGCCGTTCGCACCGATCAGCGTCACGAGCTCGCCCTGCTGGACTTCCATGTCAACGCCCTTGACGGCCTGAATGCCGCCGTAGTTGACCTGCAAGCCCTTGATTTTCAACATTGCCGCTGCCATCAGTGCACCCCTGCGCCGAGATATGCCTCAATCACCTTCGGATTCTTCTGCACGTCCTGCGGCAGACCCTCGGCGATCACCTTGCCGTAATCGAGCACCGTCATCCGGTTGCACAACCCCATCACGAGCTTCACGTCATGCTCGATCAGCAGGATCGTGCGGCCGTCCGAGCGGATCTTGTCGAGCAGGCGCGTCAGTTCCACTTTCTCCGTCGCGTTCATCCCGGCCGCCGGCTCGTCGAGCGCAAGCAGCTTCGGATCGGTCGCGAGCGCGCGCGCGATCTCGAGACGGCGCTGGTGGCCGTACGACAGGTTGCGCGCCGTGTAGTCCGCGTACTGCAGCACGCCGACGTATTCGAGCAGCTCGATCGCACGCTCCTTGATCTCGCGCTCTTCCTTGCGCTCGGCCGGCGTCTGGAACACTGCGCCGAGCAGGCCGTGCTTGGTGCGCACGTGGCGACCCACCATCACGTTCTCGAGCGCCGTCATCCCGCCGAACAGGCGGATGTTCTGGAACGTGCGCGCAATGCCGGCCTTCGCGACCTGGTGCACCGCGGTCGGCGTGTATTCCGTGCCGTCCAGCTTGAATTCGCCGGAATCCGGCGTGTACAGGCCCGTGATCACGTTGAAGAACGTCGTCTTGCCGGCGCCGTTCGGGCCGATCAGCCCGTAGATCTCGCCTTCCTTGATCTGCAGGCCCACGTCGGACAGTGCCTGCAGGCCGCCGAAGCGCTTGTTCACGCCTTTGACGGACAGTCGGATTTGTTTGTCGCTCATGTGTGTTTCTCCTTCTCCTGCCTGTCCGTTATGCACGCGCCGACTTGGCGCCGCGCTTCGCCAGCTTCGCGATCTTGTCCTCATGCTTCGGCGCGGGCCACAGGCCTTCCGAGCGGTACAGCATGATGACCACCATCGCGAGGCCGTACAGCGCCTGGCGGATCACTTCGGTATCGACGATGTCGTGGCCGAACAGCGCATGCTGCAGCGGGCTCATCGTCGAACGCAGGAATTCCGGGAAGATCGCGAGCAGCACCGCACCGAGGATCACGCCCGGGATATGGCCCATGCCGCCCAGCACCACGCAGGCGAGCACGACGATCGATTCCCAGAACGTGAACGATTCCGGCGACACGAAGCCCTGGAACGAACCGAACATCGCGCCCGACAGGCCGCCGAACGACGCGCCCATTGCGAACGCAAGCAGCTTCACGTTACGGGTGTTGATGCCCATCGCCTTCGCCGCGATCTCGTCCTCGCGGATCGCCGCCCATGCGCGGCCGATGCGCGAATGCTGCAGGCGCGTACAGGTCCAGATCACGAGCAGCGCGCAGAGCACGAACAGGTAGTAGTACATGTAGACCGACGGCAGCTGGATGCCGAAGATCGAGTGCGTCTGCGCGAGATTGAAGCCCGCGACCTGCACCGGATCGATCCCCGTGATCCCCTTCGGGCCGTTCGTGATGTTCACCGGACGGTCGAGGTTGTTCATGAAGATCCGCACGATTTCACCGAAACCGAGCGTGACGATCGCGAGGTAATCGCCGCGCAGGCGCAGCGTCGGCGCGCCGAGCAGAATCCCGAAGATCGCCGCCAACGCCATGCCGATCGGCACGATGAGCAGGAACGGTACGTGCAGTCCGTTGGGCGCGAGGTGCGCGATCCACTCGAACTGCGTGGCCAGGTGCGGCGAAGACAGCAGCGCCGCCGTGTATGCGCCCACCGCGTAGAACGCGATGTAGCCCAGATCCAGCAGGCCGGCGAAGCCGACCACGACGTTGAGGCCGAGTGCGAGCATCACGTACAGCATCGCGAAGTCCAGCACGCGGACCCAGTAGTTGCCGCCGGCCGCGCCGATCACGATCGGTGCGGCGATCACGAAGGCCGCGGTCAGGATGCCGATGGTGACGGTTTTCGCGGTATTGCGTTCCTCGACGAGCGTCGTCGAGGTTTCGATCGGTTGAATGGATGTCATGTTCTTGCTCCCTTACGCGCGGTCCGCGACACGTTCGCCCAGCAGGCCCGACGGACGGAACACCAGCACGATGATCAGCACGATGAATGCGAACACGTCCTGGTAGTTACTGCCGAACACGCCGCCCGTGAGATTGCCGATATAGCCGGCACCCAGCTGCTCGATGAGGCCGAGGAGCACCCCGCCGACCATCGCGCCCGCGAGGTTGCCGATCCCGCCCAGCACCGCGGCGGTGAATGCTTTCATACCGGGAATGAAGCCCATGTAGAAGTGCACGTTGCCGTATTCCGAGGCGATCATCACGCCCGCCAGCGCGGCCAGCGCCGAACCGATCATGAACGTCGCCGAGATCACGAAGTTCGGGTTCACGCCCATCAGGCTTGCGGTGTTCGGGCTTTCGGCAATCGCACGCATCGCACGGCCGAGCTTGGTCTTGTGGACGAGCAGCAGCAGGCCGCCCATCACGATGAACGCCACGACGATGATCACGATTTCAGTCATCGAGATCACCGCGCCAGGCGTCGTATCGGTCGGCTTGATCACGTTGATCGGATCGGTCGGCAACAGTTGCGGGAACGGCAGCGGGTTGCGCCCCCAGATGATCATCGCGGCGGTCTGCAGCAGGATCGACACGCCGATCGCGGTGATCAGCGGTGCGAGACGCGGCGCACGGCGCAGCGGCCGGTACGCAACACGCTCGATCGTGAAGCCGACGGCCGCACAGACGGCCGCCGCGACGCCCAGAGCAATCGTCAGTGTCGCGACGTTGCCGAGCGCCGGGAAGTGGTTCTGCAACACGGTGATCGCGGAAAGCGCCACCATCGCGCCGATCATCAGCACGTCGCCATGCGCGAAGTTGATGATGCCGAGAATGCCGTACACCATCGTGTAGCCCAACGCGATGATGGCGTAGACACTGCCAAGCACCAGCCCGTTGAGGATCTGCTGGACGAAAATATCCATTTAAAGCTCCTTGGCCCGTGTTGCCGGATGACGCTGCGCCTGGCCGGTAAGCAAGGAATCGCGTGATCTCGACGACACTGCGGGTACTAGAAAAGACCGGTAAGGGTTGATCGTCCCGGCGCGCGCCGCCCGGCCTGTACAGCCGAGCCAGCCGCCGGAGCGGATACAGAAACGGCACCGCACTGATCCGGTGCCGTCATGGTTCCCGTCGCTACATCGTCACGACATCGAGGACGGTTTTCTTGGCCTCCTTGAAGTCGTAGAGCGTAATCACCCCTTCTTTCAAGTCGCCGTTCGGAGCGAATGCGATGTGACCGATTACCCCGCGGTAATCGGTCGACGGCATCGCAGCCAGCACCTTGGACGCTTCGATCGAATTGGCGCGCTTCATCGCGTCGACGATCACGTAGACGGCGTCATACGCGAACGGCGCGTAAATCTGCACCGGCGTGTGGAAGCGGTCTTCATACGACTTTTCGAAGTCCGCTCCTTTTTCCATCCTCGACAGGGCGAGCCCCGCCTCCGAACAGATCAGGTTCTGCACCGCGTTGTCCGCGAGCTCGACCACCTTGCCGGTACACACGCCGTCGCCGCCAAGGATTTTTGCTCCGATTCCGAGCGCCATCGCCTGCTTCGCAAACGGGCCGCCCGTCGCATCCATCCCGCCGTACATGATGGCGTCGGGATGGCCGCTCTTGATCTTCGTCAGGATCGACTTGAAATTCGTCGTGCGTTCGCTGGCCGCTTCGCGCACGACGATCTGCCCGCCCGCAGCCCGGACGGTCTTCGCGAATTCGTCGGCCAGTCCCTTGCCGTATGCGGTCGCGTCGTCGACGACCGCGAAGCGCTTCGCGTGGAGCGCATGCAATGCGTAGTTGGCGAGCGCGGGGCCTTGCTGCGCGTCTGTCGCCACGACGCGGTAGGTCGTCTTGAATCCCTGCTTCGTATAGTCGGGATTGGTCGAGGAAGGAGAGATCTGCACGATGCCTGCGGCGCTGTAAACTTTCGACGCCGCGATCGACACCCCCGAATTGAGGTGCCCCACCACGGCCACGACCCGGTCGTCGACCAATTTTTCAGCAACTTGCGTGCCCGTTTTCGGATCGGCCTCGTCGTCCTCGGCAACCAGTTGCAGCTGCACCGGATGACCGTCGATCGTCAGGCCGTGCGCGTTGATCTCCTCGACCGCCAGACGCGCTCCGTTCTCATTGTCCTTGCCAAGATGCGCGATGCTCCCCGTCAATGGGGCGGCATGGCCGATTTTGACGACGCGCACGTCGCTGGCCGGCGCTGCCGCGGACGCCGCAGCCCCTTTCCCCGCCTCGTCGTCGCTCTTCTTGCTGCAGGCGGCAAGCATTGCAACCGCTGCGGCGACGGACACGGCGTAAGCCAACTTCACATGCATCAAATAGGTCTCCTGCGCCTTGCCAAAACCGGGTTTCGCGACCGCTCAGGCCTGAAAACGGGCGAATTGTAACTCCATTTATAGGACGCCAATATTCCTGATTCGATGGGGTTTTCCTGCATTGCAACCGTTTTTTGGCACCCGTTTTTGCAAGACAGGACAACCAGGTTGCACCAGACAAGGGAGCGCCGGTTGCGATTGCACTGGCGCGAGGCAAAAAAAACGCGCCCCGGTGGGGCGCGCTTCATTCATGCAAGGATTCCGGAAGAATCAGGCCGCGGGCGGCAGATTCAGTCCGCGCGGCAGCGGGAACGACACGTTCTCCTCGATCCCCTCGAGCGCACGGACGTTGCGCACGCCGAGTTCGCGCAACCGCGCGATCACCGCCTGTGCGAGCACCTCGGGCGCCGACGCGCCGGCGGTCACACCGATGCGGCGCTTGCCCGCGACCCATGCCGGATCGATCTGCTCGGGCGCATCGACCATGTATGCGGCAACGCCGCGTTTCTCCGCCACTTCGCGCAGGCGGCTCGAGTTCGAGCTGTTCGGGCTCCCCACGACGATCACGACGTCGCACTGCGGCGCCATGAACTTCACCGCGTCCTGGCGGTTCTGCGTCGCATAGCAGATGTCCTGCTTCTTCGGCTCGCGGATCTTCGGATATTTCGCCTTCAGCGCGCCGATGATCTCGGCCGCGTCGTCAACGGACAGCGTCGTCTGCGTGACGAGCGCGATGCGGTCCGGATCGGCCAGTTCGAGCTTCTGCACGTCCTCGACGCTCTCGACGAGATGCATGCCGCGCTCGACCTGCCCCATCGTGCCCTCGACTTCCGGGTGACCCTTGTGCCCGATCATGACGATGTCGACACCATCCTGGCGCATCTTCGCCACTTCGACGTGCACCTTCGTGACGAGCGGGCACGTCGCGTCATAGATCCGCAGCCCGCGCACGTCGGCTTCGTCGCGCACCGCCTTCGATACGCCATGCGCGCTGAAGATCACGGTATTGCCGGACGGCACTTCCTCGAGTTCCTCGACGAAGATCGCGCCCTTCTTTTTCAGATCCTCGACGACGTACTTGTTGTGAACGATTTCGTGGCGCACGTAGATCGGCGCGCCGTGCATGGCGATTGCGCGCTCGACGATCTCGATCGCGCGATCGACGCCTGCGCAGAAGCCGCGCGGCTGCGCGAGCAGGATTTCAGTAGTCGTCTTAGTCCTGTAGGCCAATATGAGGCCGATCGTGTGGTGAATATCTTCAACCGCATGATGGAACAGCTCAAGAATGAACGTCTCCGCCTGCGTGAACAGAATAATTTTCTTGATTTGCTGATTAAAGCTTCTCCGATGGGAGTGATTATAACTTCCCTTGATGAAGACCTTTCGGAATTGAATCCGATGGCTTTGAAAATGCTGGGTGTTCGTTTGGAAGACGTACAAGGCAAGAAGATGAAAGAGATTGATTCTCCGTTAGCGGTGGAATTGGCTAACCTCCCGAAAGGAGAGAAGGTAACCGTCCGTCTGAACGACTCGAATATCTACCGGTGTACTCATTCTTCTTTCATTGATCGTGGATTTCAGCATCCCTTCTACTTGGTAGAAACCCTCACCGACGAAGTGATGAAAGCGGAAAAGAAAGCATACGAGAAAGTGATTCGCATGATTGCCCACGAAGTGAACAACACGACTGCCGGCATTACTTCCACACTGGATACGGTAGAACAAGCCCTTTCCTGCGAAGAAGGAATGGAAGACATCTGCGACGTGATGCGTGTATGTACCGACCGTTGTTTCTCGATGAGTCGTTTCATCACCCGTTTTGCCGATGTGGTGAAAATCCCCGAACCGACACTTTCTTCTGTTAATCTG
>NZ_JAHACR010000215.1 GCF_018375725.1 Burkholderia sp. | reverse complement strand
ATTGCCGGCGATCCTGGCTGCCCCAGCGCCTGCGATGCCGACGAGCACCGCGAACCACCAAGCTGGCCGTCCGGCGCGCCGCATGGGATGCAGCCACGTGCCGAACAGCCCGACGGCCGTTCCCAGAACGATGATTCCAAACCAGTTCATTCGACGCCTTTTTTTAAATTCAGATTCGTCCAATAGGCGTGAACGACTCCCGCGGCTAGCATCGATCCCATCCATCCAATCCGGGAACGGCACCCTGCTTGCCACGCAACTTTCGAGTTTAGGGGCCGACCCAACGTTATGGCAAGCGCGCGTCGGCTGTCGCGCTGATGAAATTCACATGCGAATAGCTCTGATCGACCCGGATGCGAGTCACGCGTCGCTACTGGACCGCCTTCTCTTCGCCGGTGGCCACCTCTGCCATGCGTTTCCGACCGGCGCTTCGTTTCTCGAATGGCTCGCCACCGAAACCTGCGACCTGGTCATCACCGACTACTGGGCGGGCGACCGGTCCGCCGAAGAAATCATTCCGCAGGCGCGCGCGATCCTGCCCGGCCTGCCCGCCATCGCGCTCATGACGCTGCCGCGCGAAAGCGAGATCGTGTCATGCCTGCATGCTGGCGCCGACGACTGCATCGAAAAACCGGTGCGCGGCCCGGAACTGCTCGCACGCGTCAATGCGCTGCTCCGGCGCGCGGGGGTCAGACGGCCGCCGCACCGCTCGCGCGATACCTTCGGCGAATACGAGTTCGAAGCCACCCATTCCCTCGTCCGCTTCGGCGATAAGGTCGTCTCGCTCACGCCGAAGGAATTCCGCTTTGCGCTGCTGCTGTTCGCGAACATGTCCCGGCCGGTGTCGCGCGCCCACATCCTGGAAACGGTCTGGGCCCGCCGACGCGACATGAAGTCGCGTACGCTCGACACACACGCGTCCCGTCTGCGCAGCAAGCTGCGGCTGCTGCCGGAGCGCGGTTACCGGCTACAGCCGCTGTATGGCTACGGCTACCAGCTCGATCAGGTGCCGATCGAGCCCCAGAATTTACGGCCGCCGCTCGCGGACGCCCGATACGCTTCCGGTGAGGAGATCATCAAAACGCTATAATATGGGGCAAAACGATAGCCCTTGATATGCAACTCCTCACGATCGGAATCAACCACCACACTGCGCCTGTCGCCCTGCGCGAACGCGTGGCGTTTCCGGTCGAGCAGATCAAGCCGGCGCTCGTCATGTTCAAGAATGTGTTTCTCGGGCCTCAGGCACCCAACGCGCCGGAAGCCGCCATCCTCTCCACCTGCAACCGCACCGAGCTCTATTGCGCGACCGACGACCGTGCGGCCCGCGAGGCGGCGGTGCGCTGGCTGTCGGACTATCACCGCATCCCGGTCGACGAACTGGCGCCGCACGTTTACGCGCTGCCGCAATCGGAAGCGGTCCGGCACGCGTTCCGTGTCGCGTCGGGCCTCGACTCGATGGTGCTCGGCGAAACGCAGATCCTCGGCCAGATGAAGGACGCGGTGCGTACCGCGTCGGAGGCCGGCGCGCTCGGCACATACCTGAACCAGCTGTTCCAGCGTACCTTCGCGGTCGCGAAGGAAGTACGCGGCACCACCGAAATCGGCACGCAGTCGGTGTCGATGGCGGCCGCCGCGGTTCGGCTCGCGCAGCGCATCTTCGAAAAGGTGTCCGATCAGCGCGTGCTGTTCATCGGCGCCGGCGAGATGATCGAACTGTGCGCGACGCACTTCGCCGCGCAGAATCCGCGCGAGCTGGTCGTCGCGAACCGCACGGCCGAGCGGGGCCAGAAACTCGCCGAACGCTTCAATGGCCGTGCGATGCCGCTGTCCGACCTGCCCACGCGGATGCACGAGTTCGACATCATCGTGTCGTGCACCGCATCGACGCTGCCGATCATCGGCCTTGGCGCCGTCGAACGCGCGGTGAAGGCGCGCCGTCGCCGGCCGATCTTCATGGTCGACCTTGCCGTGCCGCGCGACATCGAGCCCGAAGCCGGCAAGCTGAAGGACGTGTTCCTTTATACCGTCGACGATCTCGGCGCGATCGTGCGCGAAGGCAACGCATCGCGCCAGGCCGCGGTCGCGCAGGCCGAGACGATCATCGAGACGCGCGTGGAGAATTTCATGCAATGGCTCGACACGCGCAGCGTCGTGCCGGTGATCCGCCACATGCATACGCAGGCCGATGCACTGCGCCGCGCCGAAGTCGACAAGGCGCAGAAAATGCTCGCGCGCGGCGACGATCCGGCCGCCGTGCTCGAGGCGCTGTCGCAGGCGCTGACCAACAAGCTGATCCACGGCCCGACGAGCGCGCTCAATCGCGCCAGCGGCACCGATCGCGAATCGCTGATCGACCTGATGCGCGGCTTCTACCAGCACGCGCCGCGCTCGAACGACCCGTCCGGCCACTAGCGCCGGGCCCCCGTTTCGCCGTCCATCCGGGCGGCTTTCCCTTTTCCGATTTCCTTGCCCGGGAGCGCTGCTCCACACCATGAAACCGAGCATGCAAAGCAAGCTCGACCAGCTGTCCATCCGGCTGGCCGAACTTAATGACCTGCTGAGCCGCGAAAATGTCACGGCCGACCTCGACCAGTACCGCCGACTCACGCGTGAACATGCGGAAATCGGCCCGGTCGTCGAGCATTACGCGCTGTGGCGGCAGGCCCGCAACGACGAAACGGCCGCGCAGGAACTGCTCGGCGACGCGTCGATGCGCGACTTCGCCGAGGACGAACTCAGAAGCGCCCGCGACCGCATGGGCCAGATCGAAACCGAGCTGCAGACGATGCTGCTGCCGAAGGATCCGAACGACGAGCGCAACATCTTCCTCGAAATTCGCGCGGGTACGGGCGGCGACGAGTCGGCGCTGTTCGCGGGCGACCTGCTGCGCATGTATCTGCGCTACGCGGAACGGCAGCGCTGGCAAGTCGAGATGATGTCGGAAAGCGCGTCGGATCTGGGCGGCTACAAGGAAGTGATCGTGCGGATCGCCGGGCAGGGTGCGTATTCGCGGCTCAAGTTCGAATCGGGCGGCCACCGCGTGCAGCGCGTGCCGGCGACCGAGACGCAGGGCCGCATCCATACGTCCGCGTGCACGGTCGCGGTGATGCCCGAAGCCGACGAGATCGCCGAGGTCGAGATCAATCCGGCCGATCTGCGGATCGACACGTTCCGGGCGTCCGGCGCGGGCGGCCAGCACATCAACAAGACCGATTCGGCGGTGCGCATCACGCACATTCCGACCGGCATCGTCGTCGAATGCCAGGACGACCGCTCGCAGCACAAGAACAAGGATCGCGCGCTGAAGGTGCTCGCCGCCCGGATCAAGGACAAGCAGTATCACGAACAGCACGCGAAGGAAGCCGCGACGCGCAAGAGCCTGATCGGCTCGGGCGACCGCTCGGAGCGCATCCGCACCTACAACTTTCCGCAGGGCCGGATGACCGATCACCGGATCAACCTGACGCTCTACAAACTCGAGGCGTTGATGGATGGCGACCTCGACGAGCTGATCGCCACGCTTGTCAGCGAACATCAGGCCGAGCTGCTCGCGTCGCTCGGCGACGCCGACTGAGGCCAGCCATGAGCGCCATGACAGCCATCGAACTGCTGCGCGCGTCGCCGCTCGACCCGGTCGACGCGCGCGTTTTGCTCGCGCACGCGCTCGGCTGGACCCGCACGCAGCTGATCACCCGCGGCGACGAGCCGCTCGGCGCCGCCGAAGTCGAACGCTATCTCGCGCTCGAGGCGCGCCGCAGCGCCGGCGAGCCGGTCGCGCAACTGGTCGGGATGCGCGAATTTTTCGGGCGGCCGTTCGACGTCACGCCGGACGTGCTGATCCCCCGCCCGGAAACCGAACTGCTCGTCGACGCAGCACTCGACGCGATCGACGGCATCGCGCATCCGGCCGTGCTCGATCTCGGCACCGGCAGCGGCGCGATCGCGGTGTCGATCGCCGCCGAACGGCCCGACGCGCAGGTGTGGGCGCTCGACCGTTCAACCGCGGCGCTCGCCGTCGCGCGGCGCAACGCGGACAAGCTGCTCGATGCGCCGCGCCCCGGCGGACCGCTGCATTTCGTCGCAAGCGACTGGTACGCCGCGCTCGATCCGGCGCTCGTCTTCGACGCCATCGCCAGCAATCCGCCGTACATCGCGCAGCACGATCCCCATCTGTCGCAGGGCGATCTGCGCTTCGAGCCGCGCGGCGCACTTACCGACGACGCCGACGGCCTCACCGCCATCCGCACGATCGTCGCGGGCGCCGGGGCGCGCCTGAAAGCGGGCGGCTCGCTGTGGATCGAGCACGGCTACGATCAGGCGGACGCGGTTCGCACGATCCTGGCCGCGCACGGCTTCGTCGCGATCGAGTCGCTCACCGATCTCGCCGCGATCGAACGCACGACCGGCGGCCGCCGGCCCGGCTGACACCCGGCCCGCCCGGTAGAAATCCGCTATCATTTCGTTCCAATGCCCGCTAACGCAAGGTCAGTCATGGACACCCAACAACGTATCAAGCAAATCGTCGACGAAAACCCCGTCGTGCTCTTCATGAAGGGCAATGCGCAATTCCCGATGTGCGGCTTCTCCGGCCGCGCCGTGCAAGTGCTGAAAGCCTGCGGCGTCGAGCAGTTCAAGACGGTCAACGTGCTCGAGGACGAAGCAATCCGCCAGGGCATCAAGGCATTCTCGAACTGGCCGACCATTCCGCAGCTGTACGTGAATGGCGAATTCATCGGCGGCTCGGACATCATGATGGAGATGTACCAGTCGGGTGAGCTGCAGCAGCTGTTCGCCGCCGCGTAACGCCCCTTCCCCGATGGAACCTCGCATCGCGCCGCCTCGCCGGCTGATCGTCGCGATCACCGGCGCCACCGGCGCGATCTACGGCGTGCGGCTGCTCGACATGCTGCGCGCCGCCGGCGGCGTCGAAACGCATCTGCTGATTTCGAGCGCCGGCTGGCTCAATATCCAGCATGAACTGAAGCTGTCGAAGGCCGACGTCGAACGCCGTGCGGATGTCGTGCATTCGGTGCGCGACGTCGGCGCGACAATCGCGTCCGGGTCGTTCGCGACCGATGGCATGGTGATCGCGCCGTGCTCGATGAAGACGCTCGCCAGCGTCGCGCATGGCCTGTCAGACAACCTGATCACCCGCGCCGCCGACGTCACGCTCAAGGAGCGCCGCCGTCTCGTGCTGCTTGTGCGGGAAACGCCGTTCAACCTCGCGCATCTGCGCAACATGACGGCCGTCACCGAAATGGGCGGCATCGTCTTCCCGCCGCTGCCGGCCTTCTACACCATGCCGAAGTCGATCGAAGAGCTGGTCGATCATACGGTCACGCGGGTGCTTGACCTGTTCGCGCTCAGCGCACCGCTGACGACGCCCTGGGAAGGGATTCGGCACGCGCAGTAACGGCGCCTCAGCGTCCATTTCATCCTTTCTCCGCGCATCTTCCGACAACCTCATGGAAAATCGCGTCGCGTGCCGGCGAGCACGTGAAATCACCCGATCATTATCAACAATTACGATCGAATAAAGTCCGCGCAGAAGGTTTATCCATTCCCAACGCGGATCTATAGTCGCGGCACCATCATTCGCAGGCCACCGCCATGAACCGCTTGCCTTCGCTTTTCCTGTCCCACGGCGCACCGACGCTGCCGATCGATCCGACGCTGCCGTCCGGCGCGTTCACCCATCTCGGCACGGAACTGCCGCGCCCGCGCGCGGTGCTGATGCTGTCCGCACACTGGGGCACGCGACAACCTGTTGCGAGCATCGCGCAGCGGCCCGAAACGATCCATGACTTCTACGGATTCCCACGCGCGCTGTACGACATCCAGTACCCGGCGCCGGGCGCGCCGGAGGTCGCCGAACGTGCAGCCGGGTTGCTCGATGCCGCCGGCATCGCGACCACGACACACGAGCACGGGCTGGATCACGGCGCGTGGGTGCCCATGCTGCTGATGTTTCCGGAAGCCGACGCGCCGGTCGCGCAATTGTCGATCCAGCCGCAGTCGGATGCGGCCCATCATTTCCGGCTCGGCCGTGCGCTGCGGCCACTGCGTGACGAAGGCGTGATGGTGATCGGCTCGGGCCAGATCACGCATAACCTGCGCGAGGCCGATTTCAACGCGACGCCCGAAGAGGCCGACCCGCGCGTGATCGAGTTCACCGCCTGGTTCGAAACGAAACTCGCCGAACGCGACATCGACGCGCTGCTCGACTATCGCCGTCTGGCGCCGCATGCCACGCTGATGCATCCGACCGACGAGCATCTGCTGCCGGTATTTGCCGCGCTCGGCGCGGCCGACGACGATTACCAGCTCGGCATCCAGTCGCTCGGCACCTACCAGCGTGTGCTGGCGATGACGAACTACGTGTTCGCCAGCGCGGCTGCATAGCGACGCGTCCCGCGCCCGCCAACAAAAAAACCCGCCCGAGCCTGGCTCGGACGGGCTTGTTCGACAACCGTCGCCCCCGATCTGGCGACAGCCCAGCGTGGTGTCAGACGCCGATGCCCTCGAGGATCTCGTCGGTCGATTCACGCTCGTCGAGATACTCGCTGCGGTAACCGCTGCTCACGCCCCAGTAATAGAACATCAGCGAAATCGCCGCGACGACGACCATGTCCCAACCGTACGGCAGCAGACCGTAACCGCCGAACTCCTTGCTGCCGATCAGCGACAGCAGGGCCATTGCCGGCAGATACGCGACGAGCCACCACGCGGCCTTCAGGTCGCGACCCCAGCCGCCCCAGCCCGCCTTGCTCTGGAAGTAGAAGTACACCGGCAACGCGACGACCATCAGCAGGATGATATGGCCCGTCAGCGGCCACTTCGCCCAGTACAGGATCAGTGATGCGCAGACGAATGCGAACGGCGCGATCACGCGCATGCCCGCAATCGACAGCGGACGCTCGATGTCGGTCGCCGCACGGCGCAGCGCCATCAGGCTGATCGGGCCGGTCAGGTACGAAATCACCGTTGCGACCGAGATCACCGCCGCGAGCGAGCTCCAGCCGCGGAAGAAGAACAGGAAGATGAAGGAAACCAGCAGGTTGAACCACATCGCCTGGCGCGGCACGCCGTAGAACGGATGCACGTTGCCGAACATCTTCGGCATCGTGTTGTTGCGCTCCATCGCGTAGATCATGCGGGTCGTCGTCGCCATGTACGTCGTGCCGGTGCCGCTCGGGCTGATGAACGCATCGACGTACAGCAGGATCGCGAGCCAGTTCAGATTCAGCGCGATCGCCAGTTCGGCGAACGGCGACGAGAAGTTGAAATGCGCCCAACCCTGCGCGACGTCAGGCGGATTCACCGCGCCGATATACGCAACCTGCAGCAGCACATAGATCACGAGCGCGAGCAGGATCGATGCGATCACCGCGAACGGCACGCTGCGCGCCGGATTGCGCGCCTCGCCCGCCAGGTTGACCGGGCTCTGGAAGCCGTTGAACGCGAACACGATGCCGCTCGTCGCGACCG
>NZ_JAHACR010000214.1 GCF_018375725.1 Burkholderia sp. | reverse complement strand
TGACGCGTCGTCTCGTCGACGTGACGCAGGATCTGGTCGTTGTCGAAGACGATTGCGGCACCTCGAACGGCGTGGCGATGAAGGCGCTGGTCGAAGGCGGTGAAGTCGTCGAAGCGCTGCGCGACCGTATCCTCGGCCGCGTCGCGGTGGCGGACGTCGTGAATCCGGAAACGCAGGAAACGCTGTACGAATCGGGCACGCTGCTCGACGAGACGGCGGTGGAAGAGATCGAACGCCTCGGCATCGACGAAGTGCGCGTGCGCACGCCGCTGACCTGCGAAACGCGCTACGGTCTGTGCGCGTCGTGCTATGGCCGCGACCTCGGCCGCGGCTCGCTCGTGAACGTCGGCGAAGCGGTCGGCGTGATCGCGGCGCAGTCGATCGGCGAACCGGGCACGCAGCTGACGATGCGTACATTCCACATCGGTGGTGCGGCATCGCGTGCGGCAGTGGCGTCGTCGGTCGAAGCGAAGAGCAACGGCACGGTGCGCTTCACGCCCACGATGCGTTACGTCACCAATGCGAAGGGCGAGCAGATCGTCATCTCGCGTTCGGGCGAGGCGCTGATTACCGACGACCTCGGCCGTGAGCGCGAACGTCACAAGATCCCGTACGGCGCGACACTGCTGCAGCTCGACGGCGCGGCGATCAAGGCCGGCACGCAGCTGGCGACGTGGGATCCGATGACGCGTCCGATCATCACCGAGTACAGCGGTACGGTGAAGTTCGAGAACGTCGAGGAAGGCGTGACGGTCGCGAAGCAGATCGACGATGTGACCGGTCTGTCGACGCTCGTCGTGATCGACGCGAAGCGCCGCGGTTCGCAAGCGGCGAAGAGCGTGCGTCCGCAGGTGAAGCTGCTCGACGCGAACGGCGACGAAGTGAAGATCCCGGGCACGGAGCACTCGGTGCAGATCGGCTTCCAGGTCGGCGCACTGATCACCGTGAAGGACGGTCAGCAAGTGCAGGTCGGTGAAGTGCTCGCACGTATCCCGACCGAATCGCAGAAGACCCGTGACATTACCGGTGGTCTGCCGCGAGTTGCGGAACTGTTCGAAGCGCGTTCGCCGAAGGATGCGGGCATCCTCGCGGAAGTCACCGGCACGGTGTCGTTCGGCAAGGACACGAAGGGCAAGCAGCGTCTCGTCATCACGGACCTCGAGGGCAACCAGCACGAGTTCCTGATCGCGAAGGAAAAGCAGGTTCTGGTTCACGATGGTCAGGTCGTCAACAAGGGCGAAATGATCGTGGACGGCCCGGCCGATCCGCACGACATCCTGCGTCTGCAGGGTATCGAGGCGCTGTCGCGCTACATCGTCGACGAAGTGCAGGACGTGTACCGTTTGCAGGGCGTGAAGATCAACGACAAGCACATCGAGGTGATCGTTCGCCAGATGCTGCGTCGTGTGCAGATCACCGACAACGGCGATACGCGCTTCATCCCGGGTGAGCAGGTCGAGCGTTCGGACATGCTGGACGAGAACGATCGCATGATCGCCGACGACAAGCGTCCGGCCACGTACGAGAACGTGCTGCTCGGTATCACGAAGGCGTCGCTGTCGACCGACTCGTTCATCTCGGCGGCATCGTTCCAGGAAACGACCCGCGTGCTGACCGAAGCGGCGATCATGGGCAAGCGCGACGATCTGCGTGGCCTGAAGGAAAACGTGATCGTCGGCCGTCTGATTCCGGCTGGTACGGGTCTCGCGTTCCACAAGGCACGCAAGGCGAAGGAATCGTCGGATCGCGAGCGTTTCGACCAGATCGCAGCGGAAGAGGCATTCGAGTTCGGTACGCCGAGCACGCCTGTCGAAGAGCCGCAGCCGCAGCAGCATCCGGCCGCAGAGTAAGCGCGGGCGGCGCAAGCCGCCTCGTTTCGCTGTCGCTGAAACCGCCCAGTTTCGACTGGGCGGTTTTTTTTCGTCCTATGGTCCTGATGGCCGATGTTGCGCGCTTCGCCGTGCGATGCGCGTGCGGGTTGCTAAAATCCCGGTCATTGCCGTTTGCCGTTTTTCCTATCATCCATGTCCCGCGCCCACGAAATTCTCGACGAAGTATTTGGCTATTCCGCATTTCGCGGCCAACAGGGCGAGATCGTCGAACACGTCGCCGGCGGCGGCGATTGCCTCGTGCTGATGCCGACGGGCGGCGGCAAGTCGCTGTGCTACCAGATTCCCGCGCTGTTGCGACGTGAGGCGGGACATGGCGCCGGCATCGTCGTGTCGCCGCTGATCGCGCTGATGCAGGATCAGGTCGCCGCGTTGCGGGAGGTCGGCGTACGTGCGGCCTACCTGAATTCGACGCTGTCGGGCGCCGAGGCGGCGGCGACCGAGCGTGCGCTGCGCGAAGGCGAGATCGATCTGCTGTATGTCGCGCCGGAGCGCCTGATGACGGGGCGTTTTCTCGATCTGCTCGACCGCGCGAAGATCGGCCTGTTCGCGATCGACGAAGCGCATTGCGTCTCGCAATGGGGGCATGACTTCCGTCCGGAATACATCCAGCTGTCGGTGCTGCACGAGCGCTTTCCGTCGGTGCCGCGCATCGCGCTGACGGCAACCGCGGATGCGATCACGCGGGACGAGATCGTCCACCGGCTTGCGCTCGACGACGCGCGCGTGTTCGTCTCGAGCTTCGACCGGCCGAACATCCGCTATCGGATTGTCGAGAAGGACAACGCGCGCGCGCAGTTGCTCGATTTCATCCGTGCCGAGCACACGAATGCCGACGGCACGACCGACGCCGGCGTCGTGTATTGTCTGTCGCGCCGCAAGGTCGAGGAGACGGCCGAATGGCTGAAGGCGCAGGGCGTGCGCGCGCTGCCGTATCACGCGGGCATGGAATTCGAGGTGCGCCAGAAGCATCAGGAGATGTTCCAGCGGGAAGAGGGCATCGTGATGTGCGCGACGATCGCATTCGGGATGGGCATCGACAAGCCCGACGTGCGCTTCGTCGCCCACCTCGACTTGCCGAAGAGCGTCGAAGGCTATTACCAGGAAACGGGGCGCGCAGGGCGCGACGGAATGCCGGCCAATGCGTGGATGGCTTACGGCCTGGGCGACGTCGTGCAGCAGCGCAAGATGATCGACGAGTCCGACGCCGACGATGCACACAAGCGTGTGCAGACGTCGAAGCTCGACGCGCTGCTGGGCCTGTGCGAGACGATCTCGTGCCGGCGCGTGCGCCTGCTGAACTACTTCGGCGAGGCGAGCCAGCCGTGCGGAAACTGCGATACGTGCCTCGAGCCGCCCGATTCGTGGGATGCGACGCGTGAGGCGCAGATGGCGCTGTCATGCGCGTTCCGCGCGCAGCGTGCCAGCGGCTTCAACTTTGGCGCGAGCCACCTGATCGAGATCCTGCGCGGCAGCCGCAACGAGAAGATCCTGCAGCGCGGCCACGAGACGCTGAGCACATTCGGGATCGGCGCGTCGCTGTCCGAACCGGAGTGGCGTGCGATTTTCCGGCAGCTTGTCGCATACGGATATCTCGCCGTCGATCACGGCGGCTTCGGAGCGCTGGTGCTGACCGAGGCCGCGAAGCCGGTGCTGAAGGGCGAGGAACAGGTCACGTTGCGCCGCTACGTGAAGCCGCAGCGCACGCGACAGTCGTCGAGTCGCAGTGGCAACCGGGTCGATCCGACCGCCGGCATGAGCGCGCGCGAGCGCGCACGCTGGGATGCCCTGCGGGCATGGCGCGCGGAAACCGCGAAGTCGGACGGCGTACCGGCGTACGTGATATTTCACGATGCGACCCTGGCCGAGATCGCGCGCAACGCGCCGGAGACGATCGACGATCTGCGCCACATCCCGGGCATGGGCATCCGCAAGCTCGAACGCTTCGGAGACGAGCTCATCGACGTCGTCGAAGCCGCCTGACGCCCGTCTCTTTCGCCCGGCCGGCCAGTCGGCGCCATCCCGGAAAATCACGCAAGCTGTTGACTTGCTTGGGATTTCCGGAATATGATGCTAGGTTCCGGTTCTCGGTGGGATTGGTCGCGAGCGAAAGTTCGCGCCGGCTTCCCGGATCCGGAGGTCAACGCACCTCGATTCTCGCTTTGCCCGAAATCGATGTGCCGATTTTGTTCAATTTCAGGAATAAACAATGCCAACCATCAACCAACTGGTTCGCAAAGGCCGTCAGTCGGAAACGACGAAGAGCAAGAGCCCGGCCCTGCAGGACTGCCCCCAGCGTCGCGGCGTGTGCACCCGTGTGTACACGACGACGCCGAAGAAGCCGAACTCGGCACTCCGTAAGGTTGCCAAGGTTCGTCTGACGAACGGCTTCGAAGTGATTTCGTACATCGGCGGTGAAGGCCACAACCTGCAGGAACACTCGGTTGTGCTGATCCGCGGCGGCCGTGTGAAGGACTTGCCGGGTGTGCGTTACCACATGGTTCGCGGCTCGCTGGATACCCAGGGTGTCAAGGATCGTAAGCAAGCGCGTTCGAAGTACGGCGCGAAGCGTGCGAAGGCTGCGAAGTAAGCAGTCTCCGATTGGAGATCGCCTCTGGGCGGTCAAGGCGGTGGTGCCGGATTGCCGGTGCTGTCGAGTAAGTGGTCACCCGGCCAAGCTGGTTAGTCGTTGAGATGTAATCGGGTTAGTTGGTGGCCGCGGGGCTGGAATAGCTCCAACTGAACAAGTAAAGGAAGAAACATGCCGCGTCGTCGCGAAGTCCCCAAGCGGGAAGTGTTGCCGGATCCGAAGTACGGCAACGTTGATGTAGCTAAGTTCATGAACATGCTGATGCTGTCCGGCAAGAAGTCGGTCGCTGAACGCATCGTTTATGGCGCATTCGAACAGATCCAGACCAAGGGTGGCAAGGACCCGCTGGAAGTGTTCACGGTTGCGCTCAACAACGTGAAGCCGGTGGTCGAAGTGAAGAGCCGTCGCGTTGGTGGTGCCAACTATCAGGTTCCGGTCGAAGTGCGTCCGTCGCGTCGTATGGCATTGGCGATGCGCTGGTTGCGCGAGGCTGCGAAGAAGCGCAGCGAGAAGTCGATGGCTCTGCGCCTGGCAGGTGAACTCTCCGAAGCGGCCGAAGGCCGTGGCGGCGCGATGAAGAAGCGCGACGAAGTTCACCGCATGGCGGAAGCCAACCGCGCGTTCTCGCATTTCCGTTTCTAAGCGCCTGGCTGGGCTTTTAGCGGAAAAATTCCGGGCGGGTGCGCTTTTCAGGCGCCTCGCCCGTTTGTGTTGAGGCGTGATGCGACAAGGGTCGTATCGCGTCAACCCAATAGAGGATCAAAGTGGCTCGTAAGACTCCTATCGAGCGCTACCGCAATATCGGTATTAGCGCTCACATCGACGCCGGCAAGACGACGACGACCGAGCGCATTCTGTTCTACACCGGCGTGAACCACAAGATCGGTGAAGTTCACGACGGCGCAGCAACGATGGACTGGATGGAGCAGGAACAGGAGCGTGGCATCACGATCACGTCCGCTGCTACCACCGCCTTCTGGAAGGGCATGGGCGGCAACTATCCGGAACACCGCATCAACATCATCGACACCCCGGGCCACGTCGACTTCACGATCGAAGTGGAGCGCTCGATGCGCGTGCTCGACGGCGCGTGCATGGTGTATTGCGCAGTGGGCGGCGTGCAGCCGCAGTCGGAAACGGTGTGGCGCCAGGCGAACAAGTACAAGGTGCCGCGTCTTGCGTTCGTCAACAAGATGGACCGTACCGGCGCGAACTTCTTCAAGGTCTACGACCAGCTCCGTCTGCGCCTGAAGGCGAACCCGGTTCCGGTCGTGGTGCCGATCGGCGCGGAAGAAAACTTCAAGGGCGTCGTCGACCTCATCAAGATGAAAGCGATCATCTGGGACGAGGCGTCGCAAGGCACGAAGTTCGACTACGTCGACATCCCGGCCGAGCTCGTCGAGACCTGCCAGGAATGGCGCGAAAAGATGGTCGAAGCGGCTGCGGAAGCCAGCGAAGAGCTGATGAACAAGTACCTGGAAGAAGGCGATCTGCCGGAAGCCGACATCATCAAGGCGCTGCGTGACCGTACGATCGCGTGCGAAATCCAGCCGATGCTGTGCGGTACCGCGTTCAAGAACAAGGGCGTGCAGCGCATGCTCGACGCCGTGATCGACTTCCTGCCGTCGCCGGTCGATATTCCGCCGGTCAAGGGCGAGCTGGAAGATGGCGAAATCGCCGAGCGCAAGGCGTCGGACGACGAGAAGTTCTCGTCGCTCGCGTTCAAGATCATGACCGACCCGTTCGTCGGCCAGCTGATCTTCTTCCGTGTGTACTCGGGCGTCGTCAATTCGGGCGACACGCTGCTGAACTCGACCAAGGGCAAGAAGGAACGCCTCGGCCGTATTCTGCAGATGCACGCGAACCAGCGTGAAGAAATCAAGGAAGTCCGCGCAGGCGACATCGCTGCTGCAGTCGGCCTGAAGGAAGCGACCACGGGCGACACGCTGTGCGATCCGGCCAGCCCGATCGTTCTCGAGCGCATGGTGTTCCCGGAGCCGGTGATTTCGCAGGCTGTCGAGCCGAAGACCAAGGCTGACCAGGAAAAGATGGGCCTCGCGCTCAACCGCCTGGCGCAGGAAGATCCGTCGTTCCGCGTGCAGACCGACGAAGAGTCGGGCCAGACGATCATTTCGGGCATGGGCGAGCTCCACCTCGAAATTCTGGTCGACCGGATGAAGCGTGAATTCGGCGTGGAAGCAACCGTCGGCAAGCCGCAGGTTGCATACCGCGAAACGATCCGTTCGACGGCGAAGGATGTCGACGGCAAGTTCGTCAAGCAGTCGGGTGGTCGCGGCCAGTACGGTCACGCGGTCATCACGCTCGAGCCGAACGAGCAGGGCAAGGGCTACGAGTTCTTCGACGAGATCAAGGGTGGTGTGATTCCGCGTGAATACATCCCGGCGGTCGACAAGGGTATCCAGGACACGCTGAAGTCGGGCGTGCTGGCAGGCTTCCCGGTCGTCGACGTGAAGGTTCACCTGACGTTCGGTTCGTACCACGACGTTGACTCGAACGAAAACGCGTTCCGCATGGCCGGTTCGATGGCGTTCAAGGAAGCGATGCGCAAGGCGAACCCGGTGGTCCTCGAGCCGATGATGGCTGTCGAAGTCGAGACGCCGGAAGACTACATGGGCAACGTGATGGGCGACCTGTCGGGCCGTCGCGGTATCGTCCAGGGCATGGAAGACATGGTCGGCGGCGGCAAGATCGTTCGCGCCGAAGTGCCGCTGTCGGAAATGTTCGGTTACTCGACGTCGCTGCGCTCGCTGACGCAAGGTCGTGCAACGTACACGATGGAGTTCAAGCACTACGCTGAAGCTCCGCGCAACGTTGCTGAAGCGATCATCAGCGCGAAGTCGAAGTAAATCTGCATCGACCCACCGATTATTTTTTGAAAGAAGAGAATCATGGCAAAAGAGAAGTTTGAGCGGACCAAGCCGCACGTGAACGTTGGTACGATTGGTCACGTTGACCACGGCAAGACGACGCTGACGGCGGCGATCGCGACGGTTCTGTCGGCGAAG
>NZ_JAHACR010000213.1 GCF_018375725.1 Burkholderia sp. | reverse complement strand
CGGTCCCGGCGTGAGGCGCACCATCCGTCTCACATAAATGGAACCGGTTACAACCGGAGTATAGGGACACAATGGCAGACATCGTGATCGTCGCGAGCGCATTCGGCATGGATCGTGTGCGCGAGGAGGGACACCGCGCGTTCGTCACAGCGGCGGCAGCGGCCGGCGCGGCCGGATTCGAGGTGCGCCGGGAATTGTTCGCATCCGACACCGATACGGAACACGCCGCGCTGAATGCGCTCGGCGCCATGCTCGCGTCGCAAGGGCTCTGGTCGGTCTATTCGACGCCGGCGACGCTCTATACCGAGACGGGCGCGCTCGACGCCGACGCATTGCGCGCCGCACTCGGCGAGGCCGATGCGCTCGGCGCGCGCTTCGTCAAATTCCAGCTTGGCGGGTTTGCCGGCGACGCCCATGCGGAGACGCTCGTGGCGCTGTCGCGGGGCGCGCGGGCCCGGGTGCTGGTCGAGAACGGCCAGTTGCCGGTCGGCGGCGCGCTGGCGCAGTTCCGCACGCTGTTCGCTGCGCTCGGCACGGCGGGCGCGTCAGGCGCGCTCGGCATGACGTTCGACATCGGCAACTGGCAGTGGCCGGGCGAAGTGCCGCTCGATTGTGCGCAGGCGCTCGCACCGCACGTCGAATACATTCATTGCAAGGCCGTCGAAGGCGTGGGCGCGCGTCGTTTCGCCGTGGCTCCCGCGCCGCGCGATCCGCTGGTGGCCGCCGTGCTGGCGGCGTTGCCGGCCGATGTGCCGCGCGGGATCGAATTTCCGCTCGACACCGCCGACCCGGCCGGCGATGCGCGCCACCGCGTCGCGTGGCTCAAGGCGGCGTGACGCGCGAACGAACCTGAGGATTCACACATGCACAAGCAACTCGATGTCGTCACCTATGGCGAAGCGATGGCGATGTTCGTGGCCGTCGCGACGGGACCGATCGCGCAGGCCACGCAATTCACCAAGCGGATCGCCGGCGCCGACCTGAACGTCGCGATCGGCCTGTCGCGGCTCGGTTTCCGGGTCGGCTACATGAGCCGCATCGGACGCGATTCGTTCGGCAGCTACCTGCTCGACACGCTCGCACGCGAAGGCATCGACGCGTCGTGCGTCACCGTCGATCCGCGCTATCCGACCGGTTTCCAGCTGAAGTCGCGCAGCGACGACGGCAGCGATCCGACCGTCGAGTATTTTCGGACGGGCTCGGCGGCGAGCTATCTGTCGTGCGAGGACTATGTCGCCGATTACGTGCTCGGCGCGCGGCACCTGCATCTGACGGGCGTGGCGCCCGCGATCTCCGCATCGTCGTGCGAGCTTGCATTCCATCTCGCCCGCGAGATGCGGGCCGCCGGCAATGGAGCGGTGGCCAGGACAATCTCGTTCGACCCGAACCTGCGCCCGACGCTGTGGCCGTCCGCCGACGTAATGGCCAAGACCCTGAACGCACTCGCGGCGCTGGCCGACTGGGTGCTGCCGGGGCTCGCCGAGGGCCGGCAGCTGACCGGCTACGACACGCCGGCCGACATCGCGCGCTTCTATCTCGATCAGGGCGCACGCGGCGTCGTGATCAAGCTCGGCGAGGCGGGCGCGTACTACCGGACCGCCGACGGCGGCGAGGGAACGATCGACGGCGTGCGCGTGGCGAACGTCGTCGACACGGTCGGTGCGGGCGACGGCTTCGCAGTCGGCGTCGTCAGTGCGCTGCTCGAAGGCCGGACGGTCGAGCAGGCCGTGGCACGCGGCAACCGGATCGGCGCGCTGGCGATTCAGGTGATCGGCGATTCGGAAGGATTGCCGACCCGCGCCGAACTCGAGCGGATCGAAAGCGCCGGCAATCGGACCGATCACCCAGAGGAAACCTTCGCGCAATAAGATGCCGCGCACGGCACAATCGCGAGCCCATTTCGTGCGATACGCACAAGGACAAGGAGACACCCACATGGCAGCCAATCTCGCCGCTCGCCGCTGGTGGACGATCATGCCGATCGTCTTCATCACGTACAGCCTCGCCTATCTCGACCGCGCGAACTACGGGTTCGCGGCGGCGGCGGGCATCAACCAGGATCTCGGCATCAGCAAGGGGCTGTCGTCGCTGATCGGGGCGCTGTTCTTCCTCGGCTATTTCTTCTTCCAGATTCCGGGCGCGATCTATGCGGAGCGCAGGAGCGTCAAGAAACTGGTGTTCTGGAGCCTCGTGCTGTGGGGCGCATGCGCGGCGCTCACCGGCGTCGTCAGCAACATCCCGTCGCTGATGGCGATCCGCTTCGTGCTCGGCGTCGTCGAGGCGGCCGTGATGCCGGCGATGCTGGTCTACATCAGCAACTGGTTCACGAAGCGCGAACGTTCGCGCGCGAACACCTTCCTGATACTCGGCAATCCGGTCACGGTGCTGTGGATGTCCGTCGTGTCCGGCTATCTCGTGCACGAATTCGGCTGGCGCCAGATGTTCGTCGCCGAGGGTGTGCCCGCGATCATCTGGGCCGTGTGCTGGTGGTGCCTCGTGCAGGACAAGCCGGCCGAATCGACCTGGCTCAACGCGCAGGAAAAGCGCGACCTCGAAGCGGCGCTCGCGGCCGAGCAGGCAGCGATCAAGCCCGTGCGCAACTATCGCGAGGCCTTCCGCTCGCCGGCCGTGATCAAGCTGTGCGCGCAGTATTTCTGCTGGAGCATCGGCGTGTATGGCTTCGTGCTGTGGCTGCCGTCGATCGTCAAGAACGGCTCGTCGCTCGGCATGGTCGCGACCGGCTGGCTGTCCGCGATGCCGTATCTCGCCGCGACGATCGCGATGCTTGCCGCGTCGTGGGCGTCGGACAAGGTCGGCTCGCGACGCGGCTTCGTCTGGCCGTTCCTGCTGATCGGCGCGGCGGCGTTCGCCGCTTCCTATGCGCTCGGCTCGACGCATTTCTGGATGTCGTACGCGCTGCTCGTCGTCGCGGGCGCTGCCATGTATGCGCCGTACGGGCCGTTCTTCGCGATCGTGCCGGAGCTGCTGCCGAGGAATGTCGCAGGCGGCGCGATGGCGCTGATCAACAGCATGGGTGCGCTCGGCTCGTTCGTCGGCTCGTATTTTGTCGGCTACCTGAACGGCGCGACCGGATCGCCCGTCGCATCCTACGCGTTCATGAGCGCCGCACTCGTCGCGGCTGTCGTGCTCACGCTGTCCGTCAAACCCCAGGCGCGCGAAGCGCATCCGCTCACCGCGCCGCTGCAAGGAAAATGAATCGATGAAGCCCCGTATCGTCGCTTACAAGCCGCTGCCCGACGACGTCCTCGCCTATCTGCGCGAACATGCGGACGTCGTGCAGGCCGATGGCGCCGCGGCGCTTGGCGACGCGCTGGCGCATGCCGACGGCGCGATCGGCGCGAGCCTGAAGATTCCGCCGGCGATGCTCGATCGCGCGCCGCGCCTGAAGGCATGGTCGACCATCTCGGTCGGCTACGACAATTTCGACGTGCCGGACCTGACGCGGCGCGGCATCGTGCTCGCGCACACGCCGGACGTGCTGACCGAATCGACCGCCGATACGGTGTTTTCGCTGATCCTCGCGTCCGCGCGGCGCGTGGTCGAACTGGCGGAATGGGTGAAGGCGGGACACTGGCATCGCAGCATCGGCCCGGATCTGTACGGCACCGACGTGCAGGGCAAGACGATCGGCATCGTCGGGCTCGGCCGGATCGGCGCGGCGGTCGCGCGCCGCGCGGCGCTCGGTTTCCGGATGCAGGTGCTGTATACGAACCGCGCCACACACCCCGACGCCGAGGCGCAGTACGGCGCGCGCCGCGTGACGCTCGACACGCTGCTCGCGGAATCGGATTTCGTCTGTCTTCAGGTGCCGTTGTTGCCGGAGACGCACCACCTGATCGGCGCGGCCGAACTCGCGCGGATGAAGCCGGGCGCGATCCTGATCAATGCATCGCGCGGGCCGGTGGTCGACGAGGCGGCGCTGATCGACGCGCTGCAAACGGGCAAGATCCGCGGGGCGGGGCTCGACGTGTTCGAGAAGGAGCCGCTCGCCGCCGATTCGCCGCTGCTGCGGATGAAGCAGGTGGTCGCCTTGCCGCACATTGGTTCGGCAACACACGAAACGCGACACGCGATGTCACGTTGCGCCGCGGAAAACCTGGTCGGCGCGCTCGCTGGCACGCTGCGCGTCAATCTGGTCAATCCGGAGGCGCTGGCGCGCGCAGGCTAGCCCGCGGTGGCGGCGCACAGCAGATGCCGCCCGGCTCGGGTGTCGTGCGGTCTTGGTGCCGTGCGGGCGGCTGGGTTATGATCGCCCGCGCGTCGCCGTGAAGCCGCGGCAAGGGCGTCGCCGCAGCCGGCGACGCCGAGAGAGGAGACCGCCGGTTGGCGTCCGTATCCAAAACAAATGTCCGCCCGCGCGTGAAGCGGCGCGGATTGCACGTCGCGAGGCACGACTGTGACAGATTCTCCATCCACCAGCCCGCGTCCCGCGACGATCAGCGACGTCGCACGCGAGGCAGGCACCGGCAAGACCAGCGTTTCGCGCTACCTGAACGGCGAAACGCGCGTGCTGTCCGCCGATCTGCGTCAGCGGATCGAAACGGCGATCGCACGCCTGAACTATCGGCCGAACCAGATGGCGCGCGGCCTGAAGCGGGGCCGCAACCGCTTGCTCGGAATGCTCGCGGCCGACCTGACCAATCCGTATACCGTCGAGGTATTGCAGGGCGTGGAAGCGGCGTGCCATGCGCTTGGCTACATGCCGCTGATTTGCCACGCAGCGAACGAGGTCGAGATGGAGCGCCGCTATCTGCAGTTGCTCACCACGTACCGCGTCGAAGGGATGATCGTCAACGCGCTCGGCGCCGAGGAAGAGGTGCTGCGTCCGCTGCGCGGCGGCGGGATTCCGGCGGTGCTCGTCGACCGGACCGTCGAGGGCTTCGAGGCCGACCTGATCGGTCTTGACAACGCCGGCGCGGTCGACACGGGCGTGCGGCATCTGATCGACCAGGGTTTCGACGCGATCCACTTCGTGGTCCAGCCGTTCGAGCATGTCAGTTCGCGGCGCCTGCGCGAGGCGGCGTTTCGCGCCGCGCTGGCGGCGCGCGGCCGTCCGGTGCCGCAGCCTGTCGTGCTCGACCTGAACGATTCCGCCGCGGTATCCGTCGCGCTCAGGGAACTCGACATGCGCATCGACGCGTCGCTGCACGGCGGCAAGCGCGCGGCGCTGTTCGCGGCCAACGCGCCGGTCGCGCTCGTGATCGCGCGGCATCTGCGCGCACGCTTCGGCGCCGTGTGGCAGGACAAGGCGGCGCTCGTCTCGATCGACGACCCTGAATGGGCCGAGCTGATCGGCATCACGACGATCCGCCAGCCGACCTATGAAATCGGCTACAAGGCGGTCGAGTTCGTTCACGAGCGGATCGACGGCGCGGCGGGCGATGCGCGCGTTGCGCTGCTGCCGGGCGAGCTGATCGCGCGCGCATCGACGGCAAGCTGAGTATCATTCGGGGCACGCAGCGCGCCGGATGCGCTGCCTCGAACAAGGACTCACATGACTGTCTCACCCGTCGCGCTGGCGGTGCTGATCGCCGCCACGCTGATCATCGCACTGCTGCCCATCGTTGTTTTCCGTACCCTGCGCAAGCCGCTGTCGCTCGACCGGCGCGATGCGATCGTCGGCGTGGCCGTTTTCACGCTGTTCGCGATGATTCTCGAACGTGCGTTTCATGGCGTGGTGCTGAGCCAGGCGCCTGCGGGCGGCTGGCTCACGCAGCCGGCGGCATTCGTCGCATATGGTGCGCTCACGGCTGGCGTGTTCGAGGAGGTGGGGCGTTATCTCGGCATGCGCTTCCTGAACCGCCGCTACGGCGTGTCGGCCGGCGACGGCCGCGCGATCGGCTACGGACTCGGTCATGGCGGCGCGGAAGTATGGTTCGTCGGCGTGCTGGTGTGGGGACAGTGGGCGTATCTCGCCTGGCTCGCCAATCGAGGCCAACTCGATGCCCAGCTTGCGGGACTGCCGGGCGAAGCCGTGCTGCGCATCCAGGTGATGTTGTCGACGCTGTCGGTGCCGTCGGTCGGCATGCTGCTGCTCGAGCGCGTCGCCGCGCTGGTCCTGCAGGTTGCGCTGTCGATGCTGATGTGGCGGGGCGTGCGTGCCGGCCGCCTCGGCGTGCTGCCGCTTGCGATCGCACTGCATGCGCTGGCCGACGTTCCGGCCATGCTTTATCAGGTTCGGCTGCTGCCGGCGGCGTGGGTCGAGGCGTCGTATTTCGTGCTGGCCGCGCTGCTCATCCGTGTGCTGATGAAGATGTGCCGCCCGCAGCATGGCGGCGTGACGGGAGGCGTGTGATGGAAGACTATCTGGTCGAATGCCCGAGCGCCGAATTCGACGCGCTCGCGCGCGTGATCTGCGAGCTGTTTCCGGAGCAGACGCGCTTTGTCGAATGCAGCGACGAGCGAGGCCGTTTCCTGTCGGTGCATTGGCTGGCGATGCGTTTCGGCGCGACGCCGAAACGGATGACGCTCGATATTCGCATCGCGCAACGGCAGTTCGCCGCCGGCCGCACGCGCGAGCAATCGTTGCAGCGGCTGTCCTCGGGTTTCGACAACGAGGACCTGCGCGCGATCGTCCGTCTGATGATCCAGGTCGACAAGCATGGCGGCGCCGTGCAGGAACCGCTCAAGCAGTTCGGCGACCGGCTGCGCGAGACGCGCCGTTCGATGCTGCGCGAGCGCATCGGCAAGCTGACGGTCAAGATGACGGGCGTCATGATCGTGACGCTGCTGCCCGCGCTGATGATCGTGACGGCCGGTCCGGGCATGATCTCCGTGCTGCACGCGCTCGAAACGGCGCGGCACTGACGCCGAGGACGAAAGGAATGAAGATGAAACGGATCGGCGATATGGCAAGACTGACGGGCGCGGTGGCGATGATGGCGCTGCTCGGCGCCTGCGCATTCAAGGAAAGCGGCTACGGTGTCGGTGCACAGGCGGAACGCGCCGCGCTGATGGAGGCGGCCGGGCAAAAGCAGGGCGCGCCGGATACGCCCGGCATGTACCTGGGGCTGATCGAGCGGATGCAGTCGCAAGGGCTGTACTACGCGTCGCTGGCGCACATCGACGCTTACGAGAAGCAATACGGCTCGTCGCCCGACACGATCCTGCTGCGTGCCGACGCGCTGCGCGCGACCGACCAGCCGGCGGCGAGCGCGGCGGTCTATTCGCAACTGCTGAACACGCCGCTCGCCGCGCGCGGATATCGCGGGCTCGGGCTGATCGCGGGCGCGGCCGGCGATTTCGAGCGCGCGACGCAGGCGCTGTCGCAGGCGTCGGTGCTCACGCCGACCGATGCGTCGATGCTGTCCGATCTCGCGTATGCGAAGTTGCGCTGCGGCGATATCCAGGGTGCGCGCGTGCCGCTGATGAAGGCGGTCGAACTCGACCAGAACAATTCGAAGATCATCAGCAACCTGATGCTTTATCTGCTGGTGTCCGGGCGCGCGCACGATGCGCAGAAGCTGATGGCGCAGCAGAAGCTGTC
>NZ_JAHACR010000212.1 GCF_018375725.1 Burkholderia sp. | reverse complement strand
ACATGCCGCACGCAGGCCGTTTGTCGTTCGTTATGGAGGAAACCGCCATGTAACCGCATTCGCAGGCCGATCCGCGCGACGGCCGCATCGGCGCGGCCGACACCGCGCCCGTATCCGTACCTCAACCCATCGAGAAGGCCATGAAACACACCACACAACCGTGCCGGAATTCGGCCATGCCCGGCACGCGCCGCACGCTCGTCGCAGCAGCCGCGGTCGCGCTGCCGCTGCTCGCCGCGCACCATGCGTACGCGCAAGCGCCGCTCACCGTCGATCCGGGCACGGCGAATCGCCCCGGCCTCGCGGCGGCGGCCAACGGCACCCCGATCGTCAACATCACGGCGCCCGACAGCGCCGGCGTCTCCCATAACCGCTTTACCGACTACAACGTCAATGCGGCCGGCCTCGTGCTGAACAACAGCGCCACGACATCCGACACGCAACTCGCCGGCAGGATCGACGGCAATCCGCTGCTCGGCGGCCAGTCCGCCGCGATCATCCTGAATCAGGTAACGGGCGCCAATGCATCGGTGCTGGCGGGCGCGACGGAAGTGGCCGGGCAGAATGCGCGCGTGATCGTCGCCAACCCGAACGGGATCAGCGTCAATGGCGGCAGCTTCGTCAATACGAGCCGCGTGTCGCTCGTCGCCGGCACCACGGAGTTCGACGACAACGGCAACATCACACAATTCCGGACGGAAAACGGCCGCCTCGTCATCGACGGCGCAGGACTCGATGCGCGCAACGTCGATCAGCTCGATCTGGTTTCGCGCAGCCTCAAGGTCAACGCCGCGTTGCAGGCCCGTCGACTCGTGGCGGTCGCGCAGCAGGGCACCGCGCAAATCGAGCAATCCGGCAGTCACCAGTTCGTCGGCGAGACGATCGGCCCGTTGCCCGACGTCGCGATCGACGTGTCCAGGCTCGGCAGCATGCATGCGTCCGCGATCACGATGTACGGCACGTCGGCGGGCGTGGGCGTCAATGTCGCGGGCAAGATCGACGCGCTGACGGGCGGCATCACGATGTCGTCAGGCGGCGTGGTCAGGGTGCAGGACAGCGGGCATGTCGCGGGGCACAACGTATCGATCGGCGGCCGCCTCGACAACGCCGGTGCCATGACCGGCGGCACGCTCGTCGCGCAGCAGGCGGTCGCGAACAGCGGCACTGTCGATGTCGGTTCGGCCAGTCTGATGGGCGCGACGACCAACACCGGCCGTATACGCGCCGACGAATCGTTGGCCGCGATGGGCAATGTCATCAATGACGGCGAGATGCGAGGCGGCAAAAGCGTCACCGTCACGGGCAGCTTGCGCAACGGCGGCGACGGACGTATCGCCAGCGGCGGCACGATCACCGCGATGAGTGGCGTAAGCAACGGCGGCAGCATGCATGCCGACCGGAACATGGTCATCATGGGCGCCCTGCGCAACGAAAAAGGAGGCCGCGTCAGCAGCTACGGCAAGATCACGCGGATGGGCGGCGTGCTCAATTCAGGCGACGTCATTGAATACATGACGCGTCCGGCGTCTGGGGAAGCCGCGTCGGCCGTCACGAGTCAGCCTGTTACGCCCACGGTGCCCCCGATCGTTGCGGATAAGCCCGCTCAACCGGAAATTATTCCGCCGGTCGCGAGCAAGCCCGCCACGCCGATCGCCAAACCCATCCCGCCGATGATGGTGTTTCCGCCGATGATGTCCGGCTTGGCGCCGGTGTACATTCCGCCGATCTCATTCGCACCGGTTCGGCCGACGTTCGTCCCGCCGCCGGGATATATGCTCCCACGGCCAGCAGCGTACTCTCCGTTTGGCGTGACGTGGATGCCCCCGGTGTTCGGTCAGCCGATCGTGTTCAACCCGGCGTTTGCATCCAGGGCATGACCGCCACTGCGATTGCGCCTGAGCGCACCTGAGCCCGGCCGCCATTGAATCGGCCGCGTCTGGCGGATCGCGTCATGCGATCCGCCAGCGTCTATCGCGACCACGGAACGACTCGCGACATCAATACATCAAGGCAAGTGTCCCGATACCGCTCGCCCTCAGAACTTATGGCGAATCCCCGCGTGAACCATCACCTGCTTCGACGACGACGACAGATCCGGAGCCCCCGCCACCAACGCCTGATCTAGCGACGACCCTGTCGCGTCGCCCGCGACCTTCTGGTACGCGCCCATCAGATAGATGTCGGTCCGCTGCGACAGCGTGTAATCGGCCATCAGCCCGATCGAATGGATCTTCGGCTTCGCACTGCCCGTCGTCGCTTCGTAGCGGGCAAGCGTGTACACGTACTGGGCGCCGACGAAGAACGACGGCGTCACCTGATACCGGCCGTTCACCTCGAAGTTCTGATATTTCAACGATGTCACGGCCCCGCCGGCGAGCGGCCCCGTCATTGGCTGGATCGTCTCGTTGCCGTACAGGTAACCGACGTTCGCGCTCGGCTGGCTGATGTTGCTGTTCGTGTAGGCGAATCCGACGGTCGCCTGCGCGAGCGTGTAATTGATGCCCGCGCCGAAGATTCGCAAGTGCGACGACACGAAATTCGCATCGGCCCCGAGCGAGCCAGAGCCCGCAATCGCGCCACCCGATGTCGAGCCCGGGTTGTTCGCGTTCAGGAACGTCGCACCGACCAGCAAACCGGCATGTTCGTATTGCGCGCCGACGCTCCATTGGCGATTGTTCGAAAAGCCGGTGTCGTTGCTGAAGCTGTACGTACCGCCGAACGTGAAGCCGGATAAATCGGGGCTCGCATACTTGGCGGTGTTGTTGACGCGGAATGTATTGCCGGTGTTGTCGTTGTCGAACGGATGCGTGAACGGATAGACGCCCCAGCTGCCGTTCGCCGTGGTCGGCGCGAGATAATCGACGACGGAATCATATTGCCGGCCGAGCGTCACCGTGCCGAAGCGCTGGCTGCCCAGGCCCACGTATGCCTGGCGGCCGAAGCCGCGTCCGCCTTGCCCGAGCGTACCGCTGTTCGCATTGAAGCCGTTCTCGATCTGGAACAGCGCGTTGTATCCGCCGCCCAGATCCTCGGTGCCTTTCAGGCCCCAGCGGCTGCCTTGCGCAAAGCCGCTCGCCATCTGCCACACACTGTGACCGCCAACGTTGTTCGTATAGCCGACACCCATGTCGACAAGTCCATACAGCGTCACGGAACTTTGCGCGGACGCGAGCATCGGCGCGCCCAGCATCGCCGAAGCGATGACTGACATCGGTCTCCATTTCATTTGCGATCCTTATTTATATTTCGTCGACTTTTCGAATTCAATCGGCAAGGTCCAAGGCCATCAATGCGTTCTCCGTCTTGCCCCGGCCGGTACGCCGCGCCCTCGCCTCGATGCGCCACGTAATGGCGCATCGAGGCACGCGGCTCATTTCGTGCCGTAGATATCGAAGTCGAAATACTTTTTGTTGATGCGTGCATACGTGCCGTTCGCGAGAATTGCCGCGAGCGCTTGATTGAACGCCTCGCGCAGCGCCGTATCTTCCTTGCGCAGCCCGAGTCCGTCGCCCTGCCCGAAATACTTCTGATCGTCGATCGCCGCACCGGCGAACGTGAAGTCCTTTCCTTGCGGCTTCTTCAGAAACCCGTCGCTCGCCGCGATCGATGCCTGGAACGCTGCGTCGAGCCGGCCCGACACGAGATCGGTATAGACCTGATCCTGGTTCTGGTAAGACACGATCTGCACGCCGGCACGCTGCCAGTTCGCCACCGCATAGTCGGCCTGCGCGGAACCCTGCTCGACCCCGACCCGCTTGCCCTTCAGCGAATCGGCGGTCGGCAGCAGCGGCGAGCCCTTGCGCACGACGAGGCGCGCCGGCGCGTTCGAGATCCTGTTCGAGAACGCAATCTGCTGCATCCGCTTCGGCGTGATCGTCATCGACGACGCGATCACGTCGAACTTGCGCGCGAGCAGGCCGGGGATCATCCCGTCGAAGCTCGACTCCACCCACACGCAGCGCGCGCGCAGTTCCTCGCACAGCGCATTCGCGATATCCACGCCAAAGCCCGTCAGCTTGCCGTCGGGCAGCTTGTATTCGAGCGGTGGATAGGTCGGATCGACCGCCAGACGAATCTCCTTGCCCGCGAAATCGCCGGCATGCGCCGCCCCCGCCGCCAGCGCCACCACGAGCGCCGTCATCCACTGTTTCATCGTCAGCCTCCTCAAGTAAATCGAAATTGTCGGCGGCGTATCGACACCGCCCCTCCCCGTCGACACACAACGCATCAACGGAGGAAACGCTCGGCCAGCACGACCCAGTAGCTCGCACCGATCACCAGATTCGCGTCGTTGAAGTCGTAATCGGGGTTGTGCAGCGCACAGCCCGCCGCGCCTTCGCCGTTGCCGATCGACAAGTAGCTGCCCGGACACGTTTCGAGCATGAACGCAAAATCCTCGCTCGCTGCAATCGGCCGAAGATTCTCGATGAGCGCATCCTCGCCGCCCATTTCCAGCGCGACCTGCCGCGCGAACCCGGTTTCGTCGTCGTGGTTGACGAGCACCGGATAGCCGTACCGGTAATCGATCTCCGCGGTCGCGCCATAGCTCCCGGCCTGACCGTGCACGATCTCGCGGATGCGCCGCTCCAGAAGCTCGCGCACGTCGGGCGACAGCGCGCGTACGCTCAGCAGCAGGTCCGCATGCGGCGGAATCACGTTCGATACGGTGCCCGCATGGATCGAGCCGACCGTGACGATCGCCATGTCCTGCGGGCTCACATTGCGCGCGACGATGCTCTGCAGCGCCATCACGATCGATGCGCAGACGACAATCGGGTCGACCGTCGTCTGCGGAGCAGCGCCGTGACCGCCACGTCCTGTCACGCGTACCCGCACCTCGTCGGCGGAGGCCATGAACGGACCGCTGCAGAAACCGAGCTTGCCGGCCGGAAAGCCGGGCACGTTGTGCATCGCGAACACCGCATCGCATGGAAATTGCACGAACAGGCCGTCGTCGATCATCTTCTTCGCGCCGCCGAGGCCTTCCTCCGCCGGCTGGAAGATCAGGTTCAGCGTGCCGCGGAATTCGCGATTGGCGAGGCAGCGTGCGGCGGCCAGCAGCATGGCGGTATGACCGTCGTGGCCGCAGGCATGCATCACGCCGTCGATCCGGCTTGCATACGGCAGCCCCGTCGTTTCCTGGATCGGCAGCGCATCCATGTCGGCGCGCAGGCCGAGACGGCGTCCATCGTGACCACGCGTCAACGTGCCGACCACGCCCGTGCCGCCAAGGCCGCGTGTGACCCGATAACCCCACGTTGTCAGATATTCGGCGACCAGATCGCTCGTCGCCCGCTCCTCGAAGCCAAGCTCCGGATGGGCGTGCAGGCGATGGCGCAGCGCGATCATCTCCGCCTCGATCGCCGCCATTTCGGGTAAAACAAACTGATCACGCTTCACGTACGACACTCCTCGGTTCCTGCTGCCGCCGATCGCCCGAATGGCGGATCGTGGCTGGATCGTATGCAGCGAAAATGCCGGAGAACAGCCTCAGTTTCGTTATGATGACAACCGTGTGTTGTCGGGTAGATCACCATGAAACTCCATCAATTGCAGGCGCTCGTCGCGAGCGCGGAGGCGGGCAGCATTCGCGGGGCGGCACGTGCGCTCGGCCTGTCGCAGGCCGCCGTCACACGGGCGCTGCGCGAGCTGGAGGCGAGCGAGCGCCTGCCGCTGCTCGTCCGCGCGCCGGAAGGGATCGGCTTCACCGATTACGGCCGGGCGCTGCTGACGCACGCGAAACTCGTGCTCAACCAGCTCGAGCATGCGCACAACGACCTCGCGCGGATGCGCGGCCGCGTCGAAGGACGGTTGAGCGTCGGCGTGACACCGTGGGTTACGATGACGTTTCTCGCCGAGACAGTGCGGCTGTTTCGCACGCGCATGCCCGATGTGCGTCTCGAGTTGTACGAGGGATTGATGGCCGTCGCCCAGCCGCTGCTGCGCGACGGCAGCATGGACTTCGCGCTCGGGCAGGTGCAGCCGGGCGCGGCCGCGCAGGAGTTCGCCTGCGAGCCGATGCTGACTTATGAAACGTCGGTGATGGTGCGGGCGGGCCATGCGCGCGAGCATGCGCGTTCGATTCACGAACTGCTCGATCAGGACTGGGTGCTGAATTTCGCGCCGGACGGTCAGGCCTCGCTCGTCGACTACCTGTTCACGCGCCACGGCGCACAGATCGACGACCGACGGATCGTCCGCGCCCAGTCGGTTTCGATGCTGCAGACGATGCTCGAACAGGCGGATATGTGTACGTGGTGCCCGACGATCCTGAGCGTCGTGCCGCCGTTCGGCGACCGGATGCGCACGCTCGCGCTGAAGGAAACGTTCGAGCCGCGCGAATTGGGCGTCGTCACGCGCCGAAACAGCACGCTCTCCAGCGCGGCGCGCTGCTTCATCGATTGTCTGATGCAGGTGATCCGGCGCCATGCGCGATCGGCGCGGAAGGCGGATCTCGCCCTGTTCCGGACGCTGACGCTGCTCGTCTGACGCCGGCCGGCCCCGAACGCATCGCCCGCGGCCCGAACGCCGGCGCCGGATGGATCACATCGCTTACAGCGCCTTTACGATCCCGCCATCGACGCGAATGTTCTGTCCGGTGATATAACCCGCGCCGTCCGACAGCAGAAATGCGACCGTCTTCGCGATCTCTTCTGTCTTGCCGAACCGGCCAGCCGGAATGCGCGCGACGATCTCCGGCGTTTCCGGCCAGCTGTCGACGAAGCCCGGCAGCACCGCATTGATCCGGATGTTCTCGGCGGCATAGCGCTCGGCGTACAGGCGCGTCCACGCACCCAACGCGGCACGCAGTGTCGACGATACCGGCATCGGCTGCTCCGGCGCGACCGCCGCGAAGCTCGAGATGTTCACCGCCGCGCCGCCGCCCTGCGCCTGAAAGATCGGCGTCACGCGACGCATCAAGCGCACGACGTTCAGCAGCACCAGATCCAGCGCGGCGTGCCAGCTGTCGTCGGAGATCGACAGCAGATCGCCCTTCGGCGGATGCCCGGTATTGTTGACGACCGCGTCGATGCGGCCATAGCGCGCCATCGTTTCGCTCACGAGCCGGTCGATATCGGCGTCCGCGGTCACGGAACCCTCGATGCCGAAGCCGCCCAGTTCGTCGGCAAGCTTCGCCGCACTGCCGGACGGCGACATCAGCGCAACGCGATAACCCGTCGCCGCCAGCTCGCGCGCGATCGCCGCGCCCATGCCCTTGCCCGCGGCCGTGATCAACGCCACTTTTTCTACTGTCACGATAAGCTCTCCATTCCGTCCTGATGAACGCGCATCCTCAATCTGTCGAGCGCATCGGTGGTAATGTAGGCGCATCGACGCCCGCTGTCGAACCAGTATTTCTACCTTCATCCGATAGATTTTCTACAGTCTTACCATGAATCCGCGACGTCCCGGCCGCCTGCCGCCGCTCAATGCGCTTCGTGCGTTCGAGGTGTCCGCACGGCACCTGAATTTTCGTGCTGCCGCGGACGAGATCGGCGTGACGCAGGGTGCGGTCGCGCAACAGGTGCGGCATCTGG
>NZ_JAHACR010000211.1 GCF_018375725.1 Burkholderia sp. | reverse complement strand
GGCATGGGCCTTGTCAATGTGCTTGCCGCGATCGATGCGCCGGGCGATCTGCGGCGTTTGCGTGCGGCGCTCGCGTCGGACTGGTTCGGCCTCGATGCCGGTGCACTGTGGCACATGGAGCAGGGCGGCGGCGAGGCGCGCGGCGAGATGGGCGGCGATGCCGATGCAATGAGCTGGGTCGAGCGTTTTTCGCGCTATCGCCTGTTGTGGCGCGAGCGCGGGTTCGCGGTGATGTGGCGCACGTTCGCGCGTGAGTTGCGGATCGCCGAACGGCTGATGGCCGGCGCCGATGGCGAGCGCCGCGTGACGGACGTGAACCATCTCGCCGAGCTGACGCAGGCGCGCGCATCGGCGCAGCCCGGCATTGCGCCGACGTTGCGCTGGCTTGCCGCGCAGCGGCTGGATGGTGGCGGCGAGGACGCGCAGCTGCGGCTCGAATCGGATCGCAACCTGGTCCAGATCGTGACGGTCCACAAATCGAAGGGCCTCGAGTATGCGATCGTGTTCTGTCCGTTCCTGAATGACGGCGGATTGCGCGAACCGTTCGCTTCGGCGTTGCCGGACGCCCGCGAGTATCACGACGAGGCTGGCGACGCGGTGCTGCACTACGGATGCGACGACGAGGCGGCCGAACATGCGGCGCGGCAGGTGATGCGCGAGCAGGCGGCGGAGCGGGCTCGCCTCGTCTACGTGGCGCTTACGCGGGCGGTGTATCGCTGCTATCTGGTCGCCGGGCCGTATCAGTCGTCACGCTCGACACGCGAGTCCCGGCGCAGCGTGCTCAACTGGCTCGTGGCCGGGCGTGATCACGGGTTCGATGCCTGGCTCGACGAGCCGCCCGATGACGCAGCGCTCGACAGCGCATGGCGAGCGTTGTCCGGCGGCCCGGTCAGCGTCGGGCCGCTGCCGGTGCCTGCGGCCCGCGAGCGGCTCGTGAGCGGACACGATGCGGAGCATGCGTTGTCGGCACGGCGTGCGACGCGCTTCCTGCGCGATACGTGGCGGATGTCGAGCTTCAGTTCGCTGACTGCGTCGATGGCGCGCGAGGAGGCGGGTGCTGCGGCCATCGCGGAAGACGATCTGCGGCCCGATCACGACGCGCTCGCGGCCATCGTTCCCGGCGGCGATGCCGCCGAGGCGGAGTGGGAGGCGGTCGAGCCGCCGGACGACGACATCCTCGTGTTCCCGCGTGGCGCGGCGGCGGGCGAGTGCCTGCACCGCCTGTTCGAGTTGAGCAATTTTGCGGATGCGGCGTCGTGGCACGCCGCGGCGCTCGGCGCATTGCACGATCGCCCGGTCGAGGCCGAGCCGGATCTGGCCATGCGCCTGCCGGCGATGATGGTGCGGCTCGTCGCGGACGTCGTGAACACGGAGCTGGTGCCGGGCATGCGGCTGGCGGATCTCGATCCGGCGAAGCGGCTCGATGAAATGGGTTTTCTGTTTCCGGCGCCGTCGCTGGATCTGGCCGCACTGCGCCGGCTGCTGGTCGCGCACGACTACCCGGACGTCGCGTTGGAGGCGGGTACGCTCGCCGGTTTCATCAAGGGATTCATCGACATGATCGTCGAGCATGACGGCCGGTTCTGGATCGTCGACTGGAAATCGAACCACCTCGGCAATACGCCGGACGCCTATGGAGCACGCGCGCTCGACATCGCCATGGCCGATCACGCATACCACTTGCAGGCGCTGCTTTATACGGTCGCATTGCATCGCTATTTGCGCGGCCGGTTGCCGAATTACGACTACGACACGCACATCGCCGGCTACCTGTATCTGTTCGTGCGCGGCGTTCGGCCGGGATGGCGTAGCGGCGAGTCTCCGGCGGGCGTGCATGCGCGGCGGCCGGCGCGCGAGCTGGTCGATGCGCTCGACCGGATGATGGAAGGAGACCGCGCATGAGCGCTCCCGACGATACGCTCGAATTTACCGGCGGCCTAGCCGCGCGTCTGCCCGAGCCCGCGGATTTCGGCATCGCGCTGGCGGAAGGGTTCGCCCGTCGCATCGGCGAGCTTGCGCGCCACGCGGGCGCACCGGCCGCTGCGGCACGCTGGGCGGCGCGGGCCGCGTTCGCGGCCAGCCGGGCGACGGCGGGCGGCCATGTCTGTGTGTCGCTCGGCGCATTGGCGCAGCGCTACGACGAGCCGCTGGCCGATGTGCGCGCGGCGCTTGCGGCGAGCGGCGTCGTCGCGTTCGGCACGCTCGAGCGGGGCGCCGAGCGGCCGCTCATCGTCGACCGGTACGATCGGCTCTATCTCGCGCGCTATTTCGATTACGAGCGGCGGCTTGCCGGCGCGCTCGTCGCGCAGGCGGATGTCGCCGATCGCGCGGGCGATGCGCTTGCGCCTGGCATATTGCGCGACCGGCTGGCCCGCTACTTCGGGCCGGCGAAGGGCGAGGTGGACTGGCAGCGTGTCGCGGCGGTCGTCGCGCTGACGGGCCGTGTCACGATTGTCAGCGGCGGACCGGGCACCGGCAAGACGACCACGGTCGTCGGCGTGCTGGCATGCCTGCTCGATGCGCATCCCGATCTCCGGATCGCGCTCGCTGCACCGACCGGCAAGGCGGCGCAGCGAATGCAGGAAGCGTTGCACGCGCGTGCGGGCGATCTGCCGCCCGAGCTTGCCGCGCGTCTGCCGAGCACGTCGTACACGTTGCACCGCCTGCTGGGCGGCGGCGGCGCGGCCGGCTTTCGCCATCATCGGGACAATCCGCTTCCATACGATCTGATCGTCGTCGACGAGGCGTCGATGATCGACGTCGCGCTGGCCGCACACCTGCTTGACGCGCTCGCGCCGGGCGCGCGGCTTGTGTTGCTCGGTGACAAGGACCAGCTCGCGGCGGTCGAGGCGGGGGCTGTTTTTGCAGAATTGAGCGCGCGGCCGTCATTCAGTGCGGCGGCGCGCACACGCATCGCGCAGGCGCTTGGCATCGACGAAGCCGCGTTTGTTGCGGCATTGCCGGTGCCGGACGGCGTGGAGGCTTCCGTCGTGCGGTCCGCAGGATCGGCGTTTACCGCTGCGGCGCCGGCGCAGTCCGACACGCGGCAGGCCGCGCTGTTCGACGACAATGAGGCCGCCACCGCACCGATCGCTCCGGAAACAGGCCATGACGCGGGCGATGCGCCCGCGTGGATCGAGGCCGGCGAACTCGCGTGGCTGGACGCGGCGGACGTCGCGCCATTCGACGCGGGCGACGCGCAGCGGGCTGTTGCGACGGCCGACGCATGCGGCGCGGCCGCGACCGCTGCCGCGCCTGCGCCGCTTGCCGATTGCGTCGTCTGGCTCGAGCGCAATTACCGCTTCGGGCTTGATTCGCCGATCGGTCGCCTGTCGCTGGCGATTCGCCGCGGCGATGTGCAGGATGCGCTCGACGCGCTGCCGACGGACGACGGATCGGATTCCCCGCGCACCGACGCAGCGGACGATGCGCCAGCCGCATCGTTCCACGAAGACGCGGGCGAGACGCTCGCGGCATCGACGATCGAACGGCTCGCGCAGCGCTTCTCCGCTTATCTCGACGCGCTGCGCCGGACGCTTGCTGCTGCCGAGCCCGACCCGCTGCCGCTGTTCGATGCGCTGAACCGCTTCCGTATCCTGTGCGCGACGCGTACCGGCATGCGCGGCGCCGAGCACGTCAACGCGCTCGTCGCGTCGCATGTGCGCCGTGCCGCACGCGTGCCGCTCGCGGTCGGTGCGCACTGGTTCACCGGGCGCCCGATCATGGTGACGCGCAACGATTACGCGCTCGGGCTCTTCAACGGCGACATCGGTATCGCGCTGCCCGATGCACAGGGCGTGTTGCGCGTCTGGTTCAAGCGGGCGGACGGCACCGCGCGCGCGGTATCGCCGGCGGCGCTGCCACCGCACGAAACCGCGTTCGCGCTGACCGTCCACAAATCACAGGGCTCGGAGTTCGACGAGGCCGCGCTCGTGCTGCCGGCCACGTTCGGGCGCGTCCTGACGCGCGAACTGGTCTACACCGCGGTGACGCGCGCACGCACGCGCGTGCAGGTGATCGGCTCGCGACGCGTGCTGGCGCAGGCGATCGCGACCCGCACGCAGCGCGACTCCGGCCTCGCGGCGCGTATCGACGAGGCGCTCGCGCCGCAACGCACGGCAGCACGACGATGATGATCCGCTATACGCTCGATCCCGCCGAGGTCGAATGGACGGCGATGCGTGCACAAGGCGCGGGCGGTCAGAACGTCAACAAGGTGTCGAGCGCGATTCACCTGCGTTTCGACATCCGCGCCTCGTCGTTGCCGCCGCTCATCAAGGAGCGGCTGATTGCGCTGTCGGACCAGCGCATCACGCGCGAGGGCGTCGTGGTGATCAAATCGCAGGAGCACCGGACGCAAGAGAAAAACCGGGAAGCCGCACTCGCGCGACTCGACGCATTGATCCGCAGCGTTGCGGTCACGCCGCGTGCGCGCATCGCCACGCGTCCGACACGCGCATCGAAGGAGCGGCGGCTGGAACACAAGGCGCGTCGCAGCGATGTGAAATCGGGGCGAGGCAAGGTGCGGGCGTAATACGTGATGCATCTGCGGCAGGCGGCGGTGTCCGGCGCGAGTCGAGCAGATTGGCAGCGAGGCGAAGGTGACCGGCATCGCGACTGGGCGCCGCCGTGCGATGCAGCGCGCGGCTGAAGCACGTGCCGTTGATGCGCCGAGCCGTCGCTGCCGGGTCAGCGCATCACGGTTCCGGCACTGTCGAGTACGAAGTCGACGCAAAACACGACGAGACGCTCGTGCACGAGCGTCGCGACGGCGGCGGTGTAACAGTCGCAGCCCTCGGTCAGCGAGAAGTGCGGGCCCATCAGCGCAACGCGGCCGGGTGCCGCGATCGCCCGTTGGAAATACGGCCGCCGCGACCAGTTGCTGTGCGTTTCCGGAAACAGCGGCGCGAGGCGGGTCGCCACCGGATTGCGATCGTGCGGCTGTGTGCCGATCGACGGCAGGAACTGTTCGCCGACTTCGTCCGTCACGAACACGCGGCGCGCGGCCGGCACCACGAGCACGCGCTGCGCGGCTTCCGGCAGGCTGCCGGTGGCCGCGAACGCGGCCGAGCCAGCGAGCACCAGCCGCTCGATCGCGTCGAATCCCGGTTGCGCGTTGTGCGGCTGCGCTTGACGCCGCGCAATGAAGCGCTGCCACGCGGCATCGAGCATCGCGGGCGCCGCCGCGCTCGCGCGGGCGATCGACGGATCCGGCTGTCCGAACTGGAAGCCCTGCACGAAATCGATGTCGGCCTCCATCAGCGCCTGCAGTGCGTCGTCGCTTTCGACACCTTCCGCGAGCACCATCGCGCCCGCCTGATGCAGCATCGATACGAGGTGGTGCATGATGCGGCGGTCTTCGCTGCCGCCTGTCGCACGTTCGACGAGCGAGCGGTCGAGCTTGACGATGTCGGGCCGTGCACGCCATACGCGGTCGAAATTGGAGAAGCCGGTGCCGAAGTCGTCGATCGCGATCAGGAAGTCGCGATGCTGCATCATGTCGATCGTGCGGGCGAGCTGCGCTTCGTCGCGCGACGGCTTTTCGACGACTTCGAGCACGATCCGGTTCGGCGGCAACGCGAAATGCTTGCACAGCGCTTCGACGAATTCCCGTTGTACGAGGCCCGAATCGAGCACGCGCGGCACCACGTTCAGGAACAGCCAGCCGTCGCCGATGCCTTGCGCGACGAAATTGGCGGTATGCAGACAGCGGGCAAGCCGGTCGAGAAGCAGGGATTCGGCCACGCCGCGGGTCTTGTCGAACAAGGCGCCCGGTGAAATCGCCGCGCCCGCCGCATCGACGACGCGCAGCAGCGCTTCGTATCCGACGACGCGTTTGTGTGTGATCGACAGCACGGGCTGGAACACGCTGCGCAGCGTGGCGCCGTGATAATCGGCCAGCCAGCCGCCGGGCGTCGGCGTGAGATGGCAGAGCAGGGCGTCGAGAGACAGGTCGCGGGCGGCCGGCATGTCAGCGGCGCCCGGACGCGAAGCCGGAGGCGGATACGGAATCGCCGCGCGCCGCGACGTACGCGGCACAAACCGCCGCACGCGCAGGCGGGCGCGGAAGATTCTCGTTCATCCTGGCGGCCTCCTGCGAATAGTTGATGCAGTGTATCGAGGTCTCGCCGGTTCGCGTATCAGGGTAACTCCAGACTCACGCCGCTTCGCCGCCGCGCGGCCGCATGCCCGGGATGCGTTTGATCACGCCGGTCGCGAGCGCGGTGCCGACGAGCACGATCGCGCAGCCTTCCAGCATCACGGCCGAGATGCGTTCGCCCAGGAACAGCGTGCCCCACAGCAGGCCGAAAACCGGGATCACGAATGTCACGGTGATCGCGCGCGCCGGCCCGACGTGTGCGATCAGGTAGAAGAAGATGAAGTACGCGATGCCCGTGCACGCGATGCCGAGTGCGAGAACCGCGCCCCAGGCGGATGCGCTGACCGGCGCGGCCGGCCACGTCGCGATCGCGAACGGTACCAGCAGCAGCGTCGAGCCGATCATGGTGCCGGTTGCGTTGACGAGCGGATCGACGCCGCTCAATTTGCGCTTCGTGTAATTGGCGGCGATGCCGTACAGGAGCGTCGCGCCGAGCGCCGCGGCGGCAGCGAGCGCGGTCGCGCCGGCGGACGCATCGCCGTGCGCGCTGACGACCTGATCCCAGACGAGCGTGAGCACGCCGGCGAAACCGATCACGAGACCCAGCGCACGCGGCAGCGACAGCTTGTCCTTCAGCCACAGATACGCGACGAGCGCGCCCCAGAGCGGCGTCGTCGCGTTGATGACCGATGTCACGCCGGCCGACAGCGTCAGCTCGGCGAACGCGAACAGGCAGAACGGCGCGCCCGAGTTGAGCACGCCGACGACGAACAGCGGCCGCGCATGGCGGCGCAACTGGGCGGCAAGGTCTGCGGGCTTGATGCGTGTCAGCGCAAGGCCGATGAGGAACAGCGCGCCGATGCCGACGCGCAGCGCCATCAGCGGCGCGACGCCGAACTCTGCGACACCGACGCGGATGAACAGAAACGACGCGCCCCACAGGGCGGCGAGCACGGTCAGCAGGAAAGCGTTCTTGGGCGACATCGATCGTGGGCCGGACGGCCGGGGAAAGGGATGCGATGCATCTTACACCGCACCGGCAGTCCGGCGTTTCACGATCGGATGAAACAGCAAGAAACGGGAAATGTCGTCTCGGTCAATGGTGGCGCCAGCCGCCGCGGCCGCCGAATCCGAAGTTGAGCGACAGCGACGGTCCCCACCAGCCGCCCCATGCCGGCGCGTAGGCCGGGGCCGGATAGTAGTAGGCGGGTGCGGGCGCGACATACACCGGTGCCGTCTGCACAGGTTCCGGGGCCGGCGCCGCTGCGTAGTAGCCGTACGGGTAGTAGCAGCCGGAGAGCGTCGCGCACGCGAGCGCCGCGACGGCAAGTGCGGGTTTCATGATGTCCTCCGCCAAGGCTGGCGGCGTGCCGATGCTTAAGCTTAGACGGCGCGATGATGAAACGCTGGGCAAAACGGTAACGGATCATTTCGGGCGCCGTCCGGCGGTCAGGCCGCGTCCCGCGCGGGACGCGGC